>CAVJJQ010000104.1:0-9184 GCA_963649755.1 bacterium | reverse complement strand
GTGGCCGAGCGAAGCGAGGACGGAGAGGGCGAGGACGGCGCGAGCGTTCCGTAAATATTTGCTCTGATAATGATCCGGTCGACATCGGAAAAACGTGAAGCCGGAAAACTTATTTAGTAGTGATACTTATACTTTAACTTGATCAAGAACGTCATCGAGACTATAAATGAGAAGACCTCGGCAACGGTGTTTGCAAGCCAGATGCCGTCAATTCCGAAGAATACGGGAAGCAGCATAACCGCAAGCAGCTGGAACACCAGCACACGCACGAAGGAAATGATTGCCGACACAAGGCCGTTTCCCAAAGCCGTAAAGAATGACGAAGCATAGATATTCACACCTGCAAAGATAAAGAACATGGAGAATATACGGAAGGCATGAGTGGTCATATTCATCAGATCCGCATCGTAGCCTACGAAGATCTTTGAAAGCACGGGAGCAAGCACGATTGCAAGGATGAGCATTGAAACACCTCCGATGCTCATTGAACGAAGGCTCTTGTTCTTTATATTTTTGACCTCGTCGTAATTCCCGGCACCGTAATGGTAGCCTACAATCGGAGCCGAGCCGACAGCATAGCCTACAAACATTGCAATGAAGATAAACTGAACATACATTAACACGCCGTAGGTGGCGACACCGTCTTCACCGGCGAATTTCAAAAGCTGCCAGTTGTATACGATTCCGATTATGGACGAAGCAACGTTACTCATAAGCTCTGAGCTTCCGTTTCCGCAAGCCTTGCCGATTGCATACCAGTCGATATGTGTCGTTGAAAGTCTGAGGGTGGAAGAGTTCGGAAGGAAAAAGTAAATGAGCGGAATGACGCAGCCGATTGTCTGGCTTAAGCCCGTTGCAACGGCGGCACCCGCAACGCCCCAGTTAAATACTCCTATAAAAAGAAAGTCCATTACCATATTTCCGACACCGGCCGCAACCGTAACGATGAGTCCCATACGCGGTTTCTCGGCGGTGACAAAGAAACTCTGGAAAGCATTTTGGAGCATGAAGGTCACCATAAAGGCAATTACTATCTTACCGTAAAGCACACAGTCGGGAAGCATTTCCGCAGTCGCACCGAATAAAAGAGCAACCGGTTCAACCACAAGACATCCGATTATCGAAATGATGATTCCGACTATTACAGTAAAGTAAACAAGAAGGGAAAAGGTTTCATTTGCTTTCTTTTTATTGCCCTCACCGAGCTGGAAGGAAACAAGTGCGCTTCCGCCGGTACCGATCATGAATCCGACACCGCCCAAGATCATTACAAAGGGCATGATCAGGTTTACGGCCGCAAAAGCCGTTTTCCCCGCATAATTTGATACAAAGAAACCGTCCACTACACCGTAGATTGAGGTGAATACCATCATTACAATCGACGGAAGCACGAAGCGGAAAAGCTTCTTAAAAGTAAAGTGATCTGACAACTGAATCTTCATATTAACCTCACAATTTAAAGTCCATATGGTCTGTAGCTTAGCTTGATTTACAGGCAATGTCAAGGAAAGTCAAGATTAAGCCTTTCTTAAGGTTTTATCTTTCCGAATTTGGGTTTACAATAGAAAAAAATTTCGGAGAAAAAAAGTGACCTACGAAGAGATACTTGATTATATAAAGAACATTCCCAAATTCGTGAAAAAGAACGAGCCTGAAGTTACAAGGGCTTTTTTAAGGGAAATAGGGGATTTCAGTAAAGACATTCCGACCGTGCACGTGGCCGGTACTAACGGCAAGGGCTCGGTCTGCTCCTTTTTAAATACGGCACTTTCGGAGCAGGGATTTAACGTTTGCATGTTTACTTCACCGCATCTCATCGATATAAGGGAGCGTTTCTCTTATAATAATGAAATGATTTCAAAGGAAGAATTTAAGGATGCTTTCGATGAAGTGATGGGTAAACTTGAAACCTTCAGGCAAGGTGACTGCAGCAGTCAATATCATCCCTCGTACTTTGAACTTTTATTTATGATGGCAGCAGCCTGGTTCAACAGATTGAAGCCCGACGTCGTAATCCTCGAAACGGGCCTCGGCGGAAGGCTTGATGCGACAAGCAGTATAGAAACCCCGGCACTTTGCGTTATCACCGAAATCGGCCTCGATCACTGCAAATATTTAGGCAACACAAAGCCCTTGATTGCCGCCGAAAAGGCGGGCATCATCGTACGGGGAGTTCCCGTTGTATTTGCGGAAAAAGAAAAAGAAGTCTCGGACGTATTCTTTGAAACGGCAAAGTTAAGGGAGGCACCTGCTTATCCCGTAAGCCTTTCAAATATTAAGAATTTTGAAAGGACGGAGGCGGGGATTGATTTTTGGATGCATTCTCTGTATCATGAGAATGTTAAAATTTTACTTAAAACAAGCGCGTCATATCAGGTTGAGAACGCTGCGATATCATATACCGCACTTGAGGTTTTGAAGGATTTGCTGTCTGAGCCGATTGATTTAAAAAAGGCTTCTTTATCCTTTGAACATATGAAGTGGCCCGGTCGAATGGAGAGGCTTTCGGAAAGATTCTTCTTTGACGGAGCACACAATCCCGATGGGATAAAGGCTTTCCTTGATACTGTTAAAAATGACGGCGCCGGTAAAAGAGTGCTTCTTTATACGGCAGTGTCCGACAAGGACATTGACACGGAAGCTTCGATGATTATTAACAGTAATTTGTTTGACGCTTATCGCTTATGTAAGCTTGAAGACAGCAGGGGCGCGGATAAAGAACACTTGTTAAAGGCTTTTGAGGGCGCGGAGAATGTTTCTTTTTACACAGATGTAAAGAGTGCATTTGAAAGCTTACCGTTTGGTGAAAGTAAGACTTTTTGCTATGCTGCGGGTTCTTTGTACCTGTATGCAGAGATTAGGCCTTTACTATAAGAGGTGGAAGATGATCGATTTTGAGGAAGAGTTAAAGAAATTCAATAAAAGTCTTGAAATAGAGGATGTCGGAGAGGCTATATACAATCAGGACATCACGGACGTTGCGGATATTTTTATTAAGATGATTAAGGACGACAGGGACAATTAATGAGATGTTACAATTGCGGATGCAGGCTTTCGGAGCATAGCTTCTGTACAAACTGCGGCGCGGATGTCGGCCTTTACAAGAAAATCATTCGTACTTCGAATTATTTTTACAACGAAGGGTTGGAAAGAGCGCGCGTCAGGGATTTGTCCGGAGCTGTGGTTTCTTTAAGAGAAAGTCTTAAATTCAACAAAAACAACATAAAGGCAAGAAACCTTCTGGGACTTGTGTACTATGAGATGGGTGAGGTACCCGCGGCACTTTCCGAGTGGGTCATCAGCAACAACCTTCGCAACGACAAAAATGTGGCGTCGGATTACATAAGCCGTGTTCAGTCAAATGCGGGCGAGCTTGAAAACATCAGCCAATCCATAAAGAAGTACAATGCGGCACTCGAATGCCTGGAGCGACCTGACGGCGTCGACATGGCGATTATTCAATTGCGTGCTTCGCTTAAGGCGAACAGGAAATTTATCCGAGCACATCAGCTGCTTGCTCTTTGCCTGATACATACAAGCCACCTGGAGGCTGCGATAAAAGAGCTTGATAAAGTACGAGCCATTGATATCAACAACACGACGGCACTTCGCTACCTTAACGAGATAAATCTTTTGCTTCATCCGGAAAATGACAAAAAGAAAGCAAAGGAATTAAAAGCCGAGGGTGAGGATCAGGCCGATACCGTTTCCTATATGGACGGAAACGAGCTCATCATTAAGCGAGTCGGCGTTAAAGAAAAGAAAGGTTCCAATACCGTATTAAATATTATTTTCGGTATAGCGATAGGCTTTGCAATTACGTTTTGCTTGGTACTCCCGGCACGTATTCAGCAGGAAAAGTCAAGTGCTCAGGAAGAGATTAAGGCAATAGGGGCGGAGCTTGACGAAAAGAACCTTACGATAAATGAGCTTGAGAGCACCGTTTCAAAGCAGGATGACAATATAGAAACGCTTACTAAGAGCCTGAGTGCCTACGCAGGTACTGAAGGAACTCTTCAGTCAATGGAAAGTCTGCTTAAGGCGGCATCGATATATTTGAACAATCCGGCGGACTTTTTGGAAGTGGCGGATTACATTAAAGAAGTGGATGAGTCTACCTGGACCGAAGAGACCAGTGAGAATTATATAGCTCTTTACAGGGCTCTAAAGTCGGCAATCGGACCTTCGGTATGTGATTCCTACGTCGAAGACGGTATAAAGGCATACGATGAAAGCCAGTTTACGGATGCGGTTGCATACTTTGAATCGGCGGTGTTCTTTGACGAAACGGACGACAACGCTTTGTACAGACTTGCACTTTCGTATGAAGCACTGGAACGCACGGAGGATGCAAAGACCACATATGCAAAGGTGGTTGAACTCTTCCCCGACACGGCAAATGCAAAGAGAGCCGAGAAGGCATTGAATAAGCTGTCGGATTGAAGCGAGTCACAAGAATAATAAACATCAGATTGCGCAGGTTACAAAAACCTGCGCAATTTTGTTGCGCGTAATTTGCCGAGAAATCATAAAAATCGGCTTGCATAACGAAAATATCTGCCTGACGCTAAAATTTTCGTAGAGTTTCGTAAATTTAACCAAAAACGCCGTCTCATTTATGTGAAATGTGTCCGTATTGACATTTTGCACAAAAAAAATTAGAATTTTACTCGTAAACATTGAACATTGAACACTTGCCACGGCAACAAGCGAATCACGCAGGTTCACTTGTTTCGATTTCGCAAATGTCCGGTGTTTGGAAAACGGAGGAAAATATGAAGAAGAAAATTTTAGCAGTACTTCTTTCCGCAGCAACGGTTCTTTCAATGACAGCCTGCGGAGCAACAGAAACTTCTACTGACTCTTCCGCTTCAGCAAGTACGGACAGCAGCTCCGATGCAGCTACTGCCTATACTTATGACATCAAGGTTTGGTGTCCCGAAGCAGCAGTAGAACTCACCACTAAGCAGATTAGTGATTTCAACTCAACCAACACAGACGGCATCACTCTTAACGCAACTGTTGAAGCAGTAGGCGAAGGCGATGCAGCCACCACAATGATCCAGGACGTTGAGTCCGGTGCAGACTTGTTCTTTTTCGCGCAGGACCAGACTTCAAGACTTCTTGAAGCAAATGCTTTGATGCAGCTCGGTGATGCAGCAGCAGAGTATGTAAAGACCTCTTTTGATGAGGCCGGTGTTGCAGCCGCTTCCGTAGGCGATGGCGCAGTTTACGCTTATCCCCTTACTTCCGATAACGGCTACTTCATGTTCTATGATAAGAGCGTTATCCCTGAAGAAGACCTTGATTCAATGGAAGCTTTGATTGCTGACTGCGAAGCAGCAGGCAAGACTTTCTGCTTCCAGCTTGAAGGCTCATCCTGGTACACAGCATCCTTCTTCTTTGCTACAGGATGTGATTCAACTTGGGAAACAGACGATGAAGGAAACTTCATTTCAGTTAACGATACTTTCAATTCCGACAAGGGCTTACTTGCCTGCGAAGGAATGTACAAGCTTCTTTCTTCAAGCGCTTGGGTAGATTCAAGCGAAACTTCAGAGTTTGAAGCAGCTATCCCCGCAGCAATCGTTGTTTCCGGTACCTGGAATACAGCAAATGCAAAGTCAATCCTCGGTGACAACCTCGGAGCAACAGACCTTCCTTCCTTTACGGCAGGCGGTGTTTCATATCACCTTGGTTCTTACAACGGATGTAAGCTTTTAGGCGTCAAGCCTCAGGAAGATGCAGCTAAGGCAGCTTGCCTCAACAAGCTCGCTCAGTACTTAACAAGCGCATCTGTTTGTGAAGAGCGTTACAACGAACTCCTTTGGGGACCTTCAAATCTTGAAGCTCAGTCTTCATCAGAAGTTTCATCTGACCTCGGTGTTGTAGCTGTTAACTTACAGAACGCATATGCAAAGACACAGGGCAACATTCACGGTTCATGGTGGGATATCGCAAAGGTTATCGCTACTACCATTAAGGAAAGCAACGGCACAACAGAAGAGTTCCAGACAGCACTTACAGCTTATGAAGATACCTGCCAGTCACTCTTCAATATGACTTCAGATGAAAAAGAAGCTTTCTCTGTAATCGGTACAATCTGCGGCACCAACTGGGATACAGATTTTGCTATGACCAGAACTGCTGAAACCGGTGATCCTACTTACTATTCTGAAGCACTCGAGCTCAAGGCAGGCGATGAATTCAAGGTTCGCCAGGGTGCAAGCTGGGATGTTAACTTCGGTAAGGACGGCGTTGTAAACGGTGACAATATCGTTGTTGAAGAAGACGGTATCTACTATGTAAAGCTTGTTACCGCTGAAGATCTTTCAAGCGCAACTATTACTCTTGAGAAGCACAGCTTCTACGGATGGAATGTTATCGGTACTCTTAACGGCTCCAACTGGGATACAGACTTCGGTATGGATATTCAGGATGACGGAACAACCTTCAAACTTGCAGATGTTACCATGACAGCAGGCACAGAGTTCAAGGTTCGTTATGCTAACAGCTGGGATGTTAACTACGGTAAGGACGGAGTTGCAAGCGGCGACAATGTAGTCGTTGATGCAGACGGAACCTATACAATCGTATTTGACAGTACAACAGGCGTGATTACTCTTGAGTAATTAAACTTAATCGCAGTAAAATAATAGGGGTTGGAGTCATAAACTTTGGCTCCAACCCTTCTTTTAAAAATCCTTTATCATTGCAGATCGGAGCGGTTCAAGACCGGCTTCGGACATTCAACTACATTTTGGAAAGAGGTTAGTATGGGAAACTTCTTTAAGGGAATCGGAAAATCGATAGCGGAATTCTTTGAAATGCTTGCAAAGGGTGACATCTTTACAAAGCTTTCTGCCGTAATCATGGGCTTAGGGTGCCTCGTTCGCGGACAGATTGCAAGGGGACTCATGTTCTTTGCCATTGAAGGTATATTTATCTATTATATGATTTTTCACGGAAGCTACTGGCTTTCAATGTTACCAAGCCTTGGTGTAAAGGGCCCGTCAAAGGAATACGATTCATTCCTTGATGTTTATGTAACAACGTACAATGACAATTCATTCCTTATACTTTTATACGGAATTTTAACTATATTCATTATTTTTGCCATGGTGCTTGTCTGGGCTTTCAATATCAAGTCAAGCTACAAGGCATATGAGCTTAAAAAGGCCGGAAAGAAGGTTAATAAGCTTAAAGATGACTTTAAGGACTTAACAGATGCGGGTTTTTATAAGACTCTTTTATTCCTTCCTACAATCGGAATTTTTGTTTTTACGGTTTTGCCCATAGTCTTCATGATATTTGTAGCCTTCACCAACTACGACGGCGCTCATGACGGCTATATCAACAGCCTGTTTACCTGGGTCGGACTTGACAATTTCAAGACCCTTTTCTCAATGGTAGGCGGCAGCAATTCTTACTTAAGTATCTTCGGAAGAATCCTCGGGTGGACTCTTGTCTGGGCCTTCTTTGCTACTTTCTCAAACTATTTCCTCGGAATCATCCTTGCCATGATGATCAACCGTAAGGGCATCAAATTTAAGAAAATGTGGCGTACAATCTTCGTTATGACAATCGCAATTCCTCAGTTTATTTCTCTTTTGTATGTTTCGAAGATGTTTGATAAGTCGGGTATTGTAAACGGCTGGCTTATTAATCTTGGATGGATTGCCCAGCCCATTGATTTCTGGGGCAGCGCGACACTTGCTCGTGTAATGGTAATCTTAATAAATATCTGGATCGGTATTCCTTACCTGATGCTTATCGCAACCGGTATTCTTATGAATATTCCTCAGGATCTTTACGAAGCGGCCAAGATTGACGGAGCTTCCCCGGTTCAGCAGTTTAAGAGCATTACGATGCCGTACATGCTGTTTATCACGGCTCCTTACCTGCTTACTCAGTTTACGGGTAATATGAATAACTTTAACGTTATTTATCTGCTGACATCCGGCGGACCTACCAATCCTTCGGCAAGCTCGGCTTCAGGTACAGTCGGATATACGGACCTGTTAATCACCTGGCTCTTCAAGATTACCACCGGTACGGAATCAGCATACTATCTTGCTTCCGTAATAGGTATTGCGGTATTTGTAATCGTTACGGTAATATCGCTTTCGGTTTACAGGGTACTTCCGTCAGTTAAGAATGAGGAGGGAATGCAGTAATGAGCAGGCAAAAAGGAAAAAAACTTGGCATGAAGGCCAAGAATTCAATCGGAAATGCAATTATTTATGTAATACTTATACTTATGAGTATTGTTTGGCTCACACCCTTCGTATGTATCTTACTTCAGTCCTTCAGAAGCGAGTCTACATGGATGGTAGGATATGTAATTCCCAGACAGTTTGGGTTTGACAATTATACCGCTCTTTTCCAATCGGAATTCGTGGTATGGTACAGAAACACCTTTATCATGGCCTGCGTTTGCGCGGTTATCAACACGATTATGGTTCTCTGCATGAGCTACACGCTTTCGCGTTTCAGATTTAAGATGAGAGAGCCTTTGATGCAGTTTATGCTGATACTCGGATTCTTCCCCGGAATGCTTACCATGGTCATCCTTTACAGAGTTTTAAAGGACTTGGGACTTACTCAGGAAAATGCCATCTTCGGTTTGATTATCGTATATGTAGCTTCTTCGGGTATGGGTTATTACGTTTCAAAGGGATATTTTGATACGATTTCGAAATCTCTTGATGAATCGGCACGTATTGACGGAGCTACAAGACTCCAGGTATTTACGAAGATTATCCTTCCTCTGGCAAAGCCGATTGTTATTTATACAATCCTTACAGCTTTCATGGCTCCCTGGGGAGACTTCGTATTTGCAAAGTACATATCCTTTAATACCTCGGCGGGCATGAACGTTGCGGTTGGTCTGTATTCGTGGCTGACGCCCGACCGTATTAACAATAACTACACGATGTTCTGTGCGGGCGGTGTTGTCGTTGCCATACCGGTTACGCTCTTGTTTATCTTCCTTCAGAAGTACTACGTTGAAGGTGTTACGGGCGGTTCGGTTAAGGGATAAGGTTTTTGAGATTATTATGGGGCTACAGTTAGTGCTGCAGCCCTTTTTTACTATATAGGAAATTGCTTCGCGTGAGAGAGCCAAGCCCCTCTCAGTCACCTACGGTGACAGCTCTAGCCCTCTCAGTCACCTGCGGTGACA
>CAVJJQ010000103.1:0-9247 GCA_963649755.1 bacterium | reverse complement strand
AGTAGAAATCCAAGGAGGGTTATATAATGAAGACACTTGAAAAATTATATGAAGAGATTCAGGCTGATGTCGAACTAAAAAAGGAATACGCTAAGGCAGCCGGAGAAAAGAAGGTTATTGATTTCCTGAAGGCACACGATTGTGATGCGACTGTGGCTGAACTTGAAAGTTTTATCTCATCAAAGAAGAATAAAGAACTTGCCGATGATGAGCTTGACATGGTATCCGGCGGCGGTGCCTGCACGACATATACCAGTGATGGCTGGCCAGTTGTTTCGGCTTTTAACTCTTGCAGCCATTATGTGTTTATGGGAGACGATAATGGTGCTCGTACGGACAGTGGGTCATGCTGTAATTGTATATATTCCAAAACCAATGATGCCTATTTGCTTATATGCTATTGCTCGCAGAGACAAGAAAGTGTAGATGATATATAATTCGTTGATTAATATTGAAAAGAGCGGTCAATCCGCTCTTTTTTTGCTATATAGGAAATTGCTCCGCAATCCCCTATATAGCAAAAAGGCACTACGTGCCAATGATGCGCACTCGCGCGATAGGTATATGTCGCTAACGCGACCGCGCTCGGCGCGTGAGAGTTTCGCAAGCGAAACTCTTTTTTTATATAGGAAATTGCTTGGCAACATGCTATATAGCAAAAAAGGCACTGTGTGCCAAGAACGTAAATTGTTACATTGAGTAAAAATTTTGAACTTTGCTGACCTTGTAATTAAGCGCCGGTCAGAGTAAAATTTTAATGAAGTAAAGTTATGTGAAGGAGCCAAAATGCTTTACGAAGACCTGATTATTAAGATGACGGAATTTTATGACGGAGATCCGGCACGGATTCAGCATTTTCTCAAGGTGTATGAGTTCGCACACGTAATCGGAGTACGTGAAGACTTGGATAAAGAAAACTTAAAAATTCTCGATATCGCATCCATCATGCATGACATCGGTATACGTCCGAGTGAGCGAAAGTACGGAAAATGCGACGGAAAGCTTCAGGAGCAGGAAGGCCCTTCATATGCAAGAGATATGCTTAAATGTTTCCCTGAAGTTTCAAAAGAAGAAACGGAAAGGGTATGCTACCTGATAGCACATCATCATACTTACGAAAATGTTGACGGCATGGATTATCGTATTCTGCTTGAGGCGGATTTTCTCGTAAATGCTTTTGAAGATAAGCTTGAAAAAGAAGCAATCATCAACTTTAGAAATAAAATTTTCAAAACAAATACCGGACTTCATATCATAAATACTATGTTTAAACTTTGAGATAAAGGAGATGCTATGAAAAATATTTACATTACCTTCCCCGGCGGAAAGCACAAATGCTTTACGGCAAGCTATGATGACGGAAAGAGGGAGGACAAGCGCTTAATCGATATTTTTGACGCAAACGGGATTAAGTGTACCTTCAACATAAACGGTGGACTCTTGGACGGAAGCATGGACCATGAAAAGCATCCCCGCTTCCATGCCGACGAGATTAAAGAACTTTACAAAAATCACGAGATTGCAACGCATACCCTTACTCATCCGACAATTGCAAGGTGCCCTATGACCGAGGTTGCGGAGGAAATTATCAAGGACAGGCTGATATTGGAAGGCATTACGGGAAAGCCCGTAAGGGGACACGCATATCCGAACGGTTCCTACAGTGAGGAAATAAAGACGCTTTTCAAATCTCTCGGCATTGCATACGGAAGGGTTACAAGGTCGTCAAAAAATTACGACCTTCCGACGGATCCGCTTGAATGGTATCCTACCGCACATCATACAGACGATGATTTGTTTGAACTTGAGGATGCCTTTATAGAGCACAAAAAAACTCAGTATTTAAAGCTTTTTTATCTGTGGGGACACAGTTATGAATTTGAAGACAACAATAACTGGGACATAATCGAGCGGTTTTCGGAGCGTATAGGCAGGCGCGACGATATGTGGTATGCTACCAATATTGAGATTATCGATTATCTTGATGCAGCAAAGAGACTGAACTTTGCCGCAGACAATTCTTTTGTTTATAATCCGTCGGTTATACCGATTGTTTTAAATGTTGCCGGTAAATTCACGGAGGCAGTACCCGGAAAGGTAACTTTGCTTTAATGTACGATAATTTTATATTCGATTTATACGGAACCCTGGTAGATATCAGGACGGACGAAGAAAGCCTGGCGGTTTGGAAAAAACTTTCTTTATACTACGGATATCAGGGAGCACTTTACACGGCAAAAGAGCTTAAAGAAAGGTATCATGAGCTTACGGGAGAGGCCCTTTTAAAAAAGCAGGCATCAAATTCCGCGCGGTATGCCCATGAGAGCTTCCCTGAAATTGTCATAGAGGATGTTTTTAAAGCTTTATACAGGGAAAAAGGAGTTGAGGCATCCGACGAACTTACACTTCATACGGCGCAGTGGTTCAGAGTCATTACGACAAAGAAACTTCGCACCTATCCTTATGTAAAGAAATTTCTTCAAAAGCTCAAGGACGAGGGAAAGAAAGTATATCTTCTTTCGAATGCGCAGCGTGCGTTTACAGAGTACGAGCTTAACTATCTGGATATTTCAAAATATTTTGACGGAATTTTGATTTCCTCAAACGAGGGTGTAAAGAAACCCGATAAGGCGTTCTTTATGCGTTTGAAGGAAAGTTTTGGAATCGATTTTAAAAAGTCGATTATGATAGGAAACGATGCCACGTCCGACATAGGCGGAGCCAAAGGAGTCGGCATGGATGCTTTTTACATTCGGTCGAATATTTCGCCCGCAAACGATATAACGCCCGACTGCAAGTTCACACTTGAAAGCATGGATATAAAGAAAGCAGCAAACAAACTTGGACTTATGATTTAAGGGGAAAAGTTTAAAAGTGGACTTTCAAACTTTGATTGGCGGTTCAAATGCAAGCTCGTGTAAGCTGTGCTTGTGCTTGAACCCGGAGGACAATTTATGGTAAATATCGAAGAAGTACTTAAGACTGCGAAAACAGCAGGTGCGAGCGACGTGCACTTTACGGTTGGAATTCCGCCCAAAATGCGCGTAAACGGAAAGCTTATAAACATGGAATTCGATAAGCTCCTTCCGCCCGATACAGAAAGCCTTGTCGATCAGGTCATGAATGCCAAGCAAAAAGAATACTTCCTTGAAAGAGGGGAGTATGATATGGCCTTTTCAATCAGGAATGTCGGACGTTACAGAGTAAACGTTTACAGACAGAGAGGCTCGGTTGCCATGGCATTCAGACTCGTCGGGACCACGATCCCCACGCCCGAGGAGCTCTCAATTCCGAATATCGTAATGGAGCTTACGAACAGAAAGAAAGGTCTTGTACTGGTAACGGGGCCTACAGGTTCCGGAAAGTCTACCACACTGGCAACAATGATTGACCGCATCAATCAGACAAGAGAAGCTCATGTCATCACGCTTGAAGATCCTATCGAATACCTTCATCAGCATCAGAAGTCGATGGTCAACCAGCGTGAAATAGGAATCGATTCGGGTTCTTATGCAAATGCTTTGAGGTCGGCTCTGCGTGAAGATCCTGATGTAATTTTGGTCGGCGAAATGCGTGACTTTGAAACCATCAGCATAGCAATTACGGCTGCGGAGACGGGACACCTTGTTTTTTCGACACTTCACACCTTAGGTGCCGCATCGACCGTTGACAGAATGATAGACGTATTCCCACCTCATCAGCAGCAGCAGATTCGTATCCAGCTTGCAAACGTTTTGGAAGCCGTTGTTTCTCAACAGCTCCTTCCTACCAAGGACGAACGCGGAAGAGTGGCTGCTTTTGAAGTAATGGTTGCAAATCCCGCAATCAGGAACCTGATAAGAGAGGGCAAGGCTCACCAGCTTCGCGGCATGATGCAGACAAGCGGCAACAGTATGGTTACCATGGACAAGGCTATCACGGAACTTTACTTTGCCGGCAAGGTAAAGAAAGAGGATGCTTTAGAGTATGCTCAGGATAAAGAAAGCATGGCAATGATTCTGAAATAGAAACATATAGGAGATTGCGGAGCAATTTGCTATATAGGAGATTGCGGAGCAATTTCCTATATAGTAAAAAAGTAACTGTTTAAGACCTCTTGAACAGTTACTTTTATTTTTGTATAATTATCCGGGTTTAGGAAATGTGGAAAGAAGGAAAAATATATGGCAAACAAACCTGCGGTTTTATTGATTCTTGACGGCTACGGCCTCAATGACAGGGAAGAGGGCAATGCGGTAAAGCTTGCCAAGACTCCCGTAATGGACAAATTAATGAAGGAATATCCTTTTGTAAAGGGATACGCAAGCGGTATGGCGGTAGGACTTCCCGACGGACAGATGGGAAACTCCGAGGTAGGACACTTAAATATGGGCGCCGGACGTATTGTTTATCAGGAACTTACCCGTATTACAAAGGAAATTCAGGATGGAGATTTCTTTAAGAACGAAGCCCTTTTGAAGGCCGTAAATAATTGTAAGGCTAAAAATTCAAGCCTTCATATCTACGGGCTTCTTTCAGACGGCGGCGTTCATTCACACAATACTCACTTGTATGCACTCTTGGAGCTTGCAAAAAGAAACGGACTTGAAAAGGTTTACGTTCATGCTTTCCTTGACGGACGTGACACACCTCCGGCAAGCGGCAAGGATTTCGCAATTGCACTTGAAGACGAGATGAAGAAAATCGGCGTCGGTGAAATTGCCACTGTCAGCGGACGTTACTATGCGATGGACAGAGACAACAACTACGACCGTATAGAGATGGCTTACGATGCACTTACAAAGGGAGAAGGCTTAAAGGCTGATTCCGCAGAGGCAGCAATTTCAGAGTCATACGACAGAAACGAGACGGATGAGTTCGTAAAGCCTACGGTTGTTATGAAGAACGGTGCACCCGTCGCAACCATAAAGGACGGAGATTCAATCATTTTCTACAACTTCCGTCCCGACAGAGCACGTGAGATTACTCACTGCTTCTGCGATGATGACTTTGACAAGTTTAACCGCGGTAAGCGTTTGGACGTTACCTATGTATGCTTCTCCGATTACGATCCCACGATTCCCAATAAGGATGTTGCATTCAAGAAGATTTCGGTAACAAATACCTTCGGCGAGTGGCTCAGCGCAAATCATATGAAGCAGGCTCGTATTGCCGAGACCGAGAAGTATGCACACGTTACTTTCTTTTTCAACGGCGGTATCGAAACTCCCAATGAAGGTGAGGACAGAATCCTTGTAAACTCGCCCAAGTATGTGCCTACCTATGACAAGAAGCCCAGAATGGCAGCTTACACGGTATGTGATAAGTTAAGCGAAGCAATCACGAAAAAGAACGAAGACGGTTCGGCTTACTATGACGTAATCATCTGCAACTTTGCAAACCCCGACATGGTCGGACATACGGGAGTTGTTTCCGCTGCAGTCGAGGCTGTTGAAGTAATCGACAAGTGCGTGGGTGAAATTGTTAACCTGGTTAAAGAAAACGATGCGGTAATGTTTGTTTGTGCCGATCACGGAAACGTTGAACAGCTTATCGACTATGAGACGGGCGAACCTTTCACCGCTCATACCACGAACCCCGTTCCGTTCATCCTCGTAAACTACGATCCTGCGTATACCTTAAGAGAGAACGGCTGTCTTGCGGATATCGTTCCCACACTCATCGAGTGCATGGGCTTAAAGCAGCCTGAGGAAATGACGGGAAAGAGCTTACTTATTAAAAAGTAACACTTGAATACTTTTTGAATCTGTGTTAACATAGCATTTGCTTGACGTTAGGAGGTCATACTTAATGGCAGTTTTAAGAATAGTTTTGACAATTATATTTATTTTGGTTTCTATAGCGTTACTGATTGTTGTGTTGATGCAGGAAGGCAAGTCCGCAGGACTCGGAGCTATATCCGGTGCGGCCGAGACCTACTGGGGCAAGGCAAAGGGACGAAGCATGGAAGGATTCCTTGTTAAGTTTACAAAGGCACTTGCGATAGCATTTATGCTTCTTGCCGCAATACTTAATCTGAATGTATTCTAAACGAAGCTTATGAAGCCACTCAATTTTGAGTGGCTTTTCGTTTATATGGACACTAAACCACCAAAAAGGGTTATATGGGTAAATCGAGAAAAAAACGCAAAAATTTAATATTGGAGCTCTTTAATAATCCCTTGTACACTCCGATGGGACGTGACGGACTTAATGTTTTTTTGCGGGTAGAGGATTCCGACAGGGACGAGTTTGATTCGATTCTTGATGAGATGATTGAAGAAGGTCTTATTTCGGAGACAAAGAACGGCAGTCTGAAACTCGATGAAAAGGGTCGAAAACTCTATAAAGAGGGTAAGCGAGAATCTTCCAAACAGGAGGAAAACAAGACACTTAAGGGTACTTTTACGGGAAACCAGAACGGTTATGGATTTGTAACCGTAGAGGGCTATGACGAGGATTTCTTTATCCCCGAAGGTAATACCTTAAATGCCTGCGATAAGGATACAGTTGAAATTCTTCCCGTTAAAGACAGGAAAAAGGGTGCAAGAACGGTTGCCAAGGTCATAAAGATTTCGGAAAGAAGCAAAGAACCCATTGTCGGCCGTTTCTCCGTACGTAAAAATTTCGGTTTTGTTGTTTGCGACAACAAGCGCTTCGGACATGATATTTATATTGACAAGAAAAATTCCAAGGGAGCAGTGGAAGGCTCGAAAGTAATCGTTGAAATTACCGATTACGGTGACGGGAAAAAGAACCCCGAAGGCAAGATTACTTCGATAATCGGCCATGAGGACGATCCGGGCGTAGACATCTTGTCGATTGCACTTGCTTACGGGATTGACAGTGAATTTCCCGCAAAGGCTCTAAATCAGGCGGAGAGGGCAAATAAGCCGCTGATTTTTGCAGACCTTGACGGAAGGGAAGATTTCAGGGACGAACTTACCATCACAATTGACGGCGAAGATTCGAAGGATCTTGACGATGCGATAAGTCTTGTCATGGACGGAACCGACTACATCTTAAGCGTGCATATTGCCGACGTTTCCAATTATGTGCAGGAAGGCTCTGCAGTAGACAGAGAGGCACTTAAGAGGGGCACAAGCGTTTACCTTGCGGACAGGGTAATCCCGATGCTTCCGCATGCGCTTTCAAACGGAATCTGTTCCTTAAACGAGGGTGAGGACAGGCTCACTCTTTCATGCATAATGCGTGTAAATGAAAAGGGTAAGGTCACAGACTCAAAGATTTGCGAATCGGTGATTAATTCAAATCATCGAATGACCTACAGCGACGTAAAGAAGATTATTACGGACCGTGACGAGGAGCTTTGCGAAAAATATTCGGATATTGCGCCGATGCTTTACGATATGCTTTCTTTATCCAAAATTCTTGAAAAAGAAAGACACAAGCGTGGGGCAATCGATTTTGATTTTCCGGAGACAAAGCTTGTGCTTGACGAAAACGGCAAGCCTATTGACATAAAACCTTATGACAGGAACGATGCGACAAAACTGATAGAGAGTTTCATGCTTCTTGCAAACGAAACGGTTGCCGAGTATTATCATTGGGCGGAGATTCCTTTTCTTTATCGAGTACATGAAAAACCCGATGCGGAAAAGATCGAAAAGCTCTGCACCTTTATCAGAAACTTCGGCTATTCGTTAAAGACGAACAAGGAAGAAATCCATCCGAAGGAGTTTCAGAAGCTTCTATCAAAGATAGAGGGTACGACGGAGGATGCGATTATTTCAAGGCTGACACTTCGGAGCATGTCACAGGCAAAGTATTCGCCTGACTGCACGGGGCATTTCGGACTCGCATGCAAGTATTACTGTCATTTTACTTCACCGATAAGGCGTTATCCGGACCTTCAGATTCACAGAATCATAAAGGACGATTTGAGACACCGCATGACGGATGAGAAAAAGTCACATTACGCAAGCTTACTCCCGGCAGTTGCACTTTCGACTTCAAAGAATGAGAGACGTGCCGACGAGGCGGAAAGAGAAACGGTCAAGCTTAAGAAAGCGGAATATATGCTTGATCATTTAAATGAGATTTACGAGGGCGTCATAAGCGGAGTTACGGCCTACGGCATGTACGTGGAGCTTGAAAACACCTGCGAGGGCTTAGTGCATATTTCCACTTTGAACGGATTTTACGAATTCAAAGAAAAAGAATATGCTCTTGTAGGGAAAAAGAAAGACCCTGTGTACAGGCTTGGCGAAAAGGTAAAGATCATGGTCAAGGATGTCGATATTTCTTTAAAGACGGTAGACTTTATCCTTGCCGATTTCGAAGAAGGAAGTCCGGTTCACGATTTTTACAAAAAGGGAAGAAAAACGTTTTAGAAGAACGTTTACTTTTTAAATTTTTCGGATTAGAATTTACTAAAGAGGTGATAAAAGTGGCAAAGGCAGAGCCTAAAAAGCTTATTTGCAACAACAAAAAAGCCTACCATGATTATTTCATAGAAGATACTTACGAGGCGGGAATAGAGCTTTTTGGCACTGAGGTTAAGTCACTTCGCCTGGGAAAGTGCTCTGTAAAGGAGGCTTTTATAAGGATAGACAAGGGTGAGGTTTATGCCTATGGCATGAACATTACTCCCTACGAAAAGGGCAATATATTCAACAAGGACCCCTTGCGTCCGAAGAAACTTCTCCTTCACAAGGAGGAAATCAGAAAATTACTCGGTAAAATTACCGTAAAAGGGTACACGCTTGTTCCCTTGGAGGTATATTTTATAAATGGCCGGGCTAAGCTCTTGTTCGGGCTTGGTAAAGGCAAAAAGCTTTATGACAAGCGCGAGGATATCGCAAAGAAAGATTTAAAGCGTGAAACCGAACGCGAATTTAAAGTCAAAAATCTCTGACGGGGCAGTCAAGGTTTCGACGGGGGATATGAAGCTTAAGAAGCGAGCCGCACGGTAATGCGTCAAATGGCCAAATTAAAATTAAACGCTGAAGATAATTTAGCATACGCAGCCTAAGCGCTGCAGTCGGCTTTAGTGCACCTACGCATTAAAAATCCGGCTTCGACTACGTAGGAAACGACGTTGCCAAAGCTTTGAGGCATCGGGCGTATTATGAAGCTACCAAACCGGTAAGGGTGTCAGCTACCGAATCGGGGAGGGAATAAAAATCAACTGACTACGCTCGTAGAAGGGAAGGGGAATGTCCTTCGGACACGGGTTCGACTCCCGTCTGCTCCACTAATAGGTGATAGAAGAGATTGGGTTCTTCTGTCACCTTTAATTTTTCGT
>CAVJJQ010000102.1:0-9282 GCA_963649755.1 bacterium | reverse complement strand
AAGGGAGAGGCAAGTATTAGGTGCAGCCTCTTGGCTCTCCCCCCTTGGCTCTCCCTCTGGGAGAGCTGTCACCGAAGGTGACTGAGAGGGCTAGAGCTGTCACCGTAGGTGACTGAGAGGGACTAGGCTCTCCCACGCAGAGCAACAAAAAAACCTTCGGCTTTTACACCGAAGGTTTTTTAATGACCTAAGCTTTAATTACTTAACAGTTACCTTTGTAAGGTGAGTATCAGCACCTTCATACCAGTAGAGATAACCTTCAACATCAACGGTTGCATCGGGTGCAAGGTTTGCTACAAGATTGTAGAACTCTTCATCTGAACCGTTCAAATAGTACTCAAGACAGAACTCAACGTTTACGCCGTCTTTTGCAAGGGTTACATAAATGTCATCGCCAAGGGTATCGTTCTTGTATGAAACTGCTTCAACAGTCATGTCTGTGAAAGATACAAGCTGGTTCTGATAGTTGATTAACTCATCGGTTCCGATAAGGTCTGTAACATCAACAGCTTCTGCAATGAAAGGCTCGGTACCATCAACGAACTTAAAGGTAGCACCTTCAGCGATTTCGATTTCGCCTGACCACTCAGCCTTATAACCGGTTACTAAGATTGCGGTACCGGGTGTAAGCTTTGCAGCATCTTCTTCTGAACAGCTCATGTTGTATACGAAGTATGCGCCGTAATTGTCAGCACCGTATACGGAAATCTTTCCGTCCCACCATGACTGGGTAGCCTGTACGTACATCATTACGTTAACTTCGGTGTCAACTGCTGCTTCAACGTATTCTGAATACTCGGTGAAGTTCTCCATAGCGGATACATCGGTAAGAGCGATGGTCTCAGCACCTTCAGTGGTTTCTTCAACTGATTCTGAAACGCTTGTCTCTGTGCTCTCTGATACACTTGTTTCTGTGCTCTCGGAAACGCTTGTTTCGGTGCTTTCGGAAACAGATGTTGTTTCGCTGCCGCATGCTACAAGTGAAACTGCAAGAGCCGCAACTAATGCGATTGATACAAATTTCTTCATAATTTCCTCCTAATTAGATGAAAAATCGTTTTCAACAACAGTTTCATTATACATTTCCGAATTAAATTCGCAATAACAATTAAGTGAAAAAGAACAAAAAGAAAGTTAAAAAATTGTGCAAAATCAACAAAAACGTTATTTTCCGGTCTTAATTTTGCCCTTTATGAAGTAAGCGATTATCAGGCACCAGACGGAGATAAGAGTTATTAACAGGGCTTTTGAGGCTGCGGGAAGCTCTCCCAAATCATTACCGACCGTCTTGTCCGTTGAAAGAGAGTCTAAGTGGTAAAGTGACTTCATATTGTCATAGAGGGCATCTATGGTCTCGCTTGAAACCTCCTGCTTACGTCTCCTTGCCTTTGTGACTTCCTCAATCATCTGGCCTGCCGCGTCACGAAGAGAAGCGGAACCATTGAAGACAGGGGTTATGAAGGTATTGTCGATATTGTCAAGAAGCATCTTCGTGGCATCAACCTTAACCTGATAATGGGTGGTGGTGTCTTCGCCTCCGCGGGAGAGGTAGTCCGTATATTCATCCGCATCTTGAGCTTTCGTGGTAACGGGGACATATCCTTCGGTCTCCGCATAGGGAATCTGAATCGAGTTGGTGAGCAGATACTGGGTAAACAGCCAGGATGCTATTACCTCACCGGAATCCTCTTTGTTGAAGATACAGATTGAAGGACCCTGGGAAATCATCTTCGGATTGTCCCAGTCATACTGGGGAATGGGCCTTACGACGGTTTCGAAGTCCGCAAGATCTTCCTTACTGATGTCGTGAAGCGGAGCGGCGGAGCCCATCCAGGTAGCGCCTGCCGTTGAGTCTATGGCAAAGATACACTGATTGGCATTTAAGAAGTTACCGGGGTAACTTGAAATCTTGAAAGTCGAAAAAGCTCCTGTTTCGGCATGCTTTGCAATTTCAAGAAGGATTTCCTTTGTGGTGTCGTTGAAAATCAAAATATTGCCCGCAGCATCGGAGTAGCCTGCATTAAGCTGCTTGAGGCTCTGAATCATAAAGTTATCGGTGGACTTGTAAATGAAGGGAATCATGACGGTCTGGTTGTTTACCTTGAAGGTGCCGTCATCGTTTTTCTCCATTGCTTTTTCCGATACTTCCCAGATAAAGTCCCAGGTAATTTCATCGGGTATTTCGTAGCCCAACGCATTTACGAGATCTTTATTTATATAAAGAGCCTCGGTCGAACGCATGAAGGGAACGGCATAGAAGGCTCCGTTAACCTTACATTCCTCCAAATATTTCGGAATCATTTCGGAATATTCGGGCGCGTCAAATTTGACTTCACTTCCGTTAAAACCGAACTTTTCGTCCGTAAAGAGGTCATCCAAAGGAACAACCGTGTTGTCGCCTTCCAAATACGTCGCAATATGATCCGGATACGTGATACAGATATTCGGCGTGGTATCCGTTGAAATGTTGGTGATGACGTCGTTGTAAATCTTCGAATAGTCGTTATAAAGACGTATGGTCACGGTTACGTTTGGGTAGAGAGCCTGAAACTCCTCAACGGCCCTTTCGTAAATAGCCGTCTGAACCTTGTTCGTATCGTTCTTTGCCCAGAAGGTAAGCTCGTAATTCTTCGAAGTATCAAAGGAATCCGGCACCTCAAAGGTATTCTTTTCCTTGGAACCGTGGCAGCCCGTGAGCAGGAATAGGGAGAGCGTAAGCAAAACGCCCTTTATCAGTAAAGCTTTCTTTTTCATCAGCCCTTTGTACCTCCTCTGGACACACCGGCCATAATCTTTTTGTGGAATATTAAAAATAAAATGATTAACGGGATCGAGATGACTACAACCGCGGCCATCATGGCGGGGATGTTCTCACGCCCGAAGCCGTTTTCCCTGATTTCCTGAATACCGTTTGATACGAGGAAGTACGCCTCATCGTCGGTCACCAAACGCGGCCATACGTATGAATTCCAGCATTCGATTACCTTTAGAATGAGGATGGTGATGATGGTCGGACGACTTATCGGCACCAGCACCTTTAAGAGGTATTTAAGGTCCGAGGTTCCGTCAACCTTGGCGGCCTTGTAAAGCTCTTCCGGAATCTGTTCAAAGTTTTCTTTAAGCAGGTATATATAAAAAACACTTGCCACAGATGGAAGGATAAGGCCTGTAAAGGTATTTCGCAAATCAAGGTTTGTAATCGTTACGTAGTTCGTAATAACGACCAACTCGTTCGGAATCATCATTAAAGAAAGGAAGAGAGCAAAGGTAATGCTTTTTCCCTTAAAATCAAGGCGCGCAAAGGCGTAGGCCGCAAGCACGGTTACCACCAGCATAATGGCGGTGGTGATCACCGTAAATATCAGGGTATTAAGAAAGTATCCTGCAAGGTTTACGCTTGTAAATGCGTCGGCGTAGTTTTCAAGGGTCGGATTTGACACATAGAACTTCGGGACGTACTCGTTATTGTAAGTACTGTAGCTCTTAAAGGAGGTCAGCACCATCCAGTAAAAAGGAAAAAGAACGATGAGTGCCCAAAGGGACAAAAAGATATAGGTAAGGGTCTTTTTAATCGTACTTTTTCTTTTTGCATTTCTTTCGATTTTTTCGTAATCCATGTAATTTGACATAAGACCTCCTAGTAAGTAACGGTCTTCTTACTGATCATGAGGTTGATGACAGTAATCGTAAAGACAATGGCAAACAGTATTAAAGAGGCGGCCGAAGCGTAGGACGGGTAACCGCCGGAATTTCCGTAGAGCATATCGTAAACGTAGCCGACGATGGTGTTCATGCCGGCGGCGTTAAGGTTTGTTCCGAAGATAGCAACCTCGTCGGAGTAAGCCTTAAAGGCTCCTATGAAGCCCGTTATAATAAGGTAGAAAATCATGGGGCTGATCATGGGAAGGGTAATCTTAAAGAAAATGCGCGTAGCGGAGGTTCCGTCAACCCTTGCGGCGCTGTAGTAGTCTTTCTTTACGCTTGCAAGCGCACTTGTGAGGATCAAAATCTTAAAGGGAATAACAATCCAAATCGTATAGATGCACATAACGGTGAGCTTTGCCCAGTAAGGGCCGTCGATGAAGTCAACAGACTCGCCGCCGAAGAAATTGATGAGAATGTTGATCATACCGTCCGAGTAGGCGGTCTTCTTAAATAAAATCATGAAGACCAGACCGACTGCAAGGGTATTTGTAACGTAGGGCAGGAAATAAACCGTCTGGTACAAATCTTTAAGCGGCTTGATTGAATTTAATGCAAGTGAGATTAAAAGCGCAAGTCCTGTGGAAACGGGAACGGTGATAATTACTATTATAAAGGTGTTCTTAAGCGCCTGTATAAAGTAAGGATCGTGAAGCACGTAGCTGAAATTGTAAAGTCCGTAGCCGTTAAAAGACTGGGATGCGAAATTGTAGCCTTCCTCGACGGAATAAACAATAACGTCGATAAGCGGATAGACCATGAAAAAGCCCAAAAACAATATTGCGGGGGCAAGGTAGAGCCAGCCCTTTAAAGATCTTAATTTATTCATAACGTCCTCTTTTAAAAACGTATTCTTTCTTCGGTTACTTCATCGAAAAGATGAACCTTTGAAGGCTTTAAGGTAAAACGAATGGTTTCTTTTTCCGAGTCAGGTCTGTCTTCGGAAGCGATTATCGAGCGGATTGAGACTCCTGTCATCGCAGGATGTGTGGAAACAACACTTGTATCTCTGCCCATGACCTCAACAGCCGAAAGGTTACACTCAAGAGGACCGTTTTCGTCGATTACAAAGCCTTCGGGGCGGATGCCGACGTAAACTTTTTTGTCGGGAATGCCGGGAACATCCAAGACGTTAATATCACCGATGTAGAGCTTTTCGGACTTAACCTCGCCCTTAAAGGTGTTGATGGGAGGGGTGCCTAAGAACTTTGCGACAAAGAAATTCGTAGGGTCGTCATAGACGGTCTGAGGCTTGTCAAGCTGCATGAGGCAGCCGTCCTTCATGACCACGATGAAGTCGGAGATACTCATTGCCTCTTCCTGATCGTGGGTTACGAAAATGGTGGTAACGCCGGTTTTTCTTTGTATACGCTTGATTTCCTCACGGGTTTTTAAACGAAGTCTGGCATCGAGGTTTGAAAGAGGTTCGTCAAGCAGCAAGACCTTGGGATTTTTAACGAGCGCTCTCGCAATTGCCACACGCTGCTGCTGACCGCCGGAAAGCTCCGAAGGCTTTCTGTCAAGATAGTCTTCAATTTGCACAAGAGCGGCAACTTCCATGGCCTTTTCCTTCATCTGCTCCTTGGAAAGTTTTTCACTTCCCTTAAGGTTCTGGAGAGGGAAGATGATATTTTCGTAAACCGTCAGATGCGGATAGAGGGCGTAATTTTGGAATACAAGGCCGACTCCGCGGTTTTCGGCGGGAAGATTCGTAACGTCTTCGTCTCCGAAAAAGATCTGACCGCTTGTGGGCTTTTCAAGTCCGCTTATCATATTCAAGGTCGTACTTTTTCCGCAGCCCGAAGGACCGAGTAAGCCGATAAGCTTGCCGTCCGGAATTTCAAAGTCGAAATTGTTTACGGCTATGACATCGCCTTTATTTTTCTTTCCGCGTGCGGGGAATTTTTTCGTAAGATTTTTTAAAACAACTTTCATATTCACCTCTCAAGAATGAATTTCTTTCTCTTAACAACCATTCTAAATTATATTAGAATAAAGTAAAATTTTAAAGAAGAAAAAGCAAATTTGAGGTAAAGTATGAAAGACAGCATCGATGACGCTTTAAATGCGATTCTGGGACCGAGGAACAATTACACGGAAGAGGAAATTAACAAGGCGCAGGAGAGAAAGAAAAATAAAGGCGGGACCCTGCTTGATAACCTTCGCGAGGTTACGGGGAGAGGACTCACTCCGTCCGTAGATATGGATTCTTTTTCCTTTGATTCGCTTGTAAACTCTCAAACTCTGAATACGGATTTGGATTCTTTCCAAAGTGAGCTTGAGACCTATAAAAAGGATAACGAAAAAAAGGCGGAAGAAAATCCCCACGAGACGCTGACCGGTTCGAAGGCTTTGGATGCCTTCAAGGATGTGGAGGAAAGTCTTTCAAAGAAGGTGTTCGGACAGGAAGAGTTTATAAAGAAACTTACCGTTGCCTTTAAGAGACCGCTTGTGCTGCCGCCTAAGGGCGAGGAATGCAAGAATGTAATCTTTATAACGGGCAGGGAAGACACGGGCAGGCATCTTGCGTTAAATACGCTTGTGAAGGAACTTTCGGACAAAAAGGTTCTTTCTACATCGGAGATATATACGATGAATTTAAAGCTGTACCCGAATGCTTCCGATGAGAAGATTTTCCTGCAGGATTTGTATTCCGCTGTCAGCTCGAAGGCAGAGGTAATCGTGTTCGAAGGCTTTGAAGACTGCCACAGTTCATTCCTTTCAAGACTTTCAGACTTGGCTGTAAAGGGAAGGTGCGAGTTAAACGAGAGGTATGTAAATCAGAACGGGCAGCTCATAAATGTGCCGAATACTCTTTCAAGCAAGACCGTGAGCAGTTTAAATGCTTTAGGAAAGTATCTTATATTTATAAGTACAAACTCGGTTGATTCTTTAGCGGATTCGTTCGGGGCAAAGCTGATAGACAGGCTCGGGGATATCTGTGCGACGAAGGAACTCTCAGCGGAGGCTTTGAAAGAGATCGCCAATGTTAAGCTTGATGACTTAAAGAAAGTTTCATTATCCAATTTCGGATTTGAGTTAAGTGTTTCCGAGGACTTTTTAAGGACTGTCGTAAGCAGGGCGGAGGGCCGAAAGGGGCTTACCGGAATGCTTGAATTTGTTTCGTCGCTTTCAAAGGCGCTTGCAGAGCTGAAGCTTTGTAACGATTATAAAGTTGGCACGGAGGTCTTTCTTTTTACCGGTGAGGATGGTCAAGTCAGGGTAAGAATCGACGGGGAGGAAAAAGAAATTGATTCGCTACTTCCGAAGAAATATTCGGGTGACTTGGATGCGGTTAAGGCAGACCTTGACAAAATCGTCGGCCTTAAGGAAATCAAGGAATATATTTACAGCCTCGAGGGCTTTTTAAACATTCAGAAGAAGAGGGAAGCTTCGGGACTTAAGTCAAAAGACGTCAGCAAGCACATGATATTTACGGGAAATCCCGGAACCGGTAAGACTACGATTGCAAGGATTATCAGTCGTTATTTGAAGGCAATCGGAGTGCTTTCGGGAGGGCAGCTCGTGGAAGTTTCGAGGGCTGATTTGGTCGGGCAGTATGTCGGACACACGGCGCCCCTTACAAAGAGGGTGCTTGAATCCGCAATCGGCGGCGTTCTTTTTATAGATGAGGCATATTCGCTTTACAGGGGGAAGGATGATTCTTTCGGACTTGAGGCGATTGACACGCTTGTAAAGGGGATTGAGGATAATCGCGACAATCTCGTGGTGATTCTTGCGGGATATTCCAAGGAAATGGAAGAGTTCCTTGAGGCAAATTCGGGACTTAAGAGCCGTTTTCCGAATGTAATCAATTTCCCGGACTACACGGGAGAGGAGCTTTTACAGATTGCCGTCATTACGGCTTCGGGGCGCGGATATGAGATTTCGGACGAGGCAAAAGAAGGCCTTTTGAATTACTTTAACCGGGTGCAGAGTAAGAATGCCAAGGATTCCGGTAACGGACGACTTGTGCGCAACAAGGTCGAGGATGCGATTATCAATCAGGCAACCCGTCTTACGAAGGAGTCTTCAGGAAATCTTTCGACTCTTGTTCTTTCTGATTTTGAACTTAACGACATATGATTGAGATAAGTTTAGACCATTTTGACATAAGACAGATTGCGGAAAGCGGACAATGCTTTAGGTGGAAGGTTTTAAGCGAGACGGCCGCCGAAATCATTGCATACGACAGGATTCTTACTATAGAAAGAAAAGGATCGAAGTTATCGCTTGACTGTTCCGAGGAGGATTTTAAGAATATCTGGCAGCAGTACTTTGACCTTGATACGGATTACGCAAGGGTTGAAAGACTTATAGCAGACTCCGGGGATGCCCATTTGAAGAAGGCTTATTCACACGGGAGCGGGATAAGGATACTTCGCCAGGAACTTTTCGAAACGACGGTGACCTTTTTAATTTCCCAGAACAACAACATTCCGCGGATAAAGAAAAGCCTTGAACTCATATGCGAAAAGGGCGGATTTAAGTTGTTTAATTCAGACCGGGGCTATAGGCTTCCAAAACCTTCGGAAGTTACGCCGGAGTTCTTTTTGGACAGGTCATTAGGGCTTGGATACAGGGATGTTTATCTTTGCGAGCTTTACAGGTATTTGGATGAAAATCCTTCATGGCTTTCTGAATTGCAAATCATGAATTACGATACTGCGAGGAAAGAGCTTTTAAAAAGAAAGGGGATAGGTCCGAAGGTGGCCGACTGCATCTGCCTGTTTTCGCTTCACCATATCGACGCCTTTCCCATAGATACGCATGTAAAGCAGCTTCTTGATAAATACTATAAAGACGGATTTGATCATGAGTATTACAGAGGCTACAGAGGGATTGTTCAGCAATATCTGTTTTATGAAGAGCTGCTTTCTTAAGCAAAAATAAAAAAATAAACAAACCATAAATTGTTAGCACTCACCCTTGACGAGTGCTAACAACGGGTGTATAACATAATCATCCGAAGGGGAAAGGCCTTGAGGAAATAAAATTTTGAATGAAACGGCAGATAGCCGCACACATATCAGGAGGTAAAAATTATGTTGATGCCCAGTTTGTTTGATGAATTTTTTGATGATTTTGAAAGACCCGTTGCACGGAGACACCCGGTAAATCCTCTTCCGCAGATTATGAAGACGGATGTTAAGGAACTTGATAACGGTTATGTACTTGATATCGAGCTTCCCGGACTCAAGAAAGAAGATCTCCAGCTTGAATTAAAGGAAGGTTACTTAACAGTATCCGCTACCAGCAAGACAGAGACCAAGGATGACGAGAAGGGTCATTACTTAAGACGCGAGCGTTACGTAGGCACGAGCTCAAGAAGCTTCTACGTAGGCGAGGAAGTTACTCAGGAAGACATCAAGGCTAAGTTTGAAGACGGTATCTTGAACATCTTCGTTCCCAAGAAAGATAAACAGCCTAAGGTTCCCGAATCAAAGTACATTGCAATTGAATAAAAATGAGAGGCTCCCGGGAGAGTAACCTCCGGGAGTTTTTTGCTATACAGGAAATTGCTTCGCGTGAGAGAGCCAAGTCCCTCTCAGTCACCTACGGTGACAGCTCTAGCCCTCT
>CAVJJQ010000101.1:0-9365 GCA_963649755.1 bacterium | reverse complement strand
CCTTTGGGAGAGGTGGCCGAGCGAAGCGAGGACGGAGAGGGCGCGCCAGACGTCGTGAGAGTTTCGCAAGCGAAACTCTTTTTTATTTTCATTTTACCTATAATTCGTCATCTGAAGCTGTACGCTTTCCGTTCCGTTATAAACATTTACTTCAATCCTGTAGCATACGCCGAGTACGACCTTCATAGCCTTTCCGCTGTGAAATTCATTCGCCGTTTTTTCGTCGTAAATTTCCCTGATATAGTCTTCAAGTGCATCAAGGTTTCCGAAATATATTAAATCGTATCCTCTTCCGTGTTCATCTAGGACTTTGTACTTTCCGACGTTTCTGTTTTTCCCTATTCTGTTTCCCTTTATAAAGGTAAGGCTGTTTACGGCAAAAAGCGGTTTTTCGTTTCCCGTTCCGAAAGGTTCAAGGTTCTGAATCAGTTTTGCAAGTTCCAAAGACGCGTAGTTAAACGGAAGCGCCATATCAATCTTTACGACCTTGCAAAAATCATCTTCCGTAAGTGAAGCAGTTTCGTTTAAAGCCTTTATAAAGTCATCAAGGTTTTCTTCATCCAAAGAAATTCCGGCGGCAAGCTTGTGCCCTCCGAATTTTTTTAGGTACTTGCTTACCTTAAGATTGCTTAAGCCCTCAAACATATTGTAGGCTTCGATGCTTCTTCCGCTTCCCTTTAGACCGCCCTCGGTTTTGGTCACCACAAAGGCAGGATGGTTGAAATGTTCCTTAATCTTTCCCGCAATAATACCTGCAAGGCTTTCGTGACAATCAGGCCTAAAAGAGACAATGACATCAGGAAGCTTATCCAAGGACTCAAGCTCTTGCAAAGCTCTTTCCGTTTCTTTGGCCGTTTCGTTCTTTCTCGTTTCGTTTAATGCCACAAGTTCTGTAGCCTTCTCTTTAGCCCGTAACGGATTTGTTTCAAGAAAGAGTTCCATCGCCTTTTTGGCGCTTTCAAGTCTTCCCGCCGCGTTTACACAAGGTCCGATTACAAATCCGAAGTGGTACGGAGTCAGGGTTCTTCCCTCCATCTCGGTAGCTTTGATGAGTGCCGAAAGACCTACGTTCTTGGAAAACCGCATAAGCCTTGAAGCTTCTTTAACGAGGAACCTGTTTTCATCTTTTAATTCCATCACGTCACAGACCGTTGCAAGACCTGTAAACTCCAAAAGTTCCTCACGCAAGTTCAAAAACGGCTTGGATTCATTAACCCCTTCACTGATTGCAAGTGCCAGTATCGTCTGAAAGGCGACGTAAGCTCCGCAGATTCCCTTAAAAGGATATTTAGAATCCGGGGTATGCGGATCTATAAGTGCATCCGCGTTCGGAAGTATATACTCCTTCTTCCCGTCCTTCATTTCATACGGTACCTCGTGATGATCCGTTATAATCATCGTAAGCCCCAGGCTGTGCGCATACTCCGTTTGTTTGTATGCCGCTATTCCGTTATCGCAGGTGATAATGGTATCCGCCCCCGCATTATATGCATCAAGTATCAGGCGGTCATTTATGCCATACCCATCTTGTATCCTATGAGGAATGTCATAATCGCAGACTCCGCCAAAGAAAGTAATTCCTCTGTAAAGAATGTATGAGCTTGCGACCCCGTCGACATCGTAATCCCCTATGATACGTATTTTCTTTTTCTCTTCAATTTTTCTTTTTAAAACAGAGACGACCTGTTCCATACCGTCAAGTAGGAACGGGTCGTTTAAGCTTGAAACCGAAGGAAAGAGATATTCGTCTATCTCCTCCTTCGTAATATAGTCTCTGTTTCTTAAAATACGTAAGATAATGGGTGAAATACCATATTCCTTGGAAAGACTCTTATAGTCGCCGGGCTTGGTTATTTCTATCCATTTTTCCATTTATCAAGCGCCTTTCTTTAAGCTCTTTTTCTTAAATATGTACCACAGTGCACCGGCTAAGCATACCGAAGAATATGTACCGCAAAGGATACCTACTATCAAAGGAAGTGCAAATTCCTTGATGGAGCTTACGCCGAAGATGTAAAGCGTTAAGATCATGATAAAGGTTGTAAGTGATGTAAATAAGCTTCTTGAAAGCGTAACCGATATGCTTTCGTTTACAACATCCTTTAAATCTGCCTTCTTGTCCGACTCTGAAAGTGTTTCCCTTACACGGTCAAAAACAACAATCGTTGCGTTAATCGAGTAACCGACTAAGGTAAGCATGCAGGCTACAAAGGTTGAGCCGACGCTTATATATGCAACCGCGTAGAAAGCAAGGGTTACAAGCACGTCGTGTACCAGGCAGAGTACGGAAGCGGCACCGAAGCGAATATCCTTAAATCTGAACCAGATGTAAATCAGCATGAAGATGCAGGCAACTATTACGGCTATAATGGTCTCTCTCTGCGACTCGCTGCTGATGGTCGAGGAAATTGTTTCCGTCTGAATGGTCTCGACATCAACGCCGTAATTCTCACTGAAGTAATCGTTCATCTCATCACGCTGCTCGGCGTCGAGGGCCACGGTCTTAAAGATTACTTCGTTTGAACCCTGTACCTTGGTCGTTACGACATTTACGTCGTCAACAATCTTCTCGATATCGGATACCATCAGATCGTTAATCTCATCGAGAGAATAATCCTTGTCAAAAGGTACCGTTGTCTGAGTACCGCCGAGGAAATCAAGGCTAAAGTTAAGTGAATATCCTCTGCTTGCCGAATTTGAATTGATAAAGAGCATGAATACAAATCCGATGACAATGACAATGCAGGAAGCTGAGAGGAAAATGCCCTTCTTTGAAATGAAATCAATGGTTTTCTGCTTCCTTGCTACACCATAGAATTTGGGATTGGTAACTCCCACAGCCACAAAGGACTTAAGTAAAAGCTTTGTAATCGTAACTGCCGTAAACAGTGAAAGGCAGATACCCAGGGCGAGAGTCTGAGCAAAGCTCTGAATGGAACCCGAACCCATTACCCAGAGTACACCGGCTGCAATAAGGGTTGTGATGTTTCCGTCCAAGATTGCGCTCATTGCCTTTGAATAAGCACTCTTGATAGCGGAATCAACGGTCTTGCCGGTTGCAAGCTCTTCACGAAGTCTTGCAAAGATGATAACGTTTGCATCCACAGCCATACCTATCGAAAGGATGACACCGGCGATACTCGGAAGTGTAAGTGTAATTCCAAAGCCATTAATCAAAAGGATTTCAAGTACGGTGTAAAGGCAAAGTGCAATGCTTGCGGTAACACCGAGTACGTAGTAAACGGCAATCATGAAGATTACCACAAGCGCAAAGCCTACGGCACCTGCGATTAAGCTTGACTTGATAGCGCCCTGTCCTAAGGATGCACCTACGACGTTTGAACGAAGCTCTTCAAGTTCGAGGCTGAGTCCGCCGATACGAATCGTACTTGCCACATTCTCCGCCTCTTCATAGGTAAATGAACCCGATATCTGAGCTACACCGTCTGTGATTACGGAAGAAACGGAAGGTACGGTTACGAAAGAACCGTCATAGTAAATCGCTATTGTATCATTTCCGTTGTTGTATGCCCTCTCGGTTGCTTCCTTAAAGGCTTCCTTACCGTCTTCGGTAAGTGTTAACTGAACTATGATTTCGGAACTGCCCATTGAATCGGTAATGGATCCGGCCTCTGCGTCCTTCACATCCGTACCTTCTAAAGCAACAGTTCCGTCTGCCTTGATTTCGTCAAGTGAACGGTTAAGCACATAGCTTCCGATTGATGAATCGTATGAATAGTTTTCAACACCGTCATTTCCGTAGTGTTCTATGAAATACAGTGTTCCGGGACGTCCCAACTCCTGTAAAATTGCATTTGCATCATAAACTCCGGGAATTTCAATGCTGATTCTGTTGTTGCCTTCCTTGTATACCAGGGCTTCGGTACTGTAGTTGTAAACTCTTGCCTGAAGTTTGCTTACGGTATCGTCCATATCCTGGTCCGAAGGCTCTTCGTCGCCCACTACCTGATAGGTGATTGAAACACCGCCGGCAAGGTCAAGTCCCAGACTTATATCGGAAGCGGAACCTGCTTTATCTTCCCCAAATCCGAATATGTCAACGTAGCCGATGAATATCGTAAACAAGACTACGAGGACAATACTCAGTATGCCCTTTTTCTTACTCATTACGTAATATCTCCTTTATTCCTCTTTATTTGCATCTTCCTCTTTAGGAAGAGTCAAAAGCACCTTATCGATACGGTTGTTTTTTATACCCTTAACCTCGAGCGTTGCGCCATTTTCAAGGGTAACCTTTTCAGAGTCCTCGGGAAGTCTGTCGAGCTGATCGAGTATCAGACCGCCTATACTGTCGTAGTTTTCCGATTCAAGGCTTGTCCCCAAAGCATCATTGATATCTTCAAGTTTTACCTTGGCTTCAATTAAATACGAACCGTCTTCAAGTTTCACTATCTGCTCGGATTCATCCTCGTCGTACTCGTCTCTTATCTGTCCGACGAGTTCTTCCAAAAGGTCCTCAAGCGTAATCATACCGACGGTTTCTCCGTATTCGTTGTTTACAAAGGCAACGTTCTTCATGGAAGTACGCATTTCCATTAAGAGGTCGTTTGTCTTCTTAAATTCATAGGTGAAATATGCTTCTCTTAAGAATTTTGAAACCGCAAAAGCATTCTGATCCTTTACCAAGATTAAATCCTTTACGTTTATAAAGCCTATGATGTTGTCCGTTTCCTTGCGATATACCGGAAGTCTTGTATACATAGACTCTCTGAATACCTTCATGACCTCTTTATAGGAAGCGGTCTCCTCTATTACCGTCATGTCGATTCTCGGAATCATGATGTCCTTGGCAACGGAATCGCTGAAGTCAAATACGTTGTTGATGATCTGATGCTCATCCGACTCGATAACACCGTCTTCCTTTGAAAAATCCACATAGGACCTAAGCTCCGACTCGGTAATCGTAATATCATCCGTCTTATTCTGTCCCAACAAAAGCAGTATAAAGTCGGCCATTTTCTCGATTACAAAAACAATCGGAAAAAGAACGATTACCATCACACTTAGAACAGGTGCAAACACAAGCGCAAGGTCGTCCGATTTTCTCCTCGCAAGTGTCTTGGGCGTAATCTCGCCGAAAATCAAAATAACAATTGTAAGTACTCCGGTAGCAATCGAAATATATGCATTACCCCAAATATCCATTGCAACAACAGTTACAATAGACGAAGCACTAAGGTTAACGATATTGTTGCTGATAAGAATCGTGGTAATGACCTTATCGTACTTGTCAATCAGCTTTGAAAGCGTCTGAACGTGCTTACGTCCCTCTTCCTCCATCGTACGAAGCTTCACCTTGGTAATCTGTGAAATCGCGGTTTCGGCCGAAGAACAAAAAGCCGATAAAATAACTAAAACAACAATAACAATAATCTTAAATATACTGTCCGGGTCCAAAAAATAACTCCTTTCAAATAAGTGCAGGTTTTTCAATTCCTGTTATAACAGGTTCCCTGCAACATGTAACTGCGGCTCTGTAGCCGACTCCTACATCAATTTCAATAGCATAAGCTATTCTCACGTTTCTGTCAAAAATTTTAATTTTGTCAGTGTTTCTTTCATATGTGATATGCTTAAAATCACATGAAATGCCTATGCCCGAAAGCTTTGAGTAGCTTTCCTTTATCGTCCATACGAGGTTAAATTCATCCGAAATATCGGGATTTTTGCTTATCTCCTCTTCCGAGCAGATTCTTTTTATCAGAGAATCATTTACTTTGACATTCCTTTGTATGTCACATCCGATTTCCTCATCTGACAGACAAAGAAAAATTTTATCTCCCGAATGCGACAGATTGAAAAAGAAATCCTTACGGTTTCCTATATAAGGCTTTCCGTTTTCTTTGTACCGAATGTCCTTTAAAGATATCCCGTACTCGTGAAAAGCCTTATAGAGAAGAACTCCCGTACAAAGAAGCTTTAATCTGACATTTGCGTTTCCCGACTTTTCAATCCTTTTCAATCGCCCCGGTTCGAGTAACGGTGCATATTTCTTAAAAAGGCTTTCAAAATCGGCACCGCGCACATCCGCAATGTAAGCCTTTAAAAAAGGTTCCATCGGTCTTACCTATAGGGGATTATTGTAAAATTCCTTAAAGGAGGTATAGCCTTCTTTTTCAAGCTGCTCCTTTTGGAATTTCTTGTTCTTGTTCATTCCGACGACAAGGACGGTCTTTCCGTTTCCACGTTCCTTTCCTGCTTCCGAGAGAATCTCGGCAAAACGCTCGCCGCTCATTCCCTTTTCAACAAGGTAAGCTTCCTTTTCCCCTCTTCCGGGAATTTCAAAGCCGCTTTCCATAAGGAGAAGCACGATTCTTTCAAAGCCGATTGAGAAGCCGCAGGCGGGAACATTTACTCCGGTGAAGTTACCGACCATCTTGTCGTACCTTCCGCCGCCGCCGCAGGAACCGCCAAACTCCGGGATGGCGATTTCAAATATCGTACCGGTATAGTAGCCCATGCCTCTTACAAGTGTCGGGTCAAATACCATCTTAAAGTCTGCCGTCTTTACGCTCTCAACGGTTTCTATGATTTCGGTAAGATTTGAAATAACGTCATCATCGACTGCGTCACCGAGGATATCCTTTAAGTGCTTAAGTCCTTCAATATCATCTGTCAGGTTTTCAAAAAGGCTTAAATACTTGTCTATTCCGGCCTCATCAAATTCTTCCTTTAAAAGCTCTTCCCTGACGCCGTCAAGGCCGATTTTATCAAGCTTGTCAAGGATAATGCAGACTAAATCAAATCTGTCTTCGGGAAAGCCCGCAAAGTTTGCCATAGCACGTAGCAAACGTCTTTCGTTTATGCGAATCTCGAAATTCTTAAAGCCGATTTTTCCGAGTGTCGTGGTGGTTGCGAGTATCAGCTCAATTTCAGCCATGTTTGAAGGCTCGCCCAAGATATCGATATCGCACTGCATGAACTGGCGGTACCTTCCTCTCTGGGGTCTGTCGGCTCTCCAGACATTTCCCATCTGAAGTGCCTTGAAGGGGCTTAAAAGATTGTTTGAATTGTTTGAATAAAATCTTACAAGCGGAACCGTTAAGTCGTATCTAAGTCCCATGTCGGTTAGGTCACTTTCGCTCTTTGCCGTTTCAAGATTTAATTTTTCTCCCCTTTTAAGTACCTTGAAGATCAGTTTTTCATTCTCGCCGCCCTGCTTCGAGCAGAGGTTTTCGATGTTTTCAAGGCAGGGAGTTTCGATTGCCGTAAAGCCGAATGCGCGATAAGTGTCCTTGATAACCCCTTGCACATAATCACGTATCTCCATTTCCTTGGGCAGTATTTCCTTCATGCCGGTAACCGGCTTTTTTACAAGTGCCATTCTTTGTCCTTTCTATTCAAGTGCGAAAAGGTCTTCCTTTCGCTTTATCATTCCTTCAATATCATTTATGTATAAAGAAACATCCTTTACATTTCCGTCACGGTAAAGCTTTCCGTCTCTGCCTATCACCTTTGAAACGCTTCCGGGGCCGAGTGCCACTATCGGCTCAACCTCTTCCATGATCAGGATGTTGTATATACCCTCAAGCCCTTCCTTTGAATAACCCGTGTTTTCAAAGTTTCCGGCCATATTTTTCTGTCTGTAAAGGTAGTAGGGATTCATTGACATTTCCCTTGCACCGTCTGCGGCAATCTTCATGGTGGCGTCCGTGTTTATCATGTCCGTATAACCTTTTTCAAGGATACGCTCGTGAAGCCTCGAGCCGCGCTTAACGGCAAGCGAGTGAACCGTAAGTGAATCCGGTGAAAGCTTTACGATTTCATCGATCGTATGCTTTACTTTAGTCTCTCCCTCTCCGGGAAGCCCCAGGATTATGTCCATATTTATGTTTGCAAAGCCTGTTTCGCGGGCAAGATTAAATGCATTTATCACATCCGAAACGGAATGCATTCTTCCGATAAAATCAAGTGTTTTCTGATTCATCGTCTGCGGGTTTACGCTTATTCTCGTAACCCCGTGCGCCTTTAAGACTTTCAGCTTGTCAAGAGTAATCGAATCGGCTCTTCCGGCTTCGACCGTATATTCCAAGAGTTTACTTAAGTCAAAGCTTTTGTCTATATGAGTTAAGAGCCTGTCAAGCTCTGAAGCCGAAAGGGTCGTCGGCGTACCTCCGCCTATGTAAATGGTATCTAAGACCTTATCACTCTTTGCCCCTGCTACAAAAGAAATTTCTTTTTCAAGTGCCGAAAGATAATCCGAAACCCTATCCTTCCACTTGCAAATCGGTTCCGAAGTAAACGAGCAGTAGAGGCAGGTAGTCGGGCAGAACGGAATACCGATGTACAAAGAATAGCCTTTTTCATGAAGGGGCTCTAAAATCCTAAGCTCCCTTTTTGCGATGTCAATCGATAAAGAACACTTTTCATCTCCGACAAGGTAGGTATCCTGCATGTACTTCTTTACAAAGTCATCATCCTTGCCTTCTTCGATAAGCTTTCTTGCTATCTTTGTGGGCCTTATACCCGTTAAGTCTCCCCATGCAAGAGTCTTACCGGTAAGTTCACTTAAGACCGTATAAAGAAGCCTTTTTAAAGCATTCTTTCTTTCGACACGACTTAGGTCCTCAGAGACTTCAACACTTCCGAGAAGTTTTTTGTCGGCATCTTTTACCGTGAAATTTTGTCCCAGGGAAATGTAAAAATCAAAATCCTCAAAAACGGTTGTAAGGACCTTGACATCCTCGGTCTGATAAAAAGCCTTCACAAGGGAATGTATGTCATATTCAAATTCGGATCTGTCTACGTAAACCTTTATCATCTAATTAATGAAAGTATTGTACTTTCTTTCGTTTCCTATTGTGGTCATTGCTCCGTGTCCCGGATACACATTTGTCTCGTCAGGAAGCACCATCAGGCGTCCTGTTATTGAGGCAAGAAGTGCGCTCTCGCTTCCCGTCGGAAAGTCGCATCTTCCGACGCTCTCTTCAAAAAGCGTATCTCCCGATATCAAAATTCCAGCTTCCTTAAAGTAGTAGCAGACGCTACCCTTTGTATGTCCCGGCGTAAAAATAACCTCGAAGCTTAAATCCGCAATATTTACCTTTTCCTTATCGTATAAGAGCACATCCGGCACAATGATTTCCGGGCGTCTCACTCTTTCGGAGGCATTAATTGCGGGATCCTTTAAAAGCTCCGCTTCATCGGCGCCGGCATAAACCTTTGCGTGGGTTTTTGCCTTAAATTCCTTTACTCCGAGGATATGATCGAAATGCCCGTGCGTAAGCAAAATCGCAACTACGTTAAGATTCTGCCTTACGACCTCTTCGTATATGCTTTCCGCCCTGTCTCCCGGATCTACGACTAATGCGTCAGCACTTCCTTCTTTATGTATAAAGTAACAG
>CAVJJQ010000100.1:0-9441 GCA_963649755.1 bacterium | reverse complement strand
CCGTAGGTGACTGAGAGGGACTTGGCTCTCCCACGCGGAGCAATTTCCTATATAGTAAAAAACGCCCCTTCCCATCCGAGGAAGAGGCGTTCCGTATTTAAAGCATTTCGTCCGAAGCTATGCTTACCGTTACAGGCTTTACATCCTTGCCGGTAAGGGCCTTGCTCCTTGAGTCAGGTGCCTGATCGGAAATATAAATCTCCGCCTTGCCCTTCATAAGCTTAAGCAAACCATCCGTATCGTATAGGGCAAAAGCTTCCTTGGGAAGGTGAAGCTTAATTTCTTTTTCCTCGCCCGCTTTCAAGCTGACCTTCTTTATTCCCTTAAGTGAGAAATTCGGAAGATGTGAAAATGCCTCATCGGGGCAAACCTTGATATAAGCCTGTAAGGTCGCGGTTCCGTCAAACTTACCGGTATTCTTAACCGAAACCAAAACATCTATTCCGTCGTCTGAAAGGGCAGTCTCTTCCGCGCCCTCAACCTTAATATCATAAGAAGTATAGGAAAGTCCGTACCCGAAAGGATACAAAGGCTCTTTCTTTAAATATCTGTAGGTGCGTCCTTCCATTGTGTAGTCAGTAAATTCCGGAAGATCCTCTATCGTATGATAGAAGGTAATCGGAAGTTTACCCTCGGGATTTGCGTCTCCGAAGAGAAGCTGTGCAAGCGCATTTCCGCCCTCGGCACCGGGATACCAACCCTGAATAACGACATCGAGGTGTTCATCCGCATAGGAAAGGTCAAGAGCAGAGCCCGAAAGATTTATCACAATCGTAGGCTTTCCCGAAGCCTTCGCAGCTTCAAGGAGCTTACTCTGAAGTCCCGGAAGTTTTAAATCCCGCTTATCTCCGGAAGCATACTGGTTGCTTGCATCCCCTTCTTCGCCTTCAAGACCCGCATCGAGGCCCACAACACATACTACAACATCGCTCAAAGCGCAGATTTCCTCTACTTCGGACATTCTGTCGTTTGGCTCGGAAAGTCCTTCCACCCTGTCTTTGTAAAGGTGGCAGCCTTCCGAAGTAAATACTCTTACATCGTCCTTTAAATAATCCTGCAAGCCCTCGAGAATGGTTACATATCTGGAAGCCGTTCCCTCGTAATTGCCTACCAAAGCGCGTCTGTTATTGGCATTCGGTCCGATTACGGCAATTGACTTAAGCTTTGATTTGTCAAGAGGAAGCAGGTTGTCTTTATTTTTAAGCAGCACCATGCATCTCTTTGAAGCTTCCAAGTTCAATGCATGCATAGCCTTATCATCCACAACGTTATAGGGAATATCGTCAAATTTCGTCTCTTCACCCATTATTCCGAGTTTAAATCTGGTGGTGAAAAGATTGGTCAGAGCTTCATCAAGTCTTTCTTCCGGCACCATTCCCTTTTCAACCGCCTCCTTCAGATAAAGAAAAAGTTCACCGCAGTTTAAGTCGCATCCGTTGTTCATAGCCATACTCACGGATTCGATGGGTGAATTTGTGACATGATGTCCCTCATGAAGGTCCTTTATAGCCCAGCAATCGCTTGTTACATGGCCTTCAAAGCCCCACTCATCGCGAAGTATATCCTTCAAAAGCGTCTTTGAACCGCAGCAGGGTTCGCCGTTTGTACGATTGTAAGCGCCCATTACTGCCTCAACCTTAGCTTCCGTCACAAGAGCCTTAAAAGCAGGCAGGTAAGTTTCGCGAAGATCCTGAGCGGAAACTTCCGCGTTGAATTCATGTCTGATATCTTCGGGGCCGGAATGAACGGCATAGTGCTTTGCGCAGGCTGCTGCCTTCAAATGGTCCTCATCGTGTCCCTGAATGCCTTCAACGAAACGAACACCGAGCCTCGAAGTCAGGTACGGATCCTCTCCGTAGGTTTCATGGCCTCTTCCCCAACGGGGATCTCTGAAAATATTTACATTGGGTGCCCAGAAAGTAAGCCCCTTGTAAATATCTCTGTCTTCGCGTCTTGACTGCATGTTGTACTTGGCTCTGCCCTCCGTCGAAACGGCATCGCCGATTTGCTCCATAAGATCCTCGTCAAATATCGCAGCAAGACCTATTGCCTGAGGAAAAACAGTGGCGATTCCCGCTCTTGCAACACCGTGAAGAGCCTCGTTCCACCAGTTATATTTCTTAACTCCGAGTCTCTCTACCCGGCTTGCGTGATGGATGACCTGAGATACCTTTTCTTCAAGAGTCATCTTTTCAACCAAGCTTTTTGCCTGCTCTCTGTATTCGGTGAGTTTCTTTTTATTGTCCTTTAATTCCATTTTCTTTATCCTTTCCTGCCTTTTATGCTTAAATTCATCCCAAAATAGCTTTCGGGCGGTGTTTCCCTGTATAAAGAAAGCTTTTCAAACACAAGCCCCGGATCCGTAAGGAAAACCGTTATCTCATTTATGCCTTGCACCAGCGAAACCTTGCCCTTGACCGTATGTCTGTGATTTAAAGCTCCGTCTGCCCAAGTCTTGTCCGACCCCTCGCCGGCTTTATAGCTTTTATCCACAACATCGTATGCAGAAAGAACGCCGTTTGCCTCAATGGAAAATCTTAAAAGATTGTCGCTTGTCAATGGATTTGTCGGTGCAAAGTCCGCTTCAAAGGTGTACTCATTGGCTTCCTTTACGTAAAGCCTGTATGTAAGCGACGGTGCCTTGCCTTTGTAGCTGTCTGCTATAGGGAAGGCCTTCATCCCGCTTCCAAACACGCCGTAATTCTTTAATTCTATAAGCTTTATTCCCCTAGGCTCGGCTTTTAAAGCATAGTCCGACGCCATTAACGAAAAGCCGTAGGGTGTCTCATAAAACGCATCTTCCGTGGCTTCGTTGAGACAGGCCGTAAAGTCTATCGCAACTGTTGTTTCTCCGTCGGTTATGTAGGCGCTCGTCTTACTTACTTTCTCTGTGAGTTTTTTCTCATTCAAGTAAAAAGAAAGTAATCTCGAATCCTCAAACTCAAGCTCGGTATCCGAAGTCTCCACGAAGGAATCCTCGTCAAGCTTAACCTTTACATGCAGCTTCCCGATTCCGTTATTTGAAAGTCTTATGTGAACGCCGTCAACACCGGCGTATTCAAAATCTCTTATTTCAATTCGCCGGCAAGGACCGAAGACCTTGTGGTAAACCTTTTCATCGTCCACTCTTGACACGTAAAGCCTCGGCTTGTCAAAAGGCTCCACGTATACCTTTAACGGATATTTTGCTCCATCCTCGTTCCAGCTCGTAAACCCGACATGTGCCTCAAGCTCATGTCCCTTCCACTTGCCGTCCTTAAACGATGCCCATTCTTCCTTTAGGCGCTTGTCTTCCGAAATCATACGCCCGGTCAGATCCGCGTATTTATTGGCTTCTTTTAAGTCCTGACGCGCAAAAAGAAGGTTTTTCGCAGCATACATATGCATCTTTACAAGTGTTACCAAGGCTCTTGTCTGAAAGCCCGAAAGCGAATACCAGGCCTCAAACTGCTTCGGATGTAGGTTACTTTCGAATTTGTGCATCTTTTCTTCAAGTTCGAAAGCCCTGCAGAAAATCCTGCCCGTTTCATCAAAATGAGTGACGGAATATGTCGAAGGATTTAATGCTTCCGGCCGTCTGAATCCCGCAAGATTAACCGTTTCCGTAAGTATCTCGGCAGCCATCTTGATCTCTTTGGACCGTAACGAGTGTGAAAAATGTAAATCTATAACATCCTTTGTATATTCAAAGGTAGTATTCGGAGCACTTGTCCCGTACTTTTCAAAGTCATAAGCAAGGCTTAAAAAGTACGAAAGCGGAAATTCATTGTGCTTTAAGTCGCCGACATTACATACCCAGACCTCTCGCACGCCCTTATCGTAAGCCATCGACATCTGTTCCCACATAACCGGAAGCGGGCTTGAATTTATCCACTCGTATGAAATGGGCGCACCATGATAATCCACATGGTAATACATTCCGAAGCCTGCTTTGTGCCCGGCAAGCTTACCTTCCGGAAGGGTGCGAAGATATCCGTAATTGTCATCGCAAAGCATAAGAGTTACGTCTTCAAGCTCTTCAAAGTCTGTGAGTCCTTCGGTTTCTTTATCTCCGTAAAAGAAAGGTTCGACCTCTTTGTACAAAGCAAGAATCTTAGGAAACTTTTTGTTGAATTTCTCTTCGGCCTTCTTAATAAGCCTGTTCTGGCAGGTTATTACATCCTTTAATAAATCGATATTGTCTTTTAGGGTTGCCTCTTCTCCCAGTATCTTTGAATCGGCTTCGCCGCGCATTCCGACGGTCACCATCGTGTCAAAACACCCGCGTTCCATAAGGGAATCTTCCCAGAACTTCGTAATTCCCTCGCGGTTTGTCCTGAAATTCCAGGCATCACCGTAGATACTGTCCTTACCGCGCACCTTCGAATATTCCTCCCCGGCGCGAAGACAGGGCTCGTGGTGGGAATTTCCGACGGTAATTCCGTACTCCGTTGCAAGCTTATAATTTTCAAGGCCCGGCCCGTCAAGTGCAAAAGAACTCGACCACATTGCCGGCCACAAATAATTTCCCTTAAGCCTCAATAAGAGTTCAAAGACCTTATCGTACATTTCCGCCGTAAAGCCTTTGAATTTATCAAAGGTCCAGGTCCCGAAACAGGGCCATTCGTCATTGATAAACAAACCTCTGTATTTAACGCTTGGCTCCTTAGAGGGGTTAAAATCTATGTTAATAGTAAGTTCGTTCTTTCTCGGTACGTACGAGTCCGCCCAGTATTTAAAAGGCGACACTCCGAAAGCTTCTGAAAGCGAAAAAAGTCCGTAAATCGTGCCAAGCTTGTCAGAGCCTGCAACAATCAGGGTATTGTCAAGAAGAGTGTACTTATAAACCTCTCTCTTTCCGTCTATATCGCTTAAATCAAGCCTCTGCCCACTTTCAAGCAAGGAAAGGACCCGGCTTTTCCCCTTTATTCCCGCAAAAATCTTAAACGGAGCATTTTCGTTTAAAGGATCGGACGTTTCGTTAACGGACTTTTTTTCTCCCGTAATGTCTTCATAGTCTGAAATAACCTTTTTAATTACGCGTCTGACCCCCGGATCCGCATCAAAATCGCAATAAAATTCTGTTGTAAATCCTACAGAAAAAAGCTTAACTGCTGCCATTTTGCTTTCCTCCTACTCTCCGTCATCCTCATACTAAACTAAACACAAAAATAAAACTTATCAGTAAATGTTTTTAAGTTATCAAATCTTGCGGTTTTTCCTGACAGTTGCTACTATTGTGTTCATGGAAAAAGAAAAAATCATACTCCCCGGGGCTTTTACCAAAGAAATGGAAGGAATCCTCGGGGATGAACTTGCAAATTTTATAGCGTCATATGACAATCCGCCTTACACCGGCTTACGAAGAAATCCCTTAAAATCGTCAAAGGAACACTTTGAAGCTGTCATGCCTTTTAGCTTAACTCCGGTTCCGTGGGCGACTGAAGGTTATTACTACGATGCAGATGACCGCCCCGGACGGACCGTACTTCACGAAGCGGGTGCTTTTTACATTCAGGAGCCAAGCGCCATGTCGGCGGTTTCGCTTCTTAACCCTCTTTCCGGCGACTTTGTGCTCGATCTCTGCGGGGCTCCCGGAGGCAAGTCAACCCAGATTGCAGGAAGGCTCAAGGGTACGGGGCTTTTAGTCTCAAACGAAATCATCAAAGAGCGTGCAAAAATCCTTTCTTCAAACATTGAAAGACTCGGCGTTAAAAATGCCTGCGTGTTAAATGAAACGCCCGAAAAGCTTTCAACGGTCTTTAACCGCTTCTTTGATAAGATTTTAGTTGACGCTCCATGCTCCGGCGAAGGCATGTTTAAAAAAGAGCCAAATGCCCTTATTGAATGGAGCCCGGAAAATGTGATTAAATGTCACGAGCGCCAACTTTCAATACTTGATGATGCAGCCTCAATGCTTAAACCCGGCGGAGTTTTGGTCTACTCTACCTGCACTTTCAATGCTCTTGAAAACGAAAAAACAATTGAAGATTTTTTGCAAAATCACCCTGAATTTACTTTAGAAAAGAATCTTCGCATCTGGCCTCACAAGGATAAAGGCGAGGGGCATTTTGCGGCAAGGCTTATAAAGGGTGGTGAAGGTAAGACTACCCTCAAACCGCAAGTCTCCAATTCAAAGATTAAATTAAATGACCTAAAAGATTTTCTCGAGAAAGAAGTCGGGATTAAAAAAGAATCCGTCGACGATTTATTCAAGGACAGAATCATCTCAGAATTCGGTGAAAATATTTACCTTGCGTCCGCATACCTTCCAAAGCTTTCGGGCTTAAAGGTCGAAAGAGCCGGACTTCTTATTGCGGAAAGCAAAAAGAACCGTTTTGAGCCCTCACATTCTCTTGCCCTTTCCTTAAATCCCGGGGATGTAGGCAGGGTATATGAGTTAACCGACGAAGAAGCACTAAGGTACATTAAAGGTGAGACAATATCCTGCGAGCCTTCGCTTAAGGGTTGGGTGCTCATGACCGTCAGAGGCTTTTCGATAGGATTTGGAAAGGCTTCGAACGGAATTATTAAGAATCATTATCCTAAGGGACTGAGAAAATAAAGCACATATGGAAAAAGCGGAAGAGACAGCAATTGTCTCCTCCGCTTTTTAATCATCGTCAAGAATTAGATAAAATTTCTATTCCATCTTTATAATATAGAAATCATCAAAGGTTCCCCATGCGCCTGCACCCAGAGAAAGTTCAACTCCCAGTGTAAGCGATCCGTCGGTAACCTCCACGTTTAATATCTGAACCTCTCTCCAGTTTGCCCAGGTCGTAACGGTAAAGTCCTTTTCATAGGTGTTTGAACCTGCGGTTACAAACAGCTTTTCGGTCTCAACCGTTCCGCTGTCTCCGCCCTGCGCAAACATCCCTACCGCATAGGTTCCGTTTTCAAGTCCGTCGACGGTTCTGTAAAACTTTCCCTTTACGGCATTGCTGTCCCAATAGTGAATTGCATATTCACCGGTATAGGCATCATCCGACTTCTTCTGGAAATCGAAAGGTCCTTCCAAAGTCCATGCCGCCTGATTACCCTGCTCGAAGCTGTAATCGGGCATAAGGTTGTCACCTTCCACCATGACTGCTTCCTCGGAATCGTCTTCTTCCGGTGTAAAGGTAATCTCCCGGTAGGTATAGTTTCCCGGTTCACCGTAACCCGTTGATAAATACTTAAATACATTCAACGAAGGAAGAGCTGTTCCGTCATAATCGAACATTGCCTGATTGTCCCAAGCGCATCCTCCGTAGTACTTGCCGGCATCATTAGGGTCATAAGCCGATGCGTAGCTCGTAGCCCAGCCGGAGCCCTGCTCCCAGGTGGATGAGTCAACAGGAACCCATGCAGGCTCCCAGTAAAAATAACCGATACCGCCCACCAGAGAAACTGCGGCACATACGTCTCTTACCTCTGCTGCCTGTCCCTGTACGGATGCTGGATAATTTTCACATACATCGTCGCTTCCTACGCTGTTTGCATTTCCGTCTCCGTCACCGGTATCAAACATGTATGCATTTTCAACGCACATGGCCTCATACCCGTATTTTGTCTTTACCGTATTGATGACTGACATAAGATTCGTAAGCCCTTCATGCCAGTAAGGATAGTAGGAAAGTCCGACTATATCAACCTTTGCATCCAGAGCCTGCAGCTTCTTAAGATTATTGTAGATAGGACCGGGGGTCTCGACATTTGTAAAATGAACAACCGTCTTAATGTCCGAATTAACCGACTTAACGGCTTCGCATCCTTTTGCAACCAGGCTTGCTATATTGCTCCAATCGGTCTCACCTGCCATGCCGTTGTTTATCTCGTTTCCGACCTGCACCATTCCGACATCGGCGCCTTCGGAAATTATATGGCCAAGTGCTTCAACCGTATAATCGTAAAGAGCGGTTTCTTTTTCCGTAAGAGACATTCCGTCCCAAGCCTTCGGTACAAACTGTTTTGAAGGATCTGCCCAGAAATCCGAATAATGGAAATCAACCAGCAACTTCATTCCGTACTCGGCTGCTCTCTTTCCTATCTCGGCTGCGGACTCATAATCGCAGTTTCCTCCGCCGTATCCGTTCCCGTCTTCATCGTAAGGATCGTTCCAAACTCTTACGCGGATGTAATTGACGCCGGCATCCGAAAGAATCTTGAAAATGTCCTCTTCCTCGCCGTTTTCATTTTTGTAAACCGCGCCCGAGGCTTCTTCAACAAGTACCGTCGAAATATCCACGCCCTTTATGAAGTCATCGCTTAAGCCCTCAATCTTTTCAATATAGATTGAGCCATCTTCTTCCGAAGATTGAACTTCAGTGCTTACGGTTTCTTTTTCCGTGCTCTCGGTTTCTGCGCTTTCCGAAACACTGCTTACGCTTTCCGTAGCACTTCCCGTGCCGCACCCCGCTACCATGCAGGTTGCAAGCAAAACTGCCAATAGTTTCTTTTTCATATTACCTCCCTGTGTATGTCCATACACCTTTAATATTTTAATCAACACAAGACGTATGTGCAACTGCTTAAAGTTTTTTTATAAAAAAGCGTTCCGTTTACGGAACGCTCGACGTCTGGCGCGGTCGCAGTAGCTGTAGTTGCCGTGCTGCCATTTTTATAACTATAGATCTGTAACCTCTTTTGCTGTAATTTCGCAATTGGCACAAGCAGGATAAATCGGCACACAGATTATATATGGTAAAGCATATCTGCTCAAAGCACATGGACCTGCAAAAATAGTTAAAAGCAATACAAGCATAAAAATTTGCATAGGCAAAAGTTCGCTTCTTCTTTTGTGTGCAATATTTAACATGGCGCCTATCAGTATCCAAAAATACAACGCCGGAGAACATAATAGATTAAGGACTATAACGTTTTCATATTTGTTTTCTGTATAAAGCTTTTCACATATTTTTTCAAGAGGCGGAAATAGTGATGTATGATAAACTTCAAAACCTTCTTTTGTACCAGTCAGGTATACTCCCGAAATCTCCGCAAAGCTAATATCAGTTATTGACAGATACCCCGCATCCAAAAGGCAGAATGCTTTGACATAACTTTCAGGATACTTTACAAATAGTTTTAAATATAGTTTTAAAAATTCATTAAAGCATCCCATCCCGTTTCCGCTTCCTTTTATTGGATCAGACACAGCAGCGCGATAGTTTTCTACCTCCGGAAGGATTTCTTTTACTATTTTCGCATCTTCCTCTGCAAATTGTTCCTTGTTTTCCATATAGGCACAAGCAATTTGCTGATATGGCAAACTCAATGCCTCATTTAAAGAGCCTTTGCGTGCTTGCAAGCCCTGCTCTAACGCTACCGAAATTACCACCCCCACAAGTAATCCCAGCGCCGTATGCATAAGTAAATTTCCGGTCTTAGGTTTTTTTAAGGCTTTTATAATTAAAACCATTGTTAATGCAATAACTGCATATATTCCATTGTTTCGAAATAAAATAGGACCTATAATAC
>CAVJJQ010000099.1:0-9547 GCA_963649755.1 bacterium | reverse complement strand
ATTCAGGGTTAAGGACAGACCGTAGAAAAGCATCTACATATGTGGGTGCTCTTTAATGTTTAAAAATAAAAGACGACTTCTTCGTTCATCCGATTTATTTCTTCGAATGAATAGCCAAGATGATATTCGGGAAGACGATTCCTTAACTGAAAGTTATCGTGAGATTTGATTTGCGAGATTGCAGATTGAAAGCTTTTTGCATTGCTGTGAGAGTGGAAATTTTGACCTTCAAAGTGACTGTGCATGATGTAGATTTTTTCAGAGTCAGGTTGCTTGCTTTGCAGGTACCAGAAGTGAAGAGTGTTCCTCGATTGCAGGATACAATAACCGGTCGTAGCTGCATGCACGATAAAGTATCTGCGGTCAATAGTATTAAGTTGTTTTTGGGGAATCATATAAACCTTCCTTTCTTAGAAATAAAAAAAGTGAAATGCTGCCGGAAACGGCATGATTTAAAAGGTAAAGTCCTGAAGGACCTTTAAGAATATAAGAAAAATTTATCATAGATAAACGTATAAATCAATAACGGAGGAAACATGAACATAAAAGAATTATTCGGATTTAGCTCAAGAGATAAGCCTCAAAACAGAACAGCAGGAAGCGGTTATTCCTTTTTTATGGGAGGATCGTCTGCAGGTAAATTAGTAACGGAACGTTCAGCCATGCAGATGACAGCCGTTTACGCTTGCGTCCGTATTCTTTCAGAGGCTGTTGCGGGACTTCCGGTGCACTTGTACCGATATACAGAAGATGGTGGCAAAGAGAAGGCAATAGATCATCCGATTTACCAGCTGCTTCATGATGAGCCAAATCCTGAGATGAGTTCTTTTGTCTTTAGAGAAACTTTAATGACGCACCTCTTGCTTTGGGGTAATGCCTACGCACAGATCATTCGAAATGGCAAGGGTGAAATCGTAGCCTTGTATCCTTTAATGCCAAACAAGATGACTGTTGATAGAGATGAAAACGGAAAGCTTTTCTATCAATACAACAGAAACAATGATGAGGCGATAAAGGAAACAGGAACGGTTATCTTAACACCAAGGGACGTACTTCATATTCCGGGCCTTGGCTTTGATGGTTTAGTCGGTTATTCACCCATTGCTATGGCTAAGAACGCAATCGGCCTTGCCATTGCCGCAGAGGAATACGGAAGTAAGTTCTATGCAAATGGTGCTACACCTTCCGGAATACTTGAACACCCCGGTACAATTAAGGACCCTGCTAAAGTAAGAGACAGCTGGCAGAATACGTTTGGCGGAAGCGGGAATTCAAATAAGGTGGCAGTGTTAGAAGAAGGAATGAAGTATACGCCGATTTCCATTTCTCCTAATGAAGCGCAGTTTCTTGAAACAAGAAAATTTCAGATTAATGAGATAGCGAGGATTTTTAGGGTTCCTCCCCATATGGTAGGAGACCTTGATAAGTCCTCGTTTTCAAATATTGAGCAGCAATCTTTGGAGTTTGTAAAGTACACACTTGACCCTTGGGTTATAAGGTGGGAGCAGTCAATTCAGAGGACCTTACTTACACCTGATGAAAAGAAGAAGTACTTTGTAAAGTTCAATGTAGAGGGGTTACTTCGAGGAGATTATCAGAGCCGAATGAACGGTTATGCAACAGCACGGCAGAACGGCTGGATGAGCGCAAACGACATCCGAGAGCTTGAAAACCTCGATCGGATTTCAAAAGAAGAAGGCGGTGACCTCTACCTTATTAATGGCAACATGCTCCCGTTATCAGACGCGGGTGCTTTTGCAGATACTACGATAGATACTGACGGGAAGGAGGAAGAAACCGATGAAGAAGTTCTGGAATTGGAAAAATCAGACGGACGAAAACGGTTCGCAAGAACGGGTACTTGAGTTCTATGGAACAATTGCTCAGGAAACATGGTTTGATGATGACATCACTCCACAGATGTTTAAAAGTGAGCTTTTTTCGCAAAACGGTCCTGTTACCGTGTGGATTTCAAGTCCCGGTGGTGACTGCACCGCAGCAAGTCAGATTTATTCCATGCTTATGGACTATAAGGACGATGTAACGATTAAGATTGACGGAATTGCGGCATCCGCTGCCTCCGTTATCGCAATGGCGGGTACAAAGGTTCTTATGGCACCTACTGCAATGATGATGATCCATAATCCTGCGACAGAGGCTTTTGGTGACCATACAGATATGCAAAAGGCCATCGAAATGTTAAATGAAGTCAAGGAAGGCATCATCAATGCTTACGAAATCAAGACAGGTTTAACCCACACGCAGTTATCTCACATGATGGACTGTGAAACCTGGATGAATGCAAAAAAGGCTGTAGAGCTTGGCTTTGCTGATGGGATTCTTACTGAAGAGAAGAATACGACAGAAAGCGAAGGATACAGTTTTTCAGCAAAAGATGTGGAAAAGGCACTTATTAACAAGATATCCGCAAAGGCAAAAAAGCCTGAAGATATTAAACCCAAGGGACGCTCTGTAGATGAATTGCAGAAGCGTCTTTTAACTATCAAAAACTATTTATAAAGGAGATTTAGCTATGACTATTAACGAACTGCGCGATAAGCGCGCTAACCTTTGGAAGAGCATGACCTCTTTCCTTGACACTCGTACCGGATCCTACGGAGTACTTTCTCCGGAGGACGATGCATCATACGCAAAGATGGAAAAGGACTTTGATAGCCTTACTAACGAAATCAAGCGTATGGAAAGAAAAGAAGCACTTGAAGCTGAAATGAATAAGCCTGTCGGTGCACCTATAACTGAAAAGCCCATGAATGCTTCGGATGAAGATGAAAAGCCTGGTAGAAGCTCTAAGGTTTATACTAAGTCCTTCTGGAATGCAATGCGTAAGAAAAACGTACGTCCCGAAGTACAGAACGCTTTGCAGGAAGGCACGGATACTGAAGGCGGATACCTTGTTCCTGATGAGTTTGAGCACACTTTGGTAGAGGCTCTTGAAGAAGAGAACATCTTCCGTAGGCTTGCACATATCATTCAGACTGCTTCCGGAGACAGAAAGATTCCCGTTGTAGCTTCCAAGGGAAATGCCTCCTGGGTTGATGAAGAAGGTGCAATCACTGAAAGTGATGATGCATTCTCTCAGGTATCAATCGGAGCTTATAAGCTTGGTACCCTTATAAAGGTTTCTAACGAGCTCTTAAACGATTCTGTATTTGACCTTGAGTCTTATATTTCAAAGGAGTTTGCCCGTCGTATCGGTAACAAGGAAGAGGATGCTTTCTTTAACGGCGACGGTACAGGAAAGCCTGTCGGAATCTTTAATGAAACAGGCGGTGCAGATATCGGTGTGACTGCAGCTTCGGCTACGGCAATCACTGCTGATGAGATTATTGATCTTTTTTATTCCCTTGGCGCTCCTTATCGTAAGAACGCTGTGTGGGTAGTTAACGATTCAACTGTTAAGGCAATCCGTAAGTTAAAGGATACTACAGGCAATTACCTCTGGCAGCCTGCTTTAACCGCAGGTACGCCGGATACGTTGCTTGGAAGACCTGTTTATACTTCTTCCTATGTTCCTTCTATTGCAGCCGGTGCAAAGACAGTTGCATTCGGTGATTTCAGTTATTACTGGATTGCAGATAGACAGGGTAGAAGCTTTAAAAAGCTTTCCGAGCTTTACGCTGCTACAGACCAGACAGGATTTGTAGCAACCCAGCGTGTTGACGGTAAGCTTATTTTACCTGAGGCAATTAAGGTCCTTCAGATGAAGGCATAATGAAAGGAGGCGGCAGTAATGGTAACCGGGGAACTATTAAACAAAGTAAAACAAAATCTCATTATAAGCTATACGGAAGATGATGCTTTGATTGAAAGTTACATCACTGCCGCCATTTCATATGCGGAAAGCTATCAGCACTTAAGTGAAGGGTATTATAGCGAAAATGAAATGCCACCAACAACAGAACAGGCGGTCATCATGCTAGCTTCTCACTTTTATGAAAGCAGAGATGGAAGTACAGGAGGCTTTTTTGCAGACAATGCTGCGGCTTCAAAGCAGGTATGGAATACGGTCAATTGCCTTTTGTTACTTGACCGGCATTGGAAGGTATGAGTATGAGTTTTGGATTAATGAACCGCTTTGCGGATATAGTGCTTCCTACAAAGGTAAAGGATAGTGAAGGTTTCTCTACTACGAAAGATGTGGTCCTTGCGTCTATTCGCGTATACCGGGAGGGTAGGCATGGAAGCAAACACTGGGCTAACCTTGCTGCGTTTAGTGAGGCTACAGACTTATTCCGTTTTCGTGTAATTCCTAACCTTACTGTAACAACGGACCATGTTCTCATATGTGATGGTGAGCGTTTTACCATCACCTCCGTAGAAAACTTAAGGGGCCGTGGAATGTACATAGAGGCGTTAGCAAAAAGGGAGGTACCGACCATTGGCTAGAGTAGATATTAAAATGCCTGAGGATTTCCTTTTAAAGATTTCAAGGCTTGGAAATGACTTTGATAAGATTGCTGAGAGTGTTCTTGAAGCAGGAGCCGAGGTCGTTTTAGAAAAGGTAAAGAGTAATCTTTCAGGGGTAGTTGGAAGTAATACAAAGTATAAGTCTAGGAGCACAGGAGAGCTTGAACGATCCTTAGGTGTTTCTCCTGCAAGGCTTAATAATGATGGAAACTACGATGTAAAAATTGGCTTTTCTGAGTCACGTCCCGATGGAAAGAGTAATGCGCAACTTGCAAATATCCTTGAGTATGGTAAACACGGCCAGCCTGCAAAGCCTTTTTTAAAGCCCGCGAAAACGGCATCTAGTAAGGCTTGCACTGAAACGATGAAAGCCAAACTAGAAGAGGAGGTTAAGAGGTTATGAGCATTCTTTCTGATATCAATGCTGCCTTAACTCCTCTGAATGTTCCTGTTGAGACGGGTGTGTTTTCAGATGTGGCTCCGGATGAGTACGTGGTTATTACGCCTTTATCTGATAGCTTTAACCTTCATGCAGATGATGAACCAGGGATTGAAACACAGGAAGCGCGGATTTCCTTATTCTCTAAGGGAAACTACATGAACCTAAAAAGGCAGATAGCAAAGGCCTTACTTTTAAATGATTTTACAATAACAGATAGACGGTACCTAGGCCATGAAGATGATACCGGCTATCATCATTACGCTATTGACGTAGCAAAACTATATGAATTGGAGGAAGAGTAAATGGCAACAATCGGTTTAGATAAACTGTATTATTCAAAAATCACTGAAGATGCAAACGGTGATGAAACATACGGAAAGCCCCAGTCCCTTGCTAAAGCAATGACTGCAGAACTTTCCGTAGAGCTTGCAGAGGCAACGCTTTATGCAGATGACGGAGCAGCTGAGATTGTTAAGGAGTTTCAAAGTGGAACGCTTACACTCGGTGTAGATAACATAGGCCTTTCCGTGGCTGCAGATCTTACAGGAGCTACCATTGATAAAAACAATGTATTAGTTTCTACATCTGAGGATGGAGGAGATCCTGTTGCAGTAGGATTTAGAGCAAAGAAGGCAAACGGTAAATACCGTTATTTCTGGCTTTACAGAGTCAAGTTTGGAATTCCCGCTACAAACCTTACGACTAAGGGAGACAGTATCGAGTTCTCTACGCCTTCTATCGAAGGTACTGTTCTTAGAAGGAATAAGGTGGACACTCTTGGCAATCACCCTTGGAAAGCAGAGGTGTCTGAAGATGATACAGGCGTACCTGCATCTGTAATTAGCGGTTGGTACACAGATGTTTATGAACCTGAGTACACTGAAGGCGTATCGTAAGGAGGGGTCTCATGGATGATAGAAGCGCAGTTGTAACTATCGGTGGCAAGGAGTACGAGATGCTCCTTACTACCAAGGCAACAAAGGAAATCGCAAGCCGATATGGAGGACTTGAAAACCTTGGCGACAAGCTCATGAAATCCGAAAACTTTGAAGGAGCGTTAGACGAAATCATATGGCTGATTACTCTTTTATGTAATCAGTCGATTTTGGTTCACAATCTTAAGAATCCGGAAGATAAGAAACCGGAGCTTACAACAGATGAAGTAGAACTACTCACATCGCCTTTAGAGTTAATGGATTACAAAGAAGCCATCATGGAAGCCATGTATCGAGGCACCAAACGGAACGTAGAAAGCGAACCGGAATCAAAAAACGCATAGGTCGGGTAAGTGACGAAGAGTTATTTACTCGACTTTTTTATTACGGCGTCTGCCAGTTGCATCTATCACAAGATGAATTCTGGCTGATGCCGTTTGGTTTGTTTATGGATCTTTGGGAATGCCACAGACAGTATAACGGCATGGCAAAGCCTAAGCAGAATTTAACCATTGATGAAATCATCCCTTATGGAATCTGATTGAAAGGAGGAGACGCATGGCTGATAACTTTGGATTAAAAATCGGTCTTGAGGGTGAAAAGGAATTTAAAAAAGCCCTTTCAGAAATCAACCAGTCGTTTAAGGTACTTGGTTCAGAAATGAAACTTGTATCTTCGCAGTTTGATTCAAACGATAAATCTGTACAGGCTCTTACGGCGAGAAACTCTGTGCTTAATAAAGAAATCGAAGCACAGAAAAGTAAGATAGAAACCCTTCGGTCTGCTCTTCAGAATGCATCAGATTCCTTTGGGGAGACTGACAGAAGAACGCAAAATTGGCAGATACAACTTAATAATGCAGAAGCTTCTCTTAATGCTATGGAGCGTGAGTTAAACGACAATAATGCAGCTTTAGAAGAAGCTAACTCAAGTTACGATCATGCAGGCGACTCCCTTAAAAACATGGATTCCGAAATGGATGAAGTTGCCGATAGTGCTGATGACATGGGAGATGAGATTGACGAAGCAGGAGATGCCGCTGAGAAATCCGAGAGTAAGTTTAAGGGCCTTGGTACAGTTTTAAAAACAGTCGGTGCCGCAATGGGTGCGGTTGTTGTGGCGGCAGGAACAGCCGCAGTTAATCTTGGTAAAGAAGTCGTTAGCGCTTATGCCGACTATGAACAGTTAGTCGGTGGTGTTGATACCCTGTTTAAGGATTCCTCTAAAGAGCTTCAAACGTATGCAGCAAATGCCTACAAAACAGCAGGTATGTCTGCGAACGACTACATGGAAACGGTCACAGGGTTCTCCGCAAGCTTGATTCAGTCTTTAGGAGGCGATACCGAAAAGGCAGTAAAGTACGCAGATATGGCTATCACGGATATGTCTGATAATGCCAATAAGATGGGTACAGACATGTCTTCAATCCAAAACGCCTATCAGGGGTTTGCAAAGCAAAACTACACGATGCTTGATAATTTAAAGCTTGGTTATGGCGGCACGAAAGAGGAAATGGAACGTTTGCTTTCTGATGCTGAGGCTATTTCAGGTATTGAGTACGATATTTCCTCATACGCCGATGTAGTTGATGCAATCCATGTCATTCAGACAAGCATGGATATCACCGGTACGACAGCAAAAGAAGCGGAGCATACCATTTCAGGATCCATTAGTTCCATGCAGGCGGCACTTCAAAACTTAGTCGTAGGCTTTGGTGATGCCAATGCGGATATCGGTATGCTTTGTGAAAATGTGGCAGATGCATTTAAGGACGTGATTACTAATATCACACCCGTCATTGAAAACATAATCAAAGCACTTCCTACGGCGCTTGATGCAATTATAGTTGCTGCCAGTGAGCTCTTACCGACCATACTTGAAACGGTAGCAAGCCTGTTTTCAGAGGTCTTAACAACTATCTTAAACTTGATACCAAACCTTATTCCGGCTGTGGTGCAGGCTGTTATGACGATTGTAAATACCATCATAGAAAACTTACCTTTACTTATCGATGCCGCAACACAGATAGTTGTGTCGTTAGTTGAGGGGCTTTCTGAGGCACTTCCGCAGTTAATACCAGCTACAGTAGAAGCCATAACGACCATAGTAAATGGTCTAATTGATAACCTTCCGTTACTTTTGGATGCGGCATTACAACTTATTCTTGGTTTAGCTGAGGGGCTTATAGAAGCACTTCCTACTCTTATTGAATCACTTCCTGAAATCATTACCGGTATTGTTGAATTTTTTTATTCTGCAATCCCGGAGATCATAGATGCGGGCATTCAGCTTCTTACAGCCCTGGTGGATGCAATGCCAGACATCATTTCTACAATCGTTGAAGTTTTACCTGAGATAATTGATGGTATTGTTTCGGCTCTTTTAGAAGGCTTACCGCAGATGGTTCAGGCAGGCATTGACCTCTTGGTTGCGATAGTTGAAAACCTACCCGAAATCATTGAGACAATCGTAAACGCTCTGCCTGAGATTGTTAATGCTATCGTAGATGCGCTTATTGACTCTATTCCTGAGTTAGTGGAAGTAGGTGTTGAACTGTTTGTGGCCCTTATCGAAAATCTTCCCACCATCATTTTAGAGATTGTTAAAGCGGTTCCTAAGATAATTGCGGGTATTGTTTCTGCCATTACACAGTCGATCCCAAGGATCGTAGAAGTTGGTGCAAACCTTGTACGAGGGCTTTGGCAGGGAATTCAGTCCCTTGCTTCATGGCTTTGGGATAAGGTAAGCGGATGGATTTCATCCATTTGGGATGGCATTTGTGATTTCTTTGGAATTGCATCTCCGTCTAAGGAAATGGGGTGGGTCGGTGAAATGTTAGTAGAGGGCCTTGCAGGATCTCTTGATAAAAATGGAAAGACAGCTGTGCGTTCTGCAGAAAATCTTGCAGATGATATTTCTTCTGTCATGAAGGGTATGAATGCCGATTTACAAACATCAATTCCTTCTCATATCGATATGGATACAACGCTTTCAGGAGTTTCTTGCATCGGACAGAAAACCTCTGATCAGGCATTTAACGTAACCATTCCGCTTTCAATTGATGGAATGACTCTATCAAGGATTATCGCGGAAATTCAATGGACGCAAAATGCTGCCTATGTCCGTAACCTTGGCACCTGTTAGGAGAGATAACCATGATTGAAATTTATGATAGCGAAGGCACACTTAAGTGTAGCTTTAAGCGTGTATTGTCTGCCACCCTTTCTGACAAGCTTTCCGGGGAGCAGACACTTTCATTTTCTGTTTTAGCTTCCAGGTCGCAGCCGCTTAGCGTCGGCATGATCGCAAAGTTAAACGGACAGTTTTTTAATGTCGTTAGGGTTAGTAAGAAGATAGCAAGCGGCTTTCCTGTTACAACAGCGCAGTGTGAACACATCACATATCTGTTAAATGAAGAGCAATATAACCTCGTGACTTTTGTCTTTGAAGGTACTCCGACAGAGGGTTTGACTAAGCTTTTAAATGGCACGCCGTTTTCTGTTGGAACAGTTGACGTAACAGAACGAGTGGAATGCGCCTTTACTGATGAGAGCCCTTTAAGCCGAAGAAGTGCGCTCATGAAATTCATTGACGCCTGCGGATGTGAGGTTGAGTACGACGGATACAAAATCAACATGCGAAAGCACCGTGGCAGCACCACACGTAAAGCCTTGATGGACGGAGAAAATGTAACTGACCTAGCCGTAACCATTGATAGTAGAGAAGGGACTCAGTCTTATGA
>CAVJJQ010000098.1:0-9653 GCA_963649755.1 bacterium | reverse complement strand
GGGAGAGCCAAGAGGCTGCACCTAATACTTGCCTCTCCCTTTGGGAGAGGTGGCCGAGCGAAGCGAGGACGGAGAGGGCGCGCGAGACGCCGGAGTTTCGCAAGCGAAACTCTTTATCCTTAAAATCAAAGATTTTGCTTGCAAAATCGGAATTTGAGTGGTAAAGTTTTCAAGTAGTGTGATGTATTTTAGGAGTGGGCTTGCAAGAGCTCACTCTTATTACGTTAAGAATAAGAGGGATTATATGACAAAAAGAGAGGATATTGAGAATAGGGCAACCAAAATGCTTGAGCCTATAGTAAAGCAGTTCGGTGTTTCGATTTACGACGTTGAATATGTAAACGAGGCAAACGAGTGGTATTTGAGGGCTTACATCGACAAGGACGGAGGGGTTACGATTGACGATTGCGAGAACGTAAGTCGCGCTTGGTCCGATGAACTTGACAAGGATGACTTCATCGGTGACGCATATATACTTGAGGTTTCAAGTCCGGGACTCGGGAGAGCCTTAAAGAAAGACAGCCATCTTCAAAAGAGCATAGGTGAGGAAGTCGAGATTAAGACTTTCAAGCCTATCAATAAAAAGAAAGAATTTGCGGGTACGCTTTTAAAATTTGATTCGGATACCGTTACAATCGATACAAACGGCGAAGAAATCACATTAAACAGAAACGACATAGCATCAATAAAATTAGCTTTGGATTTTTAAACGAAAGGACAAACCAAAATGAACAAGGAATTAAAGGCAGCAATTGAACTAATCTCACAGGAGAAGCAGATAGATGAAGATGTCTTGTTTGATCTGATTGAAAACTCTCTCATTACGGCCTGCACAAAGAATTTCGGTAAGGCCGACAATGTAAAGATTGAGATGAACAGAGAGACCTATGAGTATCAGCTTTATGCTGAGAAGACTGTAGTTGAGGAAGTTTTGGACAAGGCAACAGAGATTACCTTAGAGGATGCAAAGAAGATTTCTTCTGATGCAAAGCTCGGTGACATTGTGAACGTAAACATCAATTCCAAGGAGTTCGGACGTATTGCCGCACAGAATGCAAGGAATGTCCTTACACAGAAGCTCAGAGAAGAAGAAAGAGGCATTATTTACAATACCTATTATGAAAAAGAAAAAGATATCGTTACCGGTATTGTTCAAAGATATGTAGGCAAGAATATAAGTGTCGATCTCGGTAAAGCAGAGGCACTTTTAATGGAGGCCGAGCAGGTTCCCACGGAGCACTTCAAGGTCGGTGACCGTATTAAGCTTTACATCGTAGAGGTCAGGAACACCAACAAGGGTGCGCGTATCACGGTCAGCCGTTCCCGCAGAGAGCTCGTTAAGCGTCTTTTCGAAGAAGAGGTTACCGAGATAAAGGACGGTACGGTTGAAATTGTCAGCATTGCAAGAGAGCCCGGCTCAAGAAGCAAGATTGCGGTTTGGTCACACAACGAAAATGTCGATCCCGTAGGCGCTTGCGTCGGCATCAACGGAGCAAGGGTAAATGCAATCGTTGACGAACTCAGAGGCGAAAAGATTGATATCGTTAACTGGGACGAGAACCCCGGTATATTTATTCAGAATGCTTTATCACCCGCAAAAATCGTCAATGTATTTGCGGATCCCGATGAAAAGACAGCTAAGGTTGTTGTGCCCGATTATCAGCTTTCACTTGCAATAGGCAAGGAAGGTCAGAACGCACGCCTTGCCGCAAGACTTACCGGATACAAGATTGATATCAAGTCGGAGACTCAGGCAAAGGATGCCTTTGGATTCAGAATCGAAGACTATTACAACGACGAAGAATACGGCGACTATGATGACAGTGAGGAATATGACGAGGAATTTTCGGAGGAGTATTCCGAAGAAGTAAGCGACGAGCTTAACGAAGAAGAAAACTCATCAAGCGAGGAATAAGCTTTTTAACCTTGGAGGATGTACTATGGAAAAGAAAGTACCCAAAAGAGTATGCGTAGGCTGCAGAGAGCAGTTTGATAAAAAGGATTTGGTCAGAGTGGTGCGTACTCCGGAAGGTCTTATTACCATAGACCTTAAGGGCAAGCAAAACGGAAGAGGCGCTTATCTTTGCAGGAATAGGGAATGCTTGGAAAAAGCAATCAGGAATAAGGGTTTGGAGCGCACTCTGAAGGTAAATATTCCGGAAGAAACAATTGAGCGTTTAAAAGAGGAGCTTTGATTATTGAATAACAGATTTTACTCAATGCTGGGCCTTTGCATGAAGGCGGGCAAGGTAAAAAGCGGCGCATTTTCGGTCACCGATGCCGTCCACAACGGTAAGGCATGGGTAGTGATCACGGCAACGGATGCATCTGCCAATACTAAAAAAGAATTTATGAATATGTGTTCTTTCTACGAGGTGCCATATTACGAATACGGCACGAAAGACGAATTGGGACATGCAATGGGAAAGGAAGAACGTTCGTGCATAGCCGTATGCGACGAAGGATTTTCAAAGTCAATATTGAAGCTTATAGATACAAATGCGGGCGGAAAGGTGAGTGAGTAATATGAAGGTACATGAATTGGCAAAGGAGCTTAACATTCAGAGCAAGGATGTTTTAAGCTTTTTAAATGAAAACGGAATTGAGGCAAAGGCTGCACAGAGCAGCATTGATGACGCCGCCTGCGAAAAGGTACGCAGTAAATTTGGAAAACAGGCCTCAAAGGAAAAATCGGAGGCAAAGGCAGTAAATTTGGAAGAAGCAAAGAAAGAAACCAAGGAAGCAGTAAAGAAAGAAGTAAAGGAAGAGACGGCTAAGCCCGAAGAAAATAAGGCAAAGGCTGCCATTAACGAGAAAAAGCCCGAAGAGCCCGTAAAGAAAAAGAAAATTTTCGTGGTAAACAACAGCGGAAATTCAAAGATGCCGGGTTCGTCCATGGGCAACGGAATGAGACATCCTCAAGGCTCAAATCGTCCTCAGGGAATGCAAAACCGCGATCAGGGTAACGGGCAGAAACATTCAAACCAGCAGCATACGATTTCGGGTAACGATTATGTTCGCCCGCTTATCAAGCCTCGTCAGGACGAAATCAACAAAAAGATTTCGGAAAAGCAGGCAATAGATGCGGCAAAGGAAGAAAGCAAGCGTGCTGAAGCAAGCAAGGCAGAAGCTTTAACTAAGCCCGCAAGCGAAGAGGTTAAGCCCACACCCGTCATTAACAGGGAAATCGAGATTGTCGAGGCTCCCAAGAAGGAATACTTAAGAAAAGATAACAGTCAGGGCGACGGATACAGAAACTTAAGCAGAGACGCAGGTTTAAGAACCTCTCGCAACGACATGCAGTCAGGCAGCGGAGACAACAGACGTCAGGGCTTTAGAGACAACAGAAACGGCGGAGTAAGAACAGGCAACGCAGGCGCAAGAGGCACCGGATTTAATCAGGATGCAAGAAGAGGAGATGCAGGACGCCCTGCTACGGGAGACGGAAGAAGAGACTCACAGAGACCCTTTAACAGAGACGGGGCAAGACCCGCAGGCGGAAGACCCGGGGCTATAGCAAGACCCGGACAGGGTATGCGTACTCAGGGCGGAAGCTTTGCGGCTCCCAACATTTCTTCAAAGGCTCAGTCCGACAGACGTGATAATAACAAGAAGGGTCGCAATAAGAGCTTTGATCCCACAAAGGACGGCGGAAAGAATCAGGGCCGCAGGATGGACGACTCAAGAGGCAACAAGAATTACCTTCTTGAGGACGACGAAGAAACCCTTGCAATGAAGAGAAAGAAGGGTAAATTCATCAAGCCCGAGGCCAAGCCGGAAGTAGCGGAAGAAGAAATCAAGGTAATCACCCTTGAAGAAACCGTTACCATCAAGGATCTTGCCGACAAGATGAAGATTCAGCCCGCTCAGATCGTAAAGAAGCTGTTCTTAGAGGGTAAGATTGTAACAGTAAACCAGGAAATCAGCTTTGAAGAGGCTGAAAATATAGCCATAGAATATGAAATCATGTGCGAGAAGGCCGTTAAGGTCGATGTCATCGAAGAACTCTTAAAGGAGAATGCCGAGGATGACGCAAACCTTATCGAAAGACCTCCGGTAGTGTGCGTAATGGGTCACGTTGACCACGGTAAGACCTCACTTCTTGATGCAATCAGAAAGACAAGGGTTACGGATAAAGAAGCAGGCGGTATCACCCAGGCAATCGGTGCCTATACGGTACATGTTAAGGACAGAGACATTACCTTCCTCGATACTCCCGGACACGAAGCCTTCACCGCAATGCGTATGAGAGGCGCAAATTCCACAGATATCGCGGTTTTGGTAGTAGCCGCAGATGACGGTGTTATGCCTCAGACTGTTGAAGCAATCAATCATGCAAAGGCCGCAGGCGTTGAAATCATCGTTGCGGTCAACAAGATAGACAAGCCGGGCGCAAACCCCGACAAGGTAAAGCAGGAACTTACCGAATATGAGCTTATCCCCACGGATTGGGGCGGATCTACTGAATTTGTAAACATTTCCGCCAAGCGCGGAGACGGTATCGACGATTTACTTGAAACCATTCTTCTTACGGCAGATGTCATGGAACTCAAGGCAGATCCGAACCGTAAGGCAAGAGGCCTTGTAATAGAGGCACAGCTTGATAAGGGACGCGGCCCTGTAGCAACCGTTTTGGTACAGAAGGGTACCCTTAAGGTCGGTGATTTCGTATCGGCAGGCGCATGTCACGGTAAGGTTCGTGCCATGATTAACGATAAGGGTAAGAGTGTCAAGTCGGCAGGTCCTTCAATCCCCGTGGAAATTTTGGGACTTGATAACGTTCCGGATGCGGGTGACGTAATTATTGCCCATGATTCGGACAAGACGGCGAAGTCCTTCGCAGATACCTTTATTGCTCAGAATAAGGAAAAGAAGCTTGAAGAAATCAAGTCAAGAATGTCACTTGACGATTTGTTTAACAAGATTCAGGAAGGCAACTTAAAGGAACTTAATATTATCGTAAAGGCTGACGTTCAGGGTAGTGTTGAAGCTGTGAAGCAGAGCCTTTCAAAGCTTTCAAACGATGAAGTCGTTGTTAAGTGCATTCACGGCGGCGTAGGTGCCATCAATGAATCGGACGTTTCGCTTGCTCTTGCATCGAATGCGATTATCATCGGATTCAACGTAAAGACAGATGCCGTTGCAAAGGCTACAGCCGAACAGGAAGGCGTAGATATCAGACTCTACAAGGTAATCTACCAGGCAATCGAGGATGTCGAAGCTGCCATGAAGGGTATGCTCGATCCCGTATTCGAGGAAAAGGTTATCGGACATGCGGAGATTCGTCAGATCTTCAAGGCTTCCGCTATCGGAAACATTGCCGGTTCCTATGTGCTTGACGGCGTATTTACAAGAGGCTGCAAGGCAAGAATCACTCATGAGGGTGAGGTCATTTACGACGGAACATTGGCTTCCTTAAAGAGATTCAAGGATGACGTAAAGGAAGTTAAGGCAGGCTTTGAATGCGGTCTGGTATTTGAAAACTTCGATAAGTTCAGTGAGCTTGACCAGGTAGAAGCTTACGAAATGGTAGAGGTTCCCAGATAGAGGAAAGTTTGAAAATAAACTTTCAAACTTTGATTGGCGGTTCAAATGTAAGCTGCGCTTGCGCTTGAACCCGGAGAGCATTTTATGAGAAAGAACAGTATTAAAAACATTCGTATAAACGAAGAAGTATACAGGGAATTGGCAAATATTATCCGCGGTGACATAAAGGACCCGCGGATAAGTCCCATGACAAGTGTCGTAGCCTGTGAGGTCGCTCCGGATTTAAAGACCTGCAAGGCTTACATAAGTGTTCTGGGTGATGATGAAGCCATTAAGAATACCTACAAGGGCCTTAAGAGCGCCGAAGGGTATATAAGACGCGAACTTGCAAGAAGGGTTAACCTTCGCAATACCCCCGCAATCACCTTCATCATGGACAATTCCATTGAATATGGTGTTAACATGTCTAAGCTTATTGAGGATGTAAACAAATCAAATGCTGAATCTGAATAAAGAAATTATAAATGCAAAGAGTATAGGTATAAGCGGCCATATAAATCCCGACGGAGACTGTGTCGGATCGACAATGGCGCTGTATCAGTATATTAAGAAGACACGTCCCGACTGTGATGTGCATATTTATCTTGACAAGCCTCAGGATATCTTCATGTGCATTAAGGACACTGACAAGATTGAAGATGCCGAAGGCGTAAACGAGATATTCGACATTTTCTTTGCACTTGACTGTGCCGCGGAGCGCCTCGGAGCATCAAAGCATTTGTTTGAGAGTGCAAAAGTTACCATCAATATCGATCATCACGTGTCAAATCCGGGCTGCGGAGACTACAATTACATCGTTCCGGACGCATCGAGCGCTTCGGAACTTGTATATGATCTTCTTGATAAGGACAAGCTTGACAAAGACATTGCACTTTCTTTATACATAGGTATTATTCACGATACCGGAGTTATGCAGTATTCATGCACTTCACCGAAGACCTTAAGAACGGTATCCGACCTTATAGGCTACGGCTTTGACTTTTCAAAGCTCATAGACGAGACCTTTTATGAAAGAACGCTTGTCGAGTCAAAGCTTTTAGGACAGGCTTTGCTTGATTCAAAGACCTTTATGGACGGACGTGTGATAGTAAGTCAGACCGAAACTAAAACACTTCACAAATTCGGCGGCACCGTCAAGGACGTTGACGGAATAGTAAGCCAGCTTCGCTTGGTAAAGGGCGTTGAAACGGCCGTATACATATATCAGTTGAAGCCCGACGAATACAAGATAAGCCTTCGGTCAAACGGAAACGTTGATGTGAGCAAGGTGTGCGTGGAACTCGGCGGCGGCGGACATGAAAGAGCTGCCGGAGTTACCTTAAAGGGAACCCTCAAAGAGGTAACCGACACGGTTCTTGAAAAGATTTCACAGAAGATGGGAAAATAAAAATTTGATAAACGGATTGGTTAATGTTTACAAGGAAAAGGGCTTTACCTCCTTTGATGCCTGCGCCATCATGCGGGGAATTTTCGGGCAGCGTAAGGTCGGTCATATGGGTACTCTCGATCCGAATGCGGAGGGAGTGCTTCCCATTTGCCTTGGAAACGCGACAAAGCTATGCGATATGCTTAATGACAGGAAAAAAGAGTATATCGCTGTTTTTTTACTCGGAAAAGAAACGGATACCCTGGATATCTGGGGAAACGTAATAAATGAACGCGCGCCTAAGGTTACGGAAGTTGCATTAAGAGACGCAATCATGTCTTTTGAAGGAGGCTACGAACAGCTGCCTCCCATGTATTCCGCAAAGAAGATTGACGGGAAACGCCTTTACGATTTGGCAAGATCAGGTCGTGAAGTAGAAAGAAAACCTGTTTTTGTGGAAATTTACGAAATTGAAATTTTGGATATTTCCATGCCCTATGCAACAATCAGGGTTTCCTGCGGAAAGGGCACATACATCAGAAGTCTGTGTGCCGACATCGCTTTAAAATGCGGTGAAATAGCCTGCATGACTGATTTAAAAAGAACACGGGTTGCGGACTTTACGGTTGACAGGTCCTATACGCTTGATGAGCTTACAAAGCTTAAGCAGGAAGGAAACTTAGAGTCCGTCGTGACCCCTACGGATTTCTGCTTTATGGATTACGGCGAAATCCACGTTAAAAAGGAATTTAAGAAATACATAGACAACGGGAACAAGATGACACATGAAATGCTTGCAGACAGCATTAATGTTAACGATAAGGATATTGTCAGAGTTTACAATACGGAAGGTGACTTCACCGGACTGTACGAATATAATGCCCCGGGCAGATTTTTCAAGCCCTTTAAAATGTTTATGTAAACGGTGAGTTATGGTAATTCTTGACGGTTTATCGGAAATTGAATACAGTGGAGGTACGAGGATTGTAATAGGCAAGTTTGAAGGTATCCATTTGGGTCATCAGAAGCTTATAAGAGAGATTACCTCCAAAAACGACGATTTAAAGTCGGTTGTTTTTACTTTTTCTTTTTCCTCGGATATATACAAAAAGAACAATACGAGGATATATTCGGACGAAGAGAGACGCAGACGTTTTGAGGAACTGAATGTCGATTACCTCGTCGAATACTGTCTTACCAAAGAAAATGCACGCATGGAGCCCGAGGACTTCGCACGTGATATTTTAAAGAAGCGCCTGCATTGCAGCGAACTTTACTGCGGGCCGGATTTGTCTTTCGGCTACAAGGGTCGCGGGAATGTGGAGCTTTTAAAGTCTTTGGAATCAAGCCTTCATATAAAGGTGTGCGTGATTGACAAGGTAAAGTATTTAGGGCAGGATATTTCGTCCACAAGGATCAGGGAAGCTTTGAACCTGGGAGATCTTGAAACGGCAAAGATGATGCTTGGCCGGTAAAAAGAAGGGAGAACTTCAGTGGTAAAGGTAAATAACGAAAATTTTGTATCCAATGTTTACTTGGAAGGGAGAATTGATTCGACTAACGCTCCCGAAACGGAAAAAGAACTTTTGGACCATATAGATCCAAGTGCCAAGAAAATTGTAGTGGATGCGGAAAAGTTAGAGTATATTTCAAGTGCGGGGTTAAGAGTAATACTTAAGCTTCGTAAGATATGCAGTAACCTTGATATAATCGGTGTTTCGAACGATGTTTACGACGTCTTTGAAATGACGGGCTTTACCGAGATGATTAATATCCAGAAGGCTTACAGAAAGCTTTCCGTTGACGGATGTGAAGTCCTGGGTGAGGGCTCGAACGGTGTTGTTTATCGTTATAATCCCGAAATCGTTGTGAAAGTTTACAGAAATTCCGATGCCTTAAATGAAATCAATCGCGAACGCGAACTTGCACGTACGGCGTTAATTCTCGGAATTCCGACGGCAATTCCTTTTGATGTGGTAAAGGTGAATGATTCTTACGGTTCCGTATTCGAACTTTTGAACGCAAAGTCATTCTCGGAGCTTATTGCGGAGGAACCTGAGAATATCGATAAATATGTTGCTCAGTTTGTAGATTTACTGAAGCTTATTCATTCCACGGAGGTCGATCCCGCGAAATTTGAAAATATGAAGACGGTTGCCGAAGGTTGGGCTGATTTTGTGGAGGGGTATCTTCCTGAAGAGTTAAGCAGCAAGCTTAAGAGTCTTGTAAAGGCTGTTCCGGAACGTTTCACCATGCTTCACGGAGATTACCATACCAATAACGTGGAAATGCAAAACGGCGAAGTACTCTTAATCGATATGGATACTCTTGCCTACGGACATCCCGTATTTGAGCTTGGCTCCATGTTCTTGGGCTTTGTGGGCTTCGGAGAGCTTAACCACGCAAATACGGAAAAATTCATGAAATTGCCTTATGAAACCACCAAATACATTTGGCACAAAACTCTTTCACTTTACCTTGGTACCGATGATGAGGAATGCATTCGTAAAGTTGAGGACAAGGCGAAGGTTATAGGCTATATGAGACTGATGCGACGTACCATCAAGCGAATCGGCTTTGACAATCCCGAGGGGAACGAGATGATTGAAAATTGCAAAAAGCATTTGACGGAGCTTCTTGAAAGAGTGGACAGTTTAGATTTTTAAAACTCTCGCGCCGTCCTCGCCCTCTCCGTCCTCACCCTCTCCGTCCTCACCCTCTCCGTCCTCGCTTCGCTCGG
>CAVJJQ010000097.1:0-9851 GCA_963649755.1 bacterium | reverse complement strand
CGGTGACAGCTCTCCCAGAGGGAGAGCCAAGGGGGAGAGCCAAGAGGCTGCACCTAATACTTGCCTCTCCCTTTGGGAGAGGTGGCTGAGCGAAGCGAGGACGGAGAGGGCGCGCTCGGCGTGAGCGTTCCGTAAACGGAACGCTTATTTATAGAGAATGTGGATAAGTTTCGGAGGTTTAGTATGTGGGAAGAATGTGTACGACGTGTGGTTCCTTATGTGCCGGGTGAGCAGCCAAAGGGCACGGGGCTTATTAAGCTTAATACAAATGAAAATCCCTACCCTCCGGCACCGGGCGTAGCGGAAAAGCTTAAATCCATAGACACCGATGCTTTCAGAAAGTATCCCGATCCTGAGTGCAGCGTCCTTACAAACGCAATCTCAAAGGTTTACGGGATGGACGAAGACCGGATATTTGTGGGCGTGGGTTCGGACGACGTATTGTCGATGTCGTTTATGACCTTCTTTAACAGCGCACGTCCCGTTCTTTTTCCGGATGTTACCTACAGCTTTTATGAAGTTTGGGCAAATCTTTACGGAATACCGTTTGAGCGTGTGAGCCTTAAGGACGATTTTACGATTGAACCTTCGGATTATTTTAAAGAAAACGGCGGTATAGTCATTGCAAATCCCAACGCTCCGACGGGACTTTCGATTCCTCTTTCATCGATTGAAGAGATTGTAAAAAGAAACCCGGATTCCGTAGTAATAGTTGACGAGGCGTACATAGATTTCGGCGGTACATCGGCACTTCCTTTGACAGACAAATACGAAAATCTTTTAGTGGTTCAGACCTTTTCAAAGTCTCGTTCGCTTGCGGGATTAAGAGTCGGTTTTGCTTTTGGATCAAAGAAATTGATTTCGTACTTAAAGGACGTAAAGTTTTCTTTTAACTCGTATACATTGAACCTTCCGTCTCTTGAACTGGCTGCGGCTTCCATGCTTGATACGGCATATTTTAAGAAAACTACGGAAAAGATTATTGCGACCAGGGAACGGACAAAGGAGGAGCTTAAGAAGCTTAACTTTACCTTCTTCGATTCCGAGACCAATTTCATCTTTTGTAAGCATGCGACGATTGAAAGAGACTGCATTTTCAGCGAGTTAAGAAAAAGAAATATTATCGTCAGAGCCTTTAACGGCGAGAGGATAAAGGACTACATACGCATTTCAATCGGAACGGACGAAGAAATGGATGCGGTGATTGAAGCCTTAAAGGAAATTGTCAAATAGGATTAAGAATACAGGATGGAAGCATATACGGATTTTGCGGCTCTTTATGACAAGTTCATGGAGGGCACGCCATATGACGAATGGTGTGACGCAATAACAGACAAACTTAATAGTATCGGAATATGTGACGGACTCGTATGCGAGCTTGGCGCGGGAACCGGAGAAATGACGAGACGCCTAGAAGCCAAGGGCTTTGATATGATAGGGATCGACTCATCGCCCGACATGCTTTCGGAGGCGATGAAAAAGAAAACGCCCGACAGCAACATTCTTTATCTTTGTCAGGATATGCGTGAGTTTGAACTTTACGGTACCGTGCGTGCGGTGGTAAGCGTTTGCGATTCGATTAATTATATCCTTGAGGATGAGGATTTGCTTACGGTTTTTAAACTTGTGAATAATTATCTCGATCCTAAGGGAGTGTTTCTTTTTGATTTTAATACCCTTTATAAGTACAGGGATGTCATAGGGGATTCGACGATAGCCGAGTCACGGGACGATGAAGCCTTTATTTGGGAAAATTCTTTTGATGAAGACTCTCAGATAAACGAATATGACATTACTTTCTTTGTACGTGACGGGGAAAGCGACAAGTTTTCAAGGTTTACGGAGACGCATCTGCAAAGAGGCTACGAGTTGTCAACGATAAAGAAACTCATAGAGGCCTCAGGCCTTGAGTTTACAGATGCTTACGATGTTGATACAGGGAGTAAACCAACGGATAAGAGTGAACGGATTGCCGTAATGGCAAGGGAGTGTATGAAATGAGCGATTGTATTATCAGAGCAACGGCAGCAAATGCCCGGATTCGTGCTTTTGCCGCATATACAAAGGACACGGTGGAAGCGGCAAGGCAGGCACACAGTACAAGTCACGTTATGACGGCGGCACTTGGAAGGCTCATGACCGCAGGCCTTATGATGGGAGCCATGCAAAAGGGTGATGACGACCTGGTCACACTGAAGATCCGGGGCGGAGGACCCGCAAAGGGAATGACGGTTACCGCGGACAGCCACGGACACGTAAAAGGATATGTGGTCAATCCATATGTTGAACTCCCACTGAATAAACTCGGAAAGCTTGATGTCGGAGGAGCACTGGCTCCGGGATTCTTGACCGTTATAAAGGATATGGGGTTAAAGGAGCCTTATGTCGGCGAGACCATGCTCGTAACAGGTGAAATCGGTGACGACCTTGCGGAGTATTTTGCTTCAAGTGAGCAGGTACCTTCATCCGTAGGACTTGGAGTACTCGTGAACGGTGATGGTACCGTGCGCGAGGCGGGAGGATTCATTATCCAGCTCATGCCTTTTGCTTCGGATGAGATTGTAGACAAACTTGAAAGCAATATTAAAGAGATTACGTCGGTTACAAAGCTTTTGGAAGAGGGTAACGGACCCAAAGAACTGTTGGAGATTGCGTTAAAGGGCTTTGACATCGAATTTACTGATTCCATGCCCGCAAGCTTTACCTGCAATTGTTCAAAGGACAGGTTCGCAAACGGCCTGGCATCTTTAGACAGAAAAGAGATGCAAGAAATGATTTCCGAAGGCAAGACCATCGAGACAAGCTGCCGTTTTTGCGGAAAACATTATTATTTCACTCCCGAAGAGTTAAGGGAGATTGAGTGCAGGCGGTAAGGCGACACAATATAATTATAAAACATAATAAAAGCCCCATCCGGTAATAATCGGATGGGGTTTGCTTTTTATTCCTCATAAATATAATCATAAAATTCCATTACATAATCCGGATGCGAGGTATTCGCAAGGATGCAGAAGTAAATATTATCCGAATAAAAGCAGGGAACCGAAGTAAGTCCCGGGGCATCGGTTACGTCAATCGCAAGGGGATAATTTTCACCTATGACTTCACCTGTTTCCGTATCAATGGGAGTGTGCCAGATTACCTTATCACCTAAGGCTTCAAGCTCTTCGTCGGTGAAATAATCCCGAAGATCTGCATACATTTCGCTGTTAAAGTAGGTACTCGTGACATCACTTTCACCAAGGACTACATCTGCCGTACCCGACGCAACGACTGCCATGAATTTCTGTATGCAGGCGTAGGTCGTTTCATCATAAGATTCGGTATCGGAGCTGATGTAATAGCTTGAATCGAAGAGCACCTCGTATTTATCGGTATCTATGCCTATCCGCTCGGTGAATTCTTCCTGATCGGGAGTACCCGCGGCATTTATGAAGATTGCGGTAAATCCGCTGTCCTTTGCAGTCACCATGGTATGAATAAGGCTGAATACGAAGATTCCTATACCTATGATGGCAAGCGCCGGAATCCAATAGTATCCGACATAGTATTTAAACTTGTATTTAAAACCTTTATCCTTTATCTTTGCCTGATTTTCCCTGATTTCATCAATTACGGGCATAGTAAAACCTTCTTTCCTGAATAACGTAACTGTTCAGAGCCAACCTCCAAAATGCTTCGCATTTCGTCGGTGTGGCGTATCCGCCATATAAAATTTCAAAACCAGCCTTTGAAATGCAAGCATTTCGAGTCTGATTTATGAAATTTTGCTTGGCTCTGAACAGTTACAAATTACTTCTTTTGCATTATGGTTTAAATTCGCACTTTAGTCAATTGACGGCTTATAAAGAATTCTAAACTTTTCGTGAAAAATAAAATTATTCTCTTAAAAGAGTTTTTCTTTCTCCGGAATTTTGCTATAGTTAAAGAAGCATTTTTCAGGAGGTTTCTATGAACAGCGATTCTTATATCGAATGCATGGTGAAGAGGCGCACGCCCGGCTACCAGCTTTTTCTTAAATATCTTTTAATCGGCCTTACGATTGTTGCGGGACTTGCCTGCTTCCTTTTCGGAGTTTATGCTTTCGTCGTAGCCGTGATTTTCGGCGTTGTGGCTTATTTTTTCAATATTCACATTGATGTCGAATACGAATATCTCTATTTGGATAAAGAAATTACGATTGACAAGGTCATGCATAAAGAAAAGCGTAAAAGAGTAGCGACTTACGAGCTTTCCAAGATTGAAATCATGGCTCCCATCAAGTCGTACCGCCTTGACGGATACAAGAACCGTCAGGTAAAGACCGTGGATGTTTCGAGCAATACGGAATCAATGCCCGATAAGAGGTATGTGTTCTTCTACAACGGCGATCAGAAGGTCATCTTTGAACCAAACGATGAGCTTACGGCTCTCTTGAAGAAGTTGGAGCCTTGGAAAGTATATACCGATTGACAAGGGTAGATACTTGTGTTAAATTTTAGAGCAAAAATTAAACATTCCGCTTGCAGAATGCATGCGTCTGGCGCGGTCGCTTGCGACATATACATTTTGCGCGAGTGTGCATCTTAGGCACGTGGTGCTTTTTTTAACTAAACAGGAGATTGCATTGCAAATTCCTGTTTGGTTAAAAAACTGTCGGAAGTAACGCCGGCAGTTTATTGCTATAAAGGGCTGTGAATTTTACAATTTAAGGAGGACATGAATTTGAGTCAGATTATCGGCGAAGGCATTACTTTTGATGATGTGCTGTTGGTTCCTGCGTACTCTGAGGTTATTCCCAATCAGGTTGACGTTTCTACCTACCTCACCAAGAAGATTAAACTTAATATTCCCGTAATGAGTGCCGGCATGGACACGGTTACGGAACATCGCATGGCAATAGCCATGGCAAGACAGGGCGGTATCGGAATTATCCACAAGAATATGTCAATTGAGGCTCAGGCCGATGAGGTTGACAAGGTTAAGAGGAGTGAAAATGGGGTAATTACCGATCCTTTTTCTTTATCCCCGGAACACACACTTAAAGACGCGGACGAGCTGATGGGCAAGTTCAGAATTTCCGGTGTCCCCATTACGGAGGGAAAGAAGCTCGTAGGTATCATTACGAACCGTGACCTTAAATTCGAAACGGATTTTACAAAGAAGATAAGAGACTGCATGACGAGCGAAGGCTTGGTCACCGCAAAAGAAGGCATTACCCTTGAAGAGGCAAAGCAGATACTTGCAAAGGCAAGAAAAGAAAAGCTTCCGATTGTGGACGATGACTTTAATTTAAAGGGTCTCATCACCATAAAGGACATTGAGAAGACTATCAAATATCCTCTTGCAGCAAAGGATGAGCAGGGAAGACTTCTCTGTGGTGCGGCTGTAGGAATTACCGCTAACTGCCTTGAAAGATGCGAAGCACTTGTAAAGGCACATGTCGATGTGGTAGTGCTTGATTCGGCACACGGACATTCGGCAAACGTCATCAGATGCGTGAAAATGATAAAAGAAAAATTCCCCGATCTTCAGGTAATCGCCGGAAACGTTGCTACGGGAGAGGCTACAAAGGCTTTGATCGAAGCAGGCGCAGATGCGGTTAAGGTCGGAATCGGTCCCGGTTCAATCTGTACGACACGTATCGTTGCCGGAATCGGCGTACCTCAGGTAACCGCCATCATGGATTGCTACAAGGCAGCCAAGGAGTACGGCATACCGATTATCGCTGACGGCGGTATCAAGTATTCGGGTGAAATTACAAAGGCAATTGCCGCAGGCGGAAATGTCTGCATGATGGGTTCGATGTTTGCGGGCTGCGACGAAGCACCCGGCGATTTCGAACTGTTCCAGGGACGTAAGTACAAGGTCTACAGAGGCATGGGCTCCATTGCCGCAATGGAAAACGGTTCCAAGGACAGATACTTCCAGACAGATGCAAAGAAGCTTGTTCCCGAAGGCGTTGAAGGACGTGTTGCTTACAAGGGAAGCGTCGAGGATACCATCTTCCAGCTGATGGGCGGCCTTCGTTCCGGTATGGGATATTGCGGATGCAAGACTGTCGAAGAGCTCAAAGAAAACGGAAAGTTCATGAAGATTTCGGCAGCAGCCTTGCGTGAATCGCATCCTCACGACATTCACATCACAAAAGAAGCCCCGAACTATTCGTCGGACAATAGATGAGAGTGTCGTCCGAATTAAGCGAGTGCGAAGCACGAAGACAGAGCGGAGACAGCGAACCGCCAATGAATATTTATCTCACCCCGGAGAAATCTCCGGGGTTTTTCATTGAAGCCTGTGAAAACGTTTCCAAAACTACTTCTTGCGTGCAAAGTGACCTCTATGCTACAATATTTAGCGAAAACGATTGAGGTTATTGGTTGTGGAAATTGGTATTAACAAAGGTTCAAACGGTGCTGTTTCGAATATTGATATAGATGTCTGCATCTTGGAACGCGTAGCGGCAAGGTACAGCAATGTCGCAAATATTTACGTATACGCCGTCGATGCGGCAGGCGAAATGATTTGCGAGAAGACCGGAGACAGTGCCGATTACAGACGCTTGAACGAGTTAATCGGCGAAGATGTGGTAAACGCGGTATACGAAAGAGTTACATCCGACGATTTGGAAGTTCAGGCAATAGAAGACACGTGCATACCCAATATTAAGGTGGCAGGTGTCTCGCTTCATGTTAACGGAAATGCTTTAATTACCTGGATTATTGCGGGAATTTTCAGTGACGGTGAGCTTATAAAGCTGCCGGGTGCGGTTTTGCCGCTTGAGTTTTCCCGTGTTACGACCTTAAAGTCATTCAGCGACTCGATGGATATCATCCGTGACGTGACTGAACTCATCATTGAGTCAAAGCTTTCGGTTGAGAGTGCCGAGGCTGAAAGCAGAAGATCCAAATTCTCCGAAGAAGAGACAAAGGCTTCGCTTAAACGTGCAGAGGCCGTGTCTGAAATAGTACAGTTACTTGAATCTTCCGATGCGATAGAGGTCATTATGAATGTGCTCCTAAAGCAGGTGGGCACCTATCTTGATATTTCGGGAGCCTATATTGCCAGAGTCAAGGGCCGTACGGAATATTGCGACATTGCAGCCGAGTGGTACAACACGGGAGTGATTCCATATTTTGAAAGACAGATGGGCCAGAAGCGTGCAAGATTCATGTATCTTGACAAGCCCGTTGTGATTTCCGGTGATACCGATACGGACGAAGCCGATAAGGCTTTTATGGACGATATCAATGCCGCGGCTCTTTGCTCGATACCGATTATGATAAGCGGTAAGCCTTCAATGTACGCCTGCTTTGCAGACTCGGATATAAATCGCAGATGGTCGACTTACGATATTAAGTTTATTTATGATTCGATAAAGATTCTTCAAAGTATCATTACAAAGCGTATTCAGAAAAATTCCCTTGCAAGCTCTTACGCTTCTTTGGAAGCAATTTTGGACAACGTCGGAAGTGCGATTTATGTGCGCGATATCGAAACCGGAACGGCACTTTTCGCAAACCGCATTTTAAAGAACTATTTTACAACGGAACTTGCTACGGGAAAGCTTGACGATTTGTTTGACAGTGCTTTGCTGGTTAGTCGTGACAGCGGCATTTATGAAGTCTTCCATGCGGAGAAAAACAAATGGTATGATCTGCATTACACGTACATCAACTGGGTGGACGGCAGGAAGGTTTCTTTATGCGCGGCTTACGATGTCACGGACAAAAAGAACTACCAGAAGCGAATCGAGCAGCAGTCCTACACGGACTTTTTGACGGGACTTTATAACCGTCTGTGCTGCGAGAGAGACCTTGCAATACATATAGACAGTGCGAAGAGTTCGGGTACGAAGGGCGCCCTTCTTTATCTGGATTTGGACGACTTTAAGCATATAAATGACGGACTCGGGCATCAATACGGTGATATACTGTTAAAGGCAATTTCACATTCCCTGACGCGTATAGAAGGGATTAAGAATACCTGCTACCGTATGGGCGGTGATGAATTCGTCATCATCATCCCTCCGCAGAGTTACAATACTTTCAGGGATATAGTCAGTCAGATAGAGGATATTTTTTCAAAACCGTGGTATCTTAAGGATGCGGATTATTACTGCACCATGAGTATGGGAGTCGTTGAGTTTCCCGACATGGGCGAGAATGTTCAGGACCTTATCAAAAAGGCCGATTTTGCCATGTATGAGGCAAAGAAAAACGGTAAGAACCGCGTAACCGAGTTTTCAAACGATTACACGACGGCTTCAAACGAGCGACTCGGCATGGAAAAAAACATGCGTGAGGCAATGCTTGAAGGTTACAGGGAGTTCGAGGTTTATTATCAGCCGATTATCGATATTACCGCAGGCAATAAGTGTATCGGTGCCGAGGCTTTGATTCGCTGGAATTCGTCGGAGCTTGGCTTTGTGGGACCGCAGGAGTTCATACCTCTTGCCGAATATTTGGGACTTATCAATCCAATCGGAAACCATGTCTTAAAGACGGCTTGCCTTGAATGTGATAAATGGAACAAATCGGGTCATCCCGACTATAAAGTAAATGTAAATCTTTCCGTCGTGCAGCTTCTTCAGCCGGATATAGTTGAAACGGTTGGGGCAACGATTAAAGAAACCGGCATTAACCCTAAAAACCTTACACTTGAGGTTACGGAAAGCCTTGCCATAAACGATATGGAACGCATGGTAAAGATTTTGGAGGGCATCAAGGCATTGGGTGTAAAGATTGCCCTTGATGACTTCGGAACGGGTTATTCGTCGCTAAAGCACATCAGAGAGATTCCTTTTGACGTGATAAAGGTCGATCAGTGCTTTGTAAGGGATTTGTCTGAAGATGCTTATTCGCAGGCATTTGTCAAAATGGTTGCGGAGCTTGCGGAGACGATAGGCGTCAGCGTCTGCGTCGAAGGAATCGAAACCGACAAGCAGTTAAAGGCTCTTTCGGGCATGAAAGTTAAGATGATTCAGGGCTACTATTTTGACAGACCCATGCAGCATGAGGTCTTTGAAGAAAAATACGTTAACTGACATGTGTTACCATTAAGCATCTATCGGAGGTATATAAATGGCAGACGGAATTTTATCCGGACTTGAATCCTTTGGTCTTGGCGGACTCGAGGGAATGAGTCTTTTTGAAGATGATAAAAAGAAAGAAGAAGGCGGAGCAGCGAAGCCTGTTGAGCTTACCGAAAAGGATTTTCTGCTTGATAAATCGGTTAAATGTCCCTTATGCGAGTATGAGTTTAAGACACGCGCAGTTAAGGGAGGTAAGGCAAAGCTTATCGGCACCGATCTTGACTTCAGACCGCATTATAAAGAACTTGACATTGTAAAGTATGATGTCATCATGTGTCCCGTATGCGGATATACCGCACTTACGAGGTATTTTCCCACGCTTCTTCAGATGCAGGGGAAGCGCATCAAGGAAAAAATTTCGATCAACTTCAAGGAGCAGACAGAGTTCCCGGAGACCTTTACCTACGATCAGGCGCTCGAACGCTACAAGATGGCTCTTGCAAATGCCGTTGTCAAAGGTTCAAAGGCAAGCGAGAAAGCTTACATCTGTCTGAAGGCTTCCTGGATATGCAGAGGCAAGTGCGAGGAAATCACGGACAAGTCACCCGACTATGCGAAGTTTAAGGCTATGGAAAAGGAATTTACCAAGAATGCCTATGAAGGCTTCGTAACCGCCGTTGCCAAAGAAAGCTTCCCTATGTGCGGAATGGACGAGACCACGATAAACTACCTGTTGGCAGTTCTCGGTTACATGACCGGGCACCTTGACGTATCACAAAAGATGATAGCTGTCATCCTTCAGTCAAACACCGCAAATCCGCGCATGAAGGATAAAGCA
>CAVJJQ010000096.1:0-9879 GCA_963649755.1 bacterium | reverse complement strand
GACTGAGAGGGCTAGAGCTGTCGCCGAAGGCGACTGAGAGGGCTAGAGCTGTCGCCGAAGGCGACTGAGAGGGCTAGAGCTGTCACCGCAGGTGACTGAGAGGGCTAGAGCTGTCGCCGAAGGCGACTGAGAGGGCTAGAGCTGTCGCCGAAGGCGACTGAGAGGGCTAGAGCTGTCGCCGAAGGCGACTGAGAGGGCTAGAGCTGTCGCCGAAGGCGACTGAGAGGGCTAGAGCTGTCACCGCAGGTGACTGAGAGGGCTAGAGCTGTCGCCGAAGGCGACTGAGAGGGCTAGAGCTGTCGCCGAAGGCGACTGAGAGGGCTAGAGCTGTCGCCGAAGGCGACTGAGAGGGCTAGAGCTGTCGCCGAAGGCGACTGAGAGGGCTAGAGCTGTCACCGCAGGTGACTGAGAGGGCTAGAGCTGTCGCCGAAGGCGACTGAGAGGGTCCTTATAGTCATCCGGCATCTTATTCGCCGCATCAACCGGCACCTTTTCAAAATCCTTTCTTCTCTATGTAATAATTTCCGTTCTGTTCTTGATTATCTCCTTGACCCTTTCTTTCAATGCGTCCGGAAGCAGGGATGAATCACACATTTCTGTCCAATATGGGGTAAGTTTTCCAAGGCTTTTCATAAGCTTTTCGGCGACATTCCGAGGAATGTCGCAAGAGTCGGCAAACTTATAAAAATCATCTTTACAAATATTCGATTTCTTTCCATTCATGGTAAGAGCAAATTGTTCTTTATCGGCAGGCATATTTGCGTTTACGGGGAGTAAATCATATGCCGGAGAAAGAATATATTTGCCGGAGCCTTCCTCGGCCTCAAGCAGGGAAAAGTTTTTTAAATGCATATCGGAATTACCGACAATGAAGCAAAAAACAAGTCTTAAAAAGAACTCTGTCATATCAATTCCGACTCGGGACGAATACTTTTTAATTATTTTTGCACATCTCTCATAGGAACCCTTGTATTTATCTTCGGTAAGTCGCAAATCAAGTTGGCAAAAATCCTCCATGGCAAGCATCCCAACCTTGCCATTCAAAACTATTCTGTCAACACGTTTCGTAATATATGAAAGATTTCCGTTCTTTCCGATGAGCGCGTGCGGAACTGTTGAAATTCCTGCAGTGTCGGCCATTGCCATTATTAAATGTTCCGACTCGGGAAGTGCTTCAAATTCAGCAACCTGAGGTTTAAGGATGTATCCTGTCGGATAATTTACAAGTGTTAATCTTGGCTTATCATCATCGCTTGTTAGATGCAGTGATAGCTTCTTTTGAACGCCGGGAATCGTAAATCCGCGGTTGGATGATTCTGACGCAAGACGTTTCAAAGTATTATCGTCAATTTCGATTTCCGGAAGTGTTTCCGTTTTAAAGAAGCGTTTAATACAAGCCATATGCCAACCCGTACCATCAGGCGATGTTAAAGGTTTACCGCAACAGTAACAAATCATTCTTTTTCACTCCTTACCGATACATTACCGATTGCATCCTTACAGGCAACAAGTAAAATGCCAAAACGATCGCGTCGGTCGATTTTCCAATTGTCCGTTACGACTTTCAGCAGCCAACCTTCGGGAATGAGCCCATCAAAGAAAGAAAACAAAGTGTTTGATGTATACTCTGCTTCTTGCAATGGCAAGGTAAGTGATACTGCCGAAGCGTTTTCCGACATCAAATACTCTGCATCGTACGTGAACGAGTAGCCCTCATCTGTTTCTTTCAAAATACCGGCAAAAGAGTCTCTCACATAAATGTAGGCATTTCTTGCTGTATTCATTCAATCTCCTTCTTTCCGGCAACAGCCTGAGCATTAAACATTGCCAAGGCAACATTAACCTTATCCATGCGCACCGTTTCTTTGCCTTGCTCAAGTTCTCGTACGAATCGAAGTCCAAGACCCGAACGCATGGCAAACTGCTCCTGGGTAAGACCTGCTTCTTTTCTGTTCTTTTTTACAAATTCCGCAATTGGATTCATTTTCTTTCTCCCGTAAGTTACTACTATTTTACACCCTTTCGGGTATTATACAAGTGTTGAAACATCTTTTACACCCAAACGGGTATATTCAGTTCTCGCCATTTAACGTTTTTAACCCGTTCGGGTGTAAAAATATAAAAATGTAGTCCACGGGAATTCTTTCAAATCAATCTTTCTAATCTTCCTCCAAATCCGCAATCATTTTAACTTCGCTGACGGTGAGGGCAAGCCGTAAATTCCACACTTTTTGCCGGTCCTATTTGTAAGGACGAGCAGCAAAAGAAGAGCTGTCGGTATGCAGAGTAATTTTACCTTCCCGGGAAGGCGGCAATGCAATCGTTTTACTTCTTCACAAGATTTTCACATTCTTTTACCCTCACGGGGATTTACATAAATCCAAAATAATCGTATAATCACAAAGTATGTTGCGCGGTAATACGCGCGGAGAGGAATTAGTTATGAGCGAAGAAATTAAGACAGAAACACCTGAGGTAACTCCCGCAGCAGAGGAAAAAGCAACCTCCGGTATTTCAAAGAGCAAAGCAAAGCGTGAAGCAAGAAAAGCCGAAGTTAAATCGGCAAAAGTTAAAAAGAACATTGATAGCATAATTGCATGGGTGCTCGGCATCGCAATTGCCGCACTTGTTGTTTTTGTAATTGCAATGGGCATATTCAAGAGTGTGAATACCACCACTTCATCTTCGGATTTCAGCGAATGTCTTACCGAGGAAGGCTACATTGACGGAGCAAACTTAAATAAGGTAACAGACCTTGACATGGAATCTTTAGTCATCCCCTACAGTGAAGTTGAGTATACCGACGAAGAAGTTGAGTCCGATATTCAGTCGGCTCTTTCGGCACATGCTTACTATGACGACGATGCAACACTTACCGTAGCAGACGGTGACACCATCAATCTTGACTATACCGGATATATGGACGGAACCGAATTTGACGGCGGCTCTGCAGAGGGTGCCGAGCTTACAATCGGAAGCGATACTTTCATCGATGATTTTGAAGATCAGTTAATCGGATATCATCCCGGTGATTCGGTAACTGTTGAGGTTACTTTCCCCGATGATTATTCAAGCACTGACCTTGCAGGTAAGGATGCAACCTTTGAATGTGTCATCAATTCCATCGAAGTTACTCCCGAACTTACGGATGAATTCGTTACGGAATATTACAGTGATTATGCTTCTACCGTAGACGAACTCTATGAATACGCAGAAAAGCAGGGTTATGAGTCAAATCTCAACACCTACATCACAGACTACATTGAAGCAAACGCATCTGTTTCTTCTTACCCTCGTGCTTATGTAAAACACTTAAAGTCACTTCTTAAGTATCAGGATGAGCAGATGTACAGCTACTACAATTCATACTACTATCAGTATCTCGGATCTTACCTCTATGATTCATTTGAAAGCTACACAGGTTTATCCGATACCGAGTATGAAAAGAGCTTAAAGACCGAAGCAAGAGCTCAGGCAGCCGTTGATATGACTTATGAGTCCATTTACAAGAATGCAGGTCTTTCAATCTCCGATGATCTTCATTCCGAAATATTGGAACTCTTCGGCGGTGACGATGCAGCTTCCACCTACGGTGACGCTTACCTCAATCAGGTATGCATCAAGTATGCCGTAGTTTACTACCTTGCAGAGAAAGTTACAGTTGAGCAGTAATGAATGAATTAAGGATTATCGGCTACATTCATACCGACCTTAAAGAGAAATTCGGTGTGCCTCGTCAGAGCGGGCTTGTTCCCGCCCTCACGGGGCGCATTGTTTTTGAGCCCGAATTCAGGTCTAAGGATTTCATAAAGGGAATTGAGGGGTTTAATTATCTGTGGCTTCTGTGGAGATTTGACGGAGTCGATTCGTCGCACTTAAAAAGCACAGTGCGCCCTCCGAGGCTCGGTGGCAATAAGACAATGGGCGTCTTTGCGACACGCTCTCCCTTTAGGCCGAACCCCATAGGTTTAAGCTCGGTTAAACTCGAAAAAATTGATTTTGATGAAAGCCTCGGCCCTATCCTTACCGTAAGCGGTGTGGATATGAAAGACAAAACGGCAATTTACGACATAAAGCCATACCTTCCGTACACTGATATTCACGCGGATGCACTCGGAGGCTTCGGAGCCGAGCACTTAGATGACAATCTAACGGTTGTTTTTCCCGATGAATTAAAGAAACTTGTCCCTGAAGACAAGTTAGACGCACTCATAGGCTTACTTCGTGAAGACCCGAGGCCTCACTATCAGGACGACCCCGAAAGGATTTACGGTCTTTCCTATGCCGGATTGAATGTAAGTTTTACAGCAGATAAAGAAATACGTGTAATAAAAATAGCACCGGAATAAACCCGGTGCTATTTGCTATTCGTTCGTTTTCACTAAGAGTTCGCATGTCTAAGGAAGTTCCGCTCTCGCTTCGCTCGCCGGAACGACTGCGCCTCTAAGTTCAAACTTCGCTATCGCTCGTTTTCACTAAGAGTTGCATGTCTGAATTGTTCCCCCTCCAAGCACATATTCCCCGTCGTAAAACACGCAGGCCTGGCCGGGAGTTATGGCCCTTACAGGCTTATCAAAGGTGCACTTAACTAAGTCTTCACCAATCTTTTCTATCGTACACTCTTCGCCCTTATGCGCGTATCTTACCTTTGCACGCACATGAAGGGGTTCTTTCAAATCCTCTATACTCATAAAGTTTACCTTATCGCAAATAAGGCTATCCGAATAAACGTCTTCGTAGGAAATTACCACCTCGTTGGCAGTGGGTCTTATTTCCGAAACAAACACAGGCTTTCCAAGCGAAAGGTTGAGACCCTTTCTTTGTCCTACCGTATAATTTACTATTCCTTTATGCCTGCCTAAGACTTTTCCGTCTTCGGATACGAAATTCCCGGGGCCCTTAAGTCTGCCACCTGCTTCTTTTTCAAGAAAGGCACCGTAATCGCCGTCAGGTATAAAGCAGATATCCTGGCTGTCGGGCTTATTTGCTATAGGGAGATTTAAATCCTTTGCAATCTGCCTGATTTCATCCTTGGTATAGTCGCCTATCGGCATAAGCGTATGCGCAAGCTGATACTGGGTGAGATTGTAGAGTGCGTAAGTCTGATCCTTCGTGGCCGTTACGGAATTTTTAATGGCAAATCTACCGTTTGGAAGCTGTTCCACCCTTGCATAGTGTCCCGTAGCTATATAGTCCGCTCCTATTTCGACAGCCCTTCTTAAAAGTGCCTCCCACTTTACGTATCTGTTGCATACAACACACGGATTCGGAGTCCTTCCGTTTACATACTCATCGATGAAATTGTCTATGACCTTTTCCTTAAAGACATCCCGAAAATTCATCACATAGTACGGAATGTCAAGAACAGCCGCCACTCTCCTTGCATCTTCCACGGCACTTAAGCCGCAGCATGTGCTTTCCTCGTAGCTTTCTTTTTGCCATATCTGCATCGTAACTCCGATGACATCATAGCCTTTTTCTTTTAAAAGGGCCGCCGCAACGGAGGAATCCACTCCTCCCGACATTCCCACTACCACTTTCTTTTTCATTAAATACCACCTAAAAATCGGATAAATACATGGCAAGCGCGTCATCGGCCGCATCCTTTGCACGCCTTATCTCGTCCCCGGCATCGTCAAGTTCGCCCCGCAAATCACTTATCTCGTCTCTGGCACGCCTGTTTTCATCCTCGGCGTCCTCTAATCTTTCGTTAAGATTCTTGTAGTCATTTGCAAGTTTCCCGTAAGCATTTTTATAGTTCTTTACTTGTTCCGTGCAATCATTACTAAAGTCCGAAATTCCGTCCGCAAGGTTACCCACAGCTTCAATGAGAGCATCTGTCTTCTTCTCAATCCTGTCAATGCGTCCTAACGGATTCTGCCCGACTGCCTTTCCGTATTTTTCAACCTTTACGGTCAGGTCCGAAAGTTTTTTATCCATATCCTTTAAATCGGACATAGAATCTTCAATTGAGGATGCAAGGTCAGATACCTCAGTCTGAAAATCACTGACCTTTCCAAGATCCGACTCTGCCGAAGAAATTTCACGTGCAAGCGCGTTAACCTCATCCTTGCATAAAGAAACCACTTTTTCCGCCTCATCTGCCGCTGCCTTTACAGTAACCGTACTCTCCCTTAAGGACTTTATAAGCCCGGTGAGGTCATCCATAAGCCCCCTGTGGTCTGCGATGCTTCCGATTCCTCTTTCTATCCTGTCCATTCTGGCCGCAAGCCGGTACATGTTTTGGCAAACATCCATCAGGATTTCCCTGTCGCTTAACTCATTGATTTTTTCTTTTCGGAATTCGAATCTTTCAACGGTTTGTTTTAAAGTTGCCTCCGCGTCGAGCTTCCCGCGATTGTAATTAAAATTCGCCTCTTCCTTTAGGGATTTATTTTCCCTGATATAGCGAAGCATATAAATAAACAAAGCAATAAAAGCAATTAACAGAATGCTTAAAACAATTACCGCTACCAAAAGTTTTGTGTTCATTTCCCCTCTAACGCCTCCTGTGTTTATGTATCAAACTTATAATAACAAAGAACGCCTTCGTCTGTTGAATAAACTGCTATGATGAAATTGTAAGATGCTCTCTTGAAGTATGTATTTCAATCCATCGAACCTATTGTACCATAGCTGCCTAAATCTATGAAACATTAACCTTGTAAAAATTACCGTAATAGAATACATTAGTGGAATGAAGAATGATATATTTTGCAAGCTAACAGAAAACATAGCCGAAGCATCCCTGAAAGAGTCAAAAGAAATTCTTGATACAATTGAGATATTAACTTGCGATGACCCGGAAATTTCCATGGTTAAACATTTTTCGATAAAAGAAGACAAATCAAAGTTATTTTTAGTGAGGTGACCCATGCCGGTATTTGATTTTAATGAAAAAGAACATAAAAACACATCTGTCGAATGTACCTATGAAACATTCGTTTCGGATAAACATTTTGCTGACAAGGATAATCCGATAATTGTACTTGAAAACAGGAGCGGATTTTTAAAACATCATACAAGCGGACTCTTTTCAAGTCCCGTAAAGGGTTCTTTCTTTACCTTTGAAGACAACGGAAATGAAAAACAGGAGAAAATCCTCAAGGTCGATTCAAGATTTGTTAACTTGGTAAAGTGGCTTGGAGACAATCATATCTGTGTCATGCTTTCGGGTGCGATTGTCGCTGACAACACTTACAATATTTATAAAATCATGGAGACAGGAGTTTCCGTAAGAGGCGCAAAGCTTGCGGGTGAAAACGGATTCTTGCAGTTTATGTTAAATCGCCTGTTTCAGAGTGCTCCGCCCGTTGAAAGCACAAAGGATATAGATGATATTGAGGATGCCGATTCAATGAAGATGACAAGCATCCAGAGTATCACCGACTTTTTGACCTGTGCCGGAAATACTCTTCCCGAAAACATTCGTCTTTGGGCAAAAAGAAACCTTGCCATTGCAAAGTCTTCCGAAGTAACTCCCGAGGAGCGCCGTCATGCACTTCACGCCCTTTCAATCATGCTTTCAATTCACTGGAAAAGTGACTATTTTGAATCCATCGATCCCATAAGAGCCCGTCAGATACTCGATGAAGAGCTTTACGGTATGGAAAAAGTAAAACAAAGAATCATTGAAACCATTATTCAGATTAACAGGACGCATACTCTTCCGGCTTACGGCCTTCTTTTGATAGGACCTGCCGGCACCGGAAAGTCCCAGCTTGCCTACGCGGTTGCACGCATTCTTAAAATGAGCTGGACTACCCTTGAAATGAGCTCGATTAACGACCCCGAGCAGCTTACCGGAAGCTCTCGTATTTATTCAAACGCGAAACCCGGTCTTATCATGGAAGCTTTTGAAAAGGCCGAAACTTCGAACCTTGTTTTTATCATAAATGAGCTTGATAAAGCATCTGTAGGCAAGGGAAACGGAAATCCCGCCGATGTACTGCTGACTCTCCTTGACAACCTTGGATTTACGGACAATTATGTAGAATGTAACATTCCCACAAACGGAGTTTACCCGATAGCAACCGCCAATGACAAGGATTCCATCAGCGCTCCACTGCTTTCCAGATTTGCTGTCATTGAACTTCCCGATTACACCAAGGAAGAAAAAACAGAAATCTTTAAACACTTTACTCTTCCCAAAGTTTTAAAACGTATAGGCTTGGGTGAATCGGAGTGTGTGGTTACCGATGACGGCGTAAAGGCTGTTGTCGATGTATACGAGTCAACAAGCGGTGTCAGAGACTTAGAGCAGGCAGCGGAGCATATTGCGGCAAATGCGATTTACCGGATAGAGGCAGAAGGCATAAAACAGGCAGTATATGGTGATAAAGAAATACAGGTGCTTTTGAAATAATACCCGACTTTACTACGAACAACACCTTATTCTTTTAAAAATTTGATATTGCCTTTTAATTTCTTCGTCTTCGCTTGAAAAAATATTTTTTGCTTCAAAAATTCTTTCAGCCGCCTGACTTACATCCAATGTATGATATGCCAAATAGAGTCCTTTAAGTTCTTTGGGTTTAATTATTTTATAAACTTGAGAAGATGTTAAATTATATGCAAAAGAAATATATCGGTAAATATACCCTATCCAATACATTTCGTTTGACGTATATTTTACGGACCCATAATTGGAAATCCCATATTCTTCATTGATTGCGGTTAAAATATCACCGGATTGATTATTACTTTCCAAAATCGACTTGTTATCAAATTGACCGGCTATCCGACTTTTCATAAATCGTCTGATAAAAATTTCCGAACTGGTATTCATTTTAGTAACAGAAAGTTCGAAAACTTTCGCTTGTAATTCGCATAAAAGTAATTCGTCTTTTACCATGATTTTCATCCTATCCTTTAATTCAAAATCTCGTCGATGTAAAGTCCTTGTCCCCTGTATTGAATCCTTGCCAATTTAACTTTGTCGTCTCCAAATTTGGATTCTTCCGCCCTGACCTTTTTGTAAAAAGCTTTTTCATTATTTGAAATATAACATCGTTCCAGTAAATTTATTTGAGATACAGCTTTTTTGCTGATAAACACATATTGCATTCCAAGGTTTGTTGCTGCCAAACAATGTTTGCATTGTTCATCGGTTATTTCACCGCCTATAAAAGAATTGATGATTTGAAACATTCTATTGTCCGCAATAGGAGCAATTATATAATCACACTCTCGGGATTCCTCTATAAGAGCTTTTATCTTTGGATGCTCATGATATTCTTCAAGCGTTCCGCGATAATAAGCAATTGTCATCATCCATTCTAGATTTACATCATATTTTTTGCATTTTAAATCCTTATCAGCGAAGCTTAGATAATATATTGAAGAATTTTCAAACCCTGAGACAAATGATACCGACTGTTCATAGCTTTCTCCGGTATAAAATCCGTGTCCAAAATCGTTATTTGCTCTTCCGCAATTTTCGTTTATCTCACCAATAATCTTACTTTTTGAACCATGAAAAAGGAGTTTAGATTCCGATCCTAATTCTTCTTTCCACAGCATTTCCTTCAGCTTATTAATTTTTATATTTTTCCTGTAAGCATACCCATATACTTCTTCTAAAAGCCTTAAAGAAGGACTTGTTTGGGCAGTTTCATTCCTCGAAACAGTTGCTTGTTCTGTTCCTATTATTTTAGCCAATTCACTTTGAGAAAGGCCGAGAATTTCTCTTATTGCTTTTAAATCCTCTGAAAAATTATAGTCCATAAGTTTACCTCAAACTTGTTTATATCATATTATATAAACAAGTTCAACGGCAAAAGTATAAAAAAAGCGTTCTGTTTACAGAACGCTCGACGTCTGGCGCGCCCTCTCCGTCCTCGCTTCGCTCGGCCACCTCTCCCAAAGGGAGAGGCAAGT
>CAVJJQ010000095.1:0-9918 GCA_963649755.1 bacterium | reverse complement strand
ATGTCGCTAACGCGACCGCGCCAGACGTCGAGCGTTCCGCAGGCGGAACGCTTTTCTAACTTTTATATAATCAATATATTGTTTTGCCACTTGTAAAAAAAGCCATATATAGTAAAATATAAAAGAGTGTATATTTACGGATGAGTACTGATGTTTATTGTTGATGGCGAAAGCTTTAACGATGCCAAAGAATATGAGCTTGCTTTGCAAGACAAGGCAACGGTTGATTTAATTAAGAAAAAATGTGATTTAAATACTGCTGCCGGTATCAAGAAAGCTTACGATGAAGTAAAAAATTGTAATTTTAAGACAAAAGTCGGCAATAAATTTGACGATGAAATTTTTGAGCTTTACGAGGATTTGAAGAATAAGCCTATTGAGGAACCTTTAAAGGCAAAGCCTTCCGCATCCAAAAAGAAAGAAAAAAAATCCAAAGACTTTGATAAGCCAATGGATGAAAAGACTAAGAAGGCAGTCTTAAAAGAAGTAAAAAGGATTAATCGAAAAAGAAATATTTTAATCGGTATTCTTTTTGCAGTCGGAGTTTTTTCAATCGGTTATTTTGTAAAGTATTATTCCGATGCAAGAAAGGTTCAAAAGTCAAGCGAAGACTATGCCGAGCTTAAGGACGACAAATATGCGGATATTCTTAAAAATGTGACGGCTTCGGTTAAAAAGGACTACAGCGAAGAGGTCGTAATTCCGGACATTTTGGATGAATATGTTGCTTTATACAATAAAAACAAAAGCCTAATCGGTTGGATTAAAATTGCCGATACAGTAATTGATTACCCTGTGATGCAGACAGAGGACAATGAGTATTACCTAAAGCACAATTTCAATCAGGAGAGTGACGCAAACGGTTGTATCTTCTTGGACGCCTCCTGCGATGTGATACTCGGTAACGATAATTGGATTCTTTACGGGCATCACATGAAGAACGGAAAGATGTTTTCCTGTCTTTCAAGCTATGCCAATTACGACTGGTACGAAAAGCACAAGACAATAGAATTCGATACCATTTACGAAAAAGGGACCTACGAGGTCATGTATGCCTTCAGGTCCAAGATATACAATACCGACGAAATAGTTTTTAAATATTATCAGTTTATCGATGCTTCTTCCGAGGAAGAATTTATTTCAAACATGGAAGAAATGGATAAACTGAGTTTGATTGACACAGGTGTAACCGCTTCTTACGGTGACAGGCTTTTGACGCTGTCGACCTGTGACTACCAGGAGAGTAACGGAAGATTTGTAGTCGTAGCCAAGAAGATTGACTGAATTTAAGGAGATAACGGCATGGGAGTGTCCAAATCGAAAAAGAAAATACCTTTCAGAGTGAAGAAAGCAATCAGAAGATCCCTTTCGGGAGTCTGCATGGTCAGTGCCATAATTGTGGCCTTGGTACCCGCACAGGTTTCCGAAGGTTATTCATCTATACCTGCTGATCAGGTTACTGCCTTAAATTACAATTACGGTGTTGCTTCCGACGAAAGTGATGATATTACACTTTCTTCTTCAAAAACCATAAATCTTGACGCTTACACCGACGGCACCAATCCCAAGATTTATAAGACTTACTATGTACGTGAGACGCAGGGCAATTATGAGTACGGCTGGCAGTTTGAACTTTATTCTGCTAAATATAACGGAAATACTTACGGTGTTATTTGCAACTACAATTCAAGCTATCAGACCAGCCTTCTTGAAATAAACAAATATCTTGCCACATCATATTTAACGATTTCCGACACGGAATACAATAATTTTTATCAGGCCTTTGTTGATGCAAAATCTTCAAATTCATCAACTGTATCATACAATAGCAAAACCTATCCTGCCTATTTTGAAATTTCTTATCCCGATCATCAGCCTGCAAATACCATAGTTGATTATTCGGACGAATGGTATTTTAAAAATTATTTTCCCACACAATATGAAAATACTATAGCGGATTACAATACATGGAAGACAAAGTACGACAATTACCAGGCTTATAAAGCATGGGAGTCTGCCGGAGACACGTCGGTAGCGGCTCCCAATAATCAGTCTACCGATCCGGGAACGTTTGAAGCAAAAGTTTGGGTCTCCGAAATGGATAACGCAAACAACAATGCTTTGTTCAGAAAATTTTTCTGTGACATCAACGAAGATTATAACAATTCAACTTATCAGCTGAGGGGAAATTATACCCTTGTTTCCGCATATGATTATACTCAGGATGCAACTTCAACGACCACACCGACGGTTTATCTGGTAAAGGGTGAGCCCAATCTTGATTATGAGACCGGCGGTACCGGCTCTTCAGCCGAGTCTAAGAACGATTCACTTGGCTTTTACGTAAATGAGAAGACAAGTGTAATTGCAATCGGGGACCAGGCTTTCAAGGGCGTATTGAATGTTGATTCAATGACTCTGGCAGGTGATATTGCCTTTATCGGTGATGAAGCCTTTATTGATTCATACGTTAAGTCAATTACCTTCAGCAACGTAAGCGAAATAGGAAACCGTGCGTTTAAGAACTGTTCGCAGCTTTCTACCATTTATCTGGGCGCAGGAACCTCCGTCATCGGAACCGAGGCTTTTTACGGCTGCAGTTCGCTTGCAAATGTTTCCTTCCCGTATTCCGTTAAAGAAATCGGGCCCGGAGCTTTTGCCGAATGTACAAGCCTTACCGATGTAAATTTAAGTGAAGTGGGTCAGGCAGATGCCAAAATCGGAGGCTTTGCTTTCTTTAATGACGTTGCTTTAAATAATATTTCTTTTTCCGATAAAATAACTTCTCTCGGGGATGCCTGTCTTGCATGCACCAGAGGCGCGACAGGTTCACTTACAGAGATTACGCTTCCCATTAATTTAACCGAGATAGGTGATTTCCTGCTTGCGGGTCGAGGCAACCTTCAATATGTAAATATGCCTTCGAATTTGGGCAGGACACAAACTCCGACCGTAACACTTCCGGAGCATATGTTCTGGAACTGTTACAATCTGCATGCCGTTGTTTTTGCAGATGACGGAGCCGGATCTTGCGGATATATAGATTTTGAAGAGTGTGATGACATTTTTTCCACAATTACATATTCGGATTTTTATGTAAAAGGACCTGCTTTAAATGCAGCTTTGTCAACAGCTTCTCCGAGAAAGAGTACCTGGGGTAAAATTAGCGGAGCCGGAAACCAGGTTCCGTATGTATACGTTGATTCAAACGGTGAAGAACAGTATGAAGTAAGCGACGGCCAGTACATTCTTGTTGTTGACAATGACGGAACTTTAACCTCCGTTTCGTTTATCCCTGCGTCAAGCTATACCGATATTACCATGACCATTCCGCAAAAGGTCGGAAATACCGAAGTGAAGGCCATTTCTTCGACATGCTTTGACAATTCGACACTGAAAGAACATATGAAGAAACTTATAATCGAAGATGACACCATTTCGGAGATAGCTGACGGTGCATTTAAGAATTATACGAATCTTGAATATGTCAGCATCGGAAATTCGGTTACGAAGATCGGTGCTTCCGCTTTCGAAGGATGTACGTCCCTTACCTATGTGAATTTTGAAACACCTAAGGACGGATATGAGTCCTTCCCTGTGTCAAACATCGGCGCAAATGCCTTCAGTACGGGTTCCTCGGAACTTACTTTTGAAGGTGACATTGATGAAAACTACGGTCCTTTCGTATGGGCAACCGATACTTCGAACTTTGTAGATTCAAGTACGGGCTTAAGAGTTTGCTATAAGACCGGTGCGCCTTATTATCAGACGGTTATAGTTGACAACAGGAACGGATATCCGACCCTTGTTGATTATCCTCATTATGAACAGTTGAATAAACTGTCGGGAACTGAAGGCGCGTCCGTAACCATTACGGATTCGGATGATTCGATTGGATCGTACGATATCGATACATCTCTTACCAAGAAATATGAAGCTATTTTAAGTGGTGTTACCGATGTTTGCGATTCCAATACAAATGAAGTCTTATATTCATATTATTTAACAACGGCTGAAGAAGCTTTGGTTAATGCGGCCTTAAATATCAATATTCCCGCAGGTGTAAAATCCATCGATGCAAATGGATTTATGAATAATACATCTAAGGTTGCCGACGGATATTCCGAAACTGCCACAAACAATCAGAGTGTAGCTGCATATTGCCGTGAGTCGGACGATTATGCGACTTACAGGCTTTACGGATTGTTTAACGGTTACTACGGTTCAACTGTCGGAAGTTCCAAAACAGAAAAGCGTGAATATGATTCGGGAGATTCAAGAGAAGAAGAGAATCAGGGTAATGACCGCATTACTTCCGTCACAATGAGTACGGTTAAATATCTTCCCGATGATGCGTTTTACAGTTGCGAACAGCTTTCAAGCGTAGTACTCGGTTCGGCTATGGAAGATTTGGGTAATGCTCCTTTTGCGGGTTGCACCAAGATGACAAGTGTCGGAAGTTCATCACCGGATGTAATCTGCTATAACGGCATCATTTATTCCGTTAATGATGACGGTACATACAATATTCTTGAATGTCTTTCATCAAGAGGTACATCTGTCGGCAGCAAGAAGATTAAGATAAGCGATGAAGATCCTTACCTTTCAAACGTTTCATCTATAACTCCCGGAGCATTTAAAAACTGTACCGGAATTTCTGCAGTTGACTTAACGGGTATGGATTTGCTTACGGAGATTCCCGATGAATGCTTTATGAATTGCAAGAACCTGAATCAGGTTGTTTTGCCCGAAAACATTACTTCAATCGGTAAGAATGCTTTTGCCGGCTGTATGGAGGGAATTGAACTTGTAATCTACGGTGAGGAAGTATACCTTCCTTCCACAGCATTCGGTACTCCTACCGAAACCGATGAATATGATTATGTTTCTTCAAAGAGAGTCATTTCTTACGAAGATTCAGCCGTCAGGAAGGCTGCCGAAGCTCTTGATGCCGATGTATCGGAAGTATTGGATGATACAGTTAAGGTTCAGTTCTATGATTATGACGGCACGGAACTTTCCAAGCTTTTATATGTGACTAAGGGAGCAAGTATTGCTCTTGAAGATATACCTTCGGATCCCGTAAGGGAAGGCTATACCTTCGCGGGTTGGAATAAGGCACTTACAAACATTACGGAAGACAGCGTTATCGTTGCTACGTATACCGTCGACAGTTCAAACTCATCGACTTCGAGTTCAACTTCGACTTCGACTTCGACTTCAACATCCGGCTCATCATCAACCTCGACTTCGACGTCGACGAGTACGAGCAGTAACAACCTTTATACGCTTACCGTAACAAACGGAAACGGTTCGGGTTCATACGCCGCCGGTGCAACCGTCATCATCACCTGTACCAATCCACCTACAGGAAAGGTATTTGATAAATGGGTTCCTACGGAAACCGACCTTGGCATAGCAAGCGTCAATGTTGCGGCAACAACCCTTACCATGCCTGCCCATTCGGCAAGTGTTAGCGCAACCTTTAAAGATGCTTCTTCAAGTTCTTCCGGAAGTTCTTCAAAGACGAGCACATCCGGAAATAACAGTTCTTCTTCAAGTACCAAGAAGAATGCAAACACTAATACAATTGTTATTTCAAAGTCCGGAATATCGAATACAAGCCTTGCATCCGCTCAGGTAACCGGTTCAAATGACAATTATGTAATCAGGGTTGCGGAAACAGCAAACGCCACGGCAGCCGTTGAAACCGCACTTACAAACGAATACGGTAGCCTTGACAATATTCGATATACTGCAATGGATATCACTCTTTATGATGCCACCGGTACGAACAAGATTACCAATTATTCGGGCTTAAGCGTAACAATTACCATGCCGATTCCCGATGTGCTGACTCAGTATGCCGGAAACAATAAGGCTGCCGGTGTTGTTAACGAAAAGCTTGACAAGCTTGATGCCAAGTTTACTACAATTGACGGTGTTCCTTGTATCACCTTTACCGCAACGCACTTTTCACCGTATACCATTTATGTGGATACCGGGAATCTTTCAGCGACCGCAACCATTGACGGAAGTCCCAAGACCGGTGACGGAATCGCACCGAAGTGGTTCTTGTCCGGTGGGCTTGCTGCGCTCAGTATTGCATTGTTCTTTATGAAGGACAAAAAAAAGGTAAACATTAATTCATACGCGTAAGGGATAGGATATGACTAAAAAAACCGTAAGAAGATTCTTGGGTGCGGCATTGATAATTGCTTCCTTGGTCGTAGCGGCTATTCCTACCGAAACTAAAGCAATTGCTGATGAAGCAAAAAAAACCGATTTTCAAATATCGGGAAATACGCTTTTAAAATATACAGGCACGGCGGAAACCGTGTCTGTTCCCGATGGTATTAAAATTATTGCGGAAGAGGCTTTTTCCGACAATTCATATGTAAAGAAGCTCAAACTTCCTTCTTCTTTGGAACAGATTAATTACGCTGCTTTTTCAAATTGTTCTTCTTTATCTGAGGTCTCAATCCCCGATAATGTCACAAGTATCGGAACCGCGGCTTTTACAAACTGCTCGTCTCTAAAGACCTTTTCCCTCGGCGCAAATACAAAAGATCTCGGTTCGGGTGTATTTGTCGGCTGTTCGGCACTTTCCTCCATAACCGGGAACAACTATTTTACTTTTTCAAACGGCGTTCTTTATGACGATGAATTTAAGGTCATATATCAGGTCTTGGAAAATGCCAAGGTTAAAAAGAACGTATCCTCAAATGACTATTCTTTGATGACTGTCTATAATATGCCGGACACCGTTACGGACATTAAACCGTATGCATTTTATGGGTGCAAAAACATCACAGATATTACCTTCTCAAATAATCTTTCGGAGATACCGGCTTATTCTTTTTCCTACTGTAATGGACTTAAAACCCTTAAAATCCCTTATTCGGTTAATTCAATCGATGTAAAGGCTTTTCAATATTGCGTAAATCTTGAAGATGTGGAAATTCCCGTTTCGGTAAGTTTTATCCATGAAACAGCGTTTGACGGATGTTCCAAGCTTAATATTATTTCACCGGAGGATTCATATGCCTACAAATGGTTTTCCACCTTTGACAAGACACCGGTAAACATAGTTGATACTGAAGACAATGAACGGGAAAGTACCTCGGTTTCCGAAAATAATTCAAGTGAACCGGCGCCTATAGAAGGACTTATCGGCGAAACGATTATTGTCGGAAGACAGGCGGTGTTCTTTATCGACAGTTCCGATTTAAGCGTTACCGAATCAAGTTCGCAGGAAAATGGATACAATCTTTGTGTAAATCTGATTGACGATGCACTCTTAACGGAAACCAATGGAAAAGGGCTCAGTTTACCGAAATTTACCGTGATAGACGATTGCATTTCCGGAAAGGCATTTTACGGAGAAAGTGATTTGACCGAGTACGAAATTGAAGAGGGCATTACCTCTATCGGCGATTTTGCCTTTGCAAGATCCGGATTACAAAGCATTACCATTCCGGATGGCGTCACTCACATAGGCTACGGAGCGTTTTACCATTGTGATGATTTATCGGAAGTTTCGGTGCCTGCTTCTGTTACGGAAATTGAGCCTTCGGCTTTTGCAAGCACTGCATTTTTAAACAATTGGAAAAATAACGGGAGTTCTGATTTTCTCATCTTGGGAGACGGTATTCTGGTAGCCTATAAGGGTTATTCCACAAAAGTCACTATTCCGGAAACCGTTAAAAAAATCGGTCCGGAGGCCTTTGAAAATCATACGGAAATCACCGAAGTTTATATTCCCGATTCCGTTACCGAAGTGGGAGAAGAGGCTTTTAATGGATGCATTAATTTAAATACGGTTTCCGGCGGCATGAACCTTAAGTCGGTTAAAGACAGGGCTTTCCGTTCATGTCCTGTTAATACGGTCAGGATTCCCGAAAATGTAAAAGAAATCGGCTTGGAAGCCTTTGATTTATCGAATTCCACACTTTCTGAAGCCTATAGGACCGTTGTTTTTCAAGGTTCAAGCCTGCCCAAGCTTACTTATGAAAAGACCTCCACAAGGCTTACAAATTCTTCTTATCGTGAGGATGCCCTTAACGGAATCAAGGTTGCAATTGTAGGTGACGAAAGCATCGATCGAACAGGAACTGTCCTTGACAGGAACGTATCCGGCTTCAGCGGTCTGATTTGCGTAATTTCTTCCGAAAACAATGAGTATTTTAACGGTACCTTAAAAATTATCGACTGCACGTTAACTAAAGAAGAGGCGTCCGAATTTATACCCGATGAAACGGTCTACATATACGGGAAAGGTTATAATTTTGATACGGATGAGTTAAGTTCCGTATTAAATATGGCAAAAGAAGGGGCTTACTATGACAAAGAAGCTTCTTTATCCACCGTAAGTTTCACAGGATCCGATGAAAAATATGTGCTTACCGTCAAAAAGGACGATACTCTAAACAGTGATATCAGTAACGCATATAAACGAATTTACGGAGATACCCTTCCCGGAAACCTTATGACTTTCCAAATTTCACTGAGAGAGGAAGGCAATGAAATTCCGCTTACCAAATTCGGAAAGCAGACCTTGAATGTCACAATGGATTTACCCGACAATATTCCCTCTTCAAACTTACATGTGATATGTACGGATGAAGACGGACAGTTGGAAGATCTTTCTTTTTCCGTACTAAATGATGACGGCAAATTAAAGGTTTCTTTTGACATTTCACATACCGGCAATTACGGACTTTATTCCTTTAATTCGACCGAAGTTTCCTTATACGAGTTGGATGAATCGCCCGATACCGGTGATTACATTCATCCGAAGTGGTTCCTTTCCGTAGGACTTCTTTCTTTCGGTTTGATTTTGCTCCTTTTAAAAAGCAAAAAAGAAAGTCAGGCATAGCTTGACAGAGATTGCATAATTGTATACAATTGTACAGAAAGACAGAAACAGCGCCGGATTTTAATATTCCGGCGTATCCTATGTAAATTTAGGAGGGCATATGGCTACAGAGGATAAGAATTTGTATGACGATGCGGATTTATTTACCAATCGTCCCGTGACAATGAATGAAAAGAACAATCTTCTTCAGATAGAAGAGCATATGTACATCTTAAATGATGTGGAAAAGCCCAATGTTTTCAGAAATATGTTTCCTTATTCTGAAATACCGAAGATTCCTTTTAACGACAGAATCGTTCCGCACGATATGCCAAAGAATATTTGGATTACGGATACAACCTTCCGTGACGGTCAGCAATCCCGTGCTCCGTATACTACCGAACAGATTGTTACGATTTACGATTATTTGCATAAGCTCGGCGGTCCGAACGGAATGATCAGGCAAAGCGAGTTCTTTCTCTATTCAAAGAAGGACCGGGATGCGGTTTATAAATGTATGGAAAGAGGCTATGAATTTCCCGAAGTAACAAGCTGGATCAGAGCCTCTAAAGAGGACTTTAAGCTCGTTAAACAGATCGGCATGAAGGAAACCGGAATTCTGGTTAGCTGCTCCGATTACCACATTTTCTTAAAGCTTAAGATGACCAGAAAGCAGGCAATGGGTCACTATCTTTCGGTCGTAAGAGACTGCCTCGAAGAAGGTATTGCAGTCAGATGTCATCTTGAGGATATCACCAGAGCAGACATCTACGGATACGTTGTTCCTTTCTGCGTAGAGCTTATGAAGCTGATGGATGAGTACAAGATTCCCATTAAGATCAGGGCCTGCGACACTATGGGTTACGGGGTTAACTTCCCCGGAGCCGTTATTCCGAGAAGTGTTCAGGGTATTATTTATGCCATTCACACGCATGCCGGAGTACCGCATGAATTGATAGAGTGGCACGGTCACAATGATTTTTACAAGGCAGTTGCAAATTCGACAACCGCATGGTTATACGGATGTTCAAGTGTCAACACTTCTCTTTTCGGTATCGGAG
>CAVJJQ010000094.1:0-10542 GCA_963649755.1 bacterium | reverse complement strand
AATCAATTCTTACCCCCTCGTGCAGCCGCTGCAGGATGTGCAGTTCGAAGAATCCTTAAGATCTTTTATCGAGCCGAGTAAGCAAACCGCATGAGCGGCAATTCCTTCTTTCCTGCCGGTAAAGCCAAGGCCTTCTTCCGTGGTTGCCTTGATGTTTACATCATCAATTGAGATTCTTAAGACTTCCGAAATTTTCTTTCGCATTTCATCGATATGGGGCCGCATCTTCGGAGCCTGGGCAAGAATCGTTGCATCAATGTTCTCAACGTAATACATATGCTCTTCCAAAAGATCTCCGACCTTTTCTAAAAGCTTCAAGCTGTCCGCACCCTTGTATGTCTCATCCGTATCCGGAAAATGAAGCCCGATGTCCCCGAGTGCAGCTGCGCCAAGAAGCGCATCCATTATCGCATGTGTCAGCACATCCGCATCGGAATGTCCCAAGAGTCCTTTTTCGTACGGAATGTTTACGCCGCCGATTATAAGCGGACGGCCTTCCGTGAATTTATGAACGTCGTATCCGTGACCTATTCTCATTTACATCCTTTCGGGCGCAGCAAAGCCCAAAACATCTATACAGGTTTCCAAAACTCTGCGCGTCAAATCGATAAGCGCAATAAACTGAGCTTTCTTTGCCTCATCCTCGCATGAAAGAATCTTCGTTTCGTGGTAGAAACTGTTCAGTGCATTTGCCAAATCATATATGAACGCACAAACCTTGTTGGGTGCAAGTTCCTCGTAAGCTGCTTCCATGGTAGGTACAAAGAAAGTAAGTGCCTTCATGAGTTCTTTTTCCTCGGAATTTACAGGATACCCTATCTTGCATAAAGAAACATCCCTACCCTGGGCCTTATACTTTTCAATGATTGACTTAATACGTACGATTGTATAAAGAATATACGGACCCGAATTTCCTTCGAAAGAAGTGAAACGTTCCATATCAAATACATAATCCTTCGAGGGCTGATTTGAAAGGTCGCCGTACTTTAATGCGGAAAGTCCCACGATTTCAGCGGTCTTCATGGCCTCGGCATCGTCAATCTCTTTATTCTCTTTAATCTTTTCGTACATCTGATTGTTAATATCGCGAATCAGATATTCAAGCCGCATAACTCCGCCGTCACGGGTCTTGAATGGCTTTCCGTCCTTGCCGTTCATGGTGCCGAGTCCTATGTGAAGGAGTTTTGTTTCTTTATCCGCAAGTCCGGTCTTGTGAGCGCAGCGGAATACCTGCTCAAAGTAAAGATCCTGACGCTTGTCAGTGACATAGACGATCTTGTCGGGATGATACTTTTCCTTACGTTCCATGATGGTGGCAAGGTCCGTCGTATTGTATAAAGAAGCTCCGTCCGATTTCAGTATCATGCAGGGAGGCATTTCCTTTGTATCGGTCGGCTCCTTTACGTCAACGACCAGGGCGCCGTCTGATATGTAGGCGTAGTTATTGTCTTTAAGGTACTTTACCATTCCCGGAATTGCATCATGAACACTTGATTCACCGTTCCAAAGGTCAAAGTGAACGTCGAGTTTGTCATAAATGCGCTTCATGTCAGTTACGGAAACATTGATGATATGGTTCCATAAAGCCCTGTAGCCCCTGACTCCCGACTGAAGCTTAAAGGTACATTCCATAGCCTTTGCCTTGTAGTCTGCATCTTCTTTGCTCTTTTTAGATGCGGTGGGGTAAATTTCCTCAAGCTCGGAAACTGTAAAGGGCGCTTCCGTAGGATATTCACCTGAAAAAGAATCGTCAAAGTAAGGCAAATCGGGCTTCCGAAGGCTTAATTCGTACATTACGAGTCCCATCGGCTGACCCCAGTCACCCAGATGAACGTCGCCGATTATATCATTTCCGGTATAGGCACATATTCTTTTTACGGCTTCACCGACAACTGCGGGGCGAAGATGACCTACATGCAAAGCCTTTGCAACATTCGGTCCGCCGTAATCGATGACGATTTTAGCCGGAGTTTCGGGCTCTTCCAGCCCAAACTTTTCAAAGCCCGCCATTTCACTCACATAGTCGGCAACAAACTTTTCGGAAATACTTAAATTGATGAAGCCCGGCATTACCGCCTCTGCCTTCGAAATTACCTTACTGCCTAAAAGCATTTCCGTAACCTTTGTGGCAATCGCAATCGGGGCGCATTTAAAAGCCTTTGCCAAGGCCATGGCTCCGTTACACTGATATTCGCAAAGATCCGGACGATTTGACACGGTTACTTTTCCGGCTTCCCTGTCATATCCCGCTTTTTCAAAAGCATCTTTAACTTCATCCGCAATTATATCAAGCAACTTCTTCATAAAATGACTCTCTTTCCTTTAAAATTCGTCAGAATCCCTTTTCGAATACGGACAGCCGCAGTAATTCTGCCTGTAAAGCCCGTACTTTTTCGAAAGTTCCACCGAATCCTTGTATCCTTCTTTTTTCTTGAAATCGGAAGGCAGCCACTTGATGCCCTCTTCCTTCGATATTTCCTCGCCAATCCTGTTAATAAGCTCCGCATTTTTAAGGGGGCTTATCGTAAGCGTGGTCGTAAAGTAATCCGCGCCTACCCTTTTAGCCTCTCTTGCAGACTCTTTCAGCCTCAGCCTAAAGCACTTTTCGCACCTTGCGCCGCCCTCCGGAACGCTCTCAAGTCCCTTTGCGGCTTCCAAAAATTTTTCTTTGTCATGGGGTCCTTCGGAAAAAGAAATTTTTGCTTCCGGATATTCCTCATTTAGGATATTCACAAGTCTTTCAAGCTCCGAGGCACGCTTATTAAACTCATCGTCTTCCACAATATTGGGATTGTAGTAATAAACGGTGATGTTTATTTTCCCTTTAAGATAGGTAAGGCAATGGCTTGAACAGGGGGCACAGCAGGCGTGAAGCAAAAGCCTTTTTTCCACTGTGCCTTCCCCTTCAAGTTCTTTGTCCATAAGTTTATGGTAATTTTCCATTATTTAAAATATTTAACTCCGGATTCAAAAATCTTAATGTCCTGATCTCCGTAGATATTGATTTGAACGCTCTCCCCGCATCTTTCGGAGTGTGCCATCTTGCCAAGCACCCTTCCGTCAAGAGAGGTGATACCCTCAATTGCGTAGTAAGAGCCGTTTATATTGTATTCCTCGTCCATGGAAATATTTCCGTCGGGATCCGAATACCTTGTAGCCACCTGTCCGTTTTTGAAAAGTTCCTTGATAACCGACTCGGGTGCTACGAAACGTCCCTCACCGTGGGAAGCGGGATTGCAGTATACCTTCGAAAGCTCGGCTTCACGTAACCAGGGCGACTTGTTGCTTACAACCTTTGTGTAAACCATCTTTGATATATGACGGTTGATGGTATTAAAGGTAAGGGTCGGCGAATCGGGCGTCTGCTCCTTGATGATCTCGCCGTAAGGTACAAGCCCCAGCTTTATAAGTGCCTGGAAACCGTTGCAGATACCGAGGCAAAGCCCGTCGCGCTCATTTAAAAGCTTCATAACTGCTTCTTTGAGCTTCTCATTTCTGAAGGCCGTCGCAAAGAACTTTGCGGAACCGTCCGGCTCGTCACCTGCGGAAAAGCCTCCGGGGAACATGATAATCTGAGAATCGTTAATTTCTTTTTCAAAGATTTCTACCGACTCTCTTATATCCTCGGGGGAAAGGTTCTTAAATACCTTTACAACCGTGTCTGCGCCTGCTTTTTCAAAGGCTTTCATGGAATCGTATTCACAGTTGGTGCCGGGGAATACGGGAATGAATACCTTCGGACGTGCAACTTTGTGCTTGCACACATAAACCTTCTCGGCATTATAAATCTCATCCGAAAGCTTTTCGTCACCCTTATATGCCTTTGTGGGGAATACACTCTCAAGCGGTGCTTTCCAGGTATCAAGAGCCTCTTTAAGTTCAAGAGTCTTTCCCTTATGCGTGTAAACTCCGTTATCCGTTACCTTTCCGACTCTTACATGCTCTATCAAATCTTCTTCGGGCATCTCTTCCATTTCAACAAGAATTCCGCCCAACGCATTTTCAAAAAGTTCTTTCGTCTCGAGCTCATCGTCGAATTCAACCGTGAGGCTGTTTCCAAAGCCCATCTTTGCACCAGATACAAAAATTCCGTTTGCATCCGTTACGTAGGCCGCTTTTATCTTGCCCTCACCGTTTAACTTTGAGATGTAATCAAACATTTCAAGCGTGCTCTCGTAATTGGGAAGGTCGAATTCATCGTGTTCAATCGGGAAGTATACCAGTACATCCCCTGCCTTTTTAAGTTCCGGAGTGATAACGTCCTTTTCTTTTGCCACATCAACGGAAAAAGAAACCAGGGTCGGCGGCACGTCATAAGAATCAAAGGTTCCGGACATTGAATCCTTACCTCCGATTGAAGGAAGGCCGAATCCGATCTGGGCATCATAGGCTCCCAGTAAAGCGGAGAAAGGCTGGCTCCAACGTTTGGGATCTTCCGTCATGCGCTTAAAGTACTCCTGGAAGGTAAAACGAATCTTCGTCGCATCACCGCCCGAAGCCACGATTTTCGACATTGAAGAAAGAACCGCATATACAGCTCCGTGATAGGGCGACCAGCTTGAAAGGAATGGATCGAAGCCATAGCTCATCATAGTGACGGTATCCGTTTTTTTGTCGAGGCTCGGAAGCTTTGCTACCATGGTCTGAGTCTCGGTCAGCTGTGTCTTTCCGCCGTACGGCATGAGTACCGAACCTGCGCCTATGGAAGCGTCGAAGTTCTCGACAAGACCTTTTTCGGAGCATTCGTTTAAGTCGCTCAAGGTTAAAAGCGCCGCCTTTTTAAAGTCATCGGCATCGACTGCTTCTCTTACACCCTTGATCGCAATCTTATCAAAGTAGTTTTCTTTTTCATCGGGCATTTCAACGACCACATCCGTTTCCTGATGTGCTCCGTTTGTATCAAGAAATGCTCTTGAAAGATTGACTATTTCTTTATCCTTAAATGTCAGCACGAGTCTGGGCTCTTTGGTGACATAAGCTACCTTTACAGCCTCAAGATTTTCCTCTGCGGAATATTCAAGGAATTTGTCGGCATCCTCGGGGGATACGACTACGGCCATTCTCTCCTGTGATTCGGAAATGGCAAGTTCGGTTCCGTCTAAGCCCGCATATTTCTTCGGAACGAGGTCGAGATTTACCCTAAGTCCGTCGGCAAGCTCACCGATTGCAACGGAAACACCGCCTGCGCCGAAGTCGTTGCATTTCTTTATAAGTCTTGTGACCTCGGGACGTCTGAACAGACGCTGAATCTTTCTTTCCGTGGGGGCATTACCCTTTTGAACCTCAGCTCCGCAGGTCTCTATCGAGCTTTCCGTATGCACCTTTGACGATCCTGTTGCACCGCCGCAGCCGTCACGGCCCGTACGACCGCCGAGTAATATAATGATGTCTCCGGGATCCGAAGATGCACGTACAACGTTTGATCTCGGAGCGGCACCCATTACGGCACCTATTTCCATTCTTTTTGCCACATAACCCGGATGGTAGATTTCCTTTACATAGCCTGTTGCAAGGCCGATCTGATTTCCGTATGAGGAATAACCCTTTGCGGCGCCTCTTACAAGCTTCTTTTGAGGAAGCTTGCCCTTAAGAGTATCGTGCACGGAAACCGTCGGATCTGCCGCACCGGTCACTCTCATTGCCTGATATACGTAGGAACGTCCCGAAAGCGGGTCTCTGATTGCACCGCCAAGGCATGTTGCTGCACCACCGAAAGGTTCGATTTCCGTAGGATGGTTGTGTGTTTCGTTTTTGAAGCTTACAAGCCACTCTTCCGTGCCCTTATCCGTTTCTACCGGAACTACGATTGAGCAGGCATTGATTTCGTCGGTTTCCTCCTGATCGTTTAACTTTCCTTCGGCCTTTAACTTGCGCATTGCAATTAAAGCCAAGTCCATCAGGCAGACAAATTTGTCGGGTCTGTCCTTAAAGAGCTCGTTTCTGGTATCTAAGTAACTCTGGTAAGTAGTTTCGATAGGCGTTCTGTAATAACCGTCCTCGAAGGTAATGTTCTTTAACTCCGTCGAGAAGGTCGTGTGTCTGCAGTGATCCGACCAATATGTATCAAGAACCCTTATCTCCGTCATGGTAGGATTCCGCTTTTCTTCATCTTTAAAGTAATTGCGGATGTGCAGGAAATCCTTGAAGGTCATTGCAAGGTTTAAAGAAGAGTAAAGCTCCTTCAGCGATGCTTCATCCATATTTACAAAGCCTTCAAGAACAGGTACATCCTCAGGCTCCTTAAATTCCGTATCCAAGGTCTTCGGTTTCTTTAGCGAAGCCTCTCTTGAATCAACCGGATTTATGCAGTTTGCCTTAATTCTTGCAAACTCCTCATCCGAAATGTTGCCCGAAAGCACGTAAGTAGTTGCCGTTCTGACCGTAGGCTTTTCCTCTGCATTTAAAAAGCCTATGCACTGAACGCACGAATCCGCTCTCTGGTCAAACTGCCCGGGAAGGAATTCAACACTGAAAATTCGGTCCCCTTCCGCAAAATCAAACTTTTCAAGATAAATATCATCAACCGGAGGTTCTGAGAAAACGGTTGTCAAAGCGGCTTTCAAAGTTTCGTCGGAAATTCCTTCCACATCGTATCTAATCAAAACCCTTACCTTTTCAACCGAATTAATTCCCAAAAATCCGGATATTTCTTCTTTGAGTTCTTTGGCCTTTACGCTGAAAGGCTCCTTTTTTTCCACATATATCCGTTTAACGTCCATAATGTACAGATCCCCTTTATGCTTCTTCGTCGACTATAAAACCGCTCAATGTATAAAGAAGGGTTTTGTCAACGTCTGTTTCCGATATTCCGATTGTCTTCTTATTAATCCTAAGTCCGTCAAGAGTATAAAGAATATTCTTTGCCGCAAGTTCGCTGTCATCGCAATAAAGCTCGCCGCTTTCCGCTCCGGCATCAAGCAGGCTTTTAACATATGAAAGCTTTTCTTCATAAAGCTTTTGAACCGTTTTCCTGATGTCCGAATCTTCGGGTGCGAAGAAAAGATATTCATAAAGTGCCGAAAGGAGCGAATCTTCTTCGCCGAGAATACTCTTTTTTTCTTCATTCAAAAATTGCACCAAAGCATCGCCCGGAGCCTCGTCCGTGTTTCTTTTTCCAAAGCTTTCGTCGCCAAGGCACTCCTTAAGAATGCTCTCCGTGCTGTCAAAATAAAGATACAGACCGCCCCTGCTGATCTCGCAGGCTTCGGCTATATCCTTCATGGTAACAGCCTTAAACCCCTTCTCCTTGAAGATTTCTTTTGCGGTACAAAGTATCAGTTCCCTCTTTCTTGCCGCCTTGTCACTCATAGTAAAACACTCCTTTACGCCAATGGTTTATCCCATATATCAAGCAGGTCCTTAAATCTCTTAAGAATCGCCAAAAAAATTCCTTCTTCAACGGCAGTCGTCCACAAAGCACCTTTTGTCATGCCGCCGAGCACATACTTGCTCAGAATACTGACAAGCACCTCGCAGGTCTTTAAATCTGCTTGCTCGATTGCCTTTTTTTCATCTTCAACAGTCCTGATACGATAGCTTGAATAAGCATAGACATAGTTTGAATCTATAAGACTTGATTTTGATGCATCATTTACAAAATTCAAAAGCATGGTTTCATATACCGGAAAAGTAAGTGACGACCCGCTTAAATTGTTGTCATCATACATCCGCGAAACCTTCTCCCCTGCCTTCTTTTCAAACCAGGGAATGTAAGTAATGAGCCTTTCAATTTCACCCTTATAGTCGTAGAGATTAAATTCCTTCATTACCTGTCCTCATTTTAAGCCTTTTTGCGACGAATGCCCATCTGAATCAACCTTCAGATAGTCAAAATTCATTCTAACATAGATTCACTAAAATACAAGAAGAAAAATGACACGCGGGGCATTTTTGCCGCGAATACTTGAAGATAGTCAGGATTGCTGTATAATTAAGGGGTATTTTTTCTTAAATATTTGCCTGGGGAGGTTAATATGGCAGCGAAAGAATTATCTGCGGGAATTACGATTTGTGAGAAAGGACAGCCCATAAACGCGCTGCATATCATCGCATCGGGAAGCGTTAAGGCCATATACGGAACGGATGAAATAACACTCGGTAAAGGTGATATTGTAGGACTGATTGATATTTCACGCGGTGAACATTCTTTTTCCTATGTAACACTTGAAAACTCGTCTTTTATTTCTTTTTCCGTTAAGGACGCGGACTTTGTGACGCAAACCGTTCACGCAAATCCCGAAATCGGAAAGATGATGTTTGTCTCGATGGCAAACCAGATACATCTGCTTACACACCTTGCTCTGAATGCGGAAAAGACATGTCACGACTACTTGGACCTCATAAATTCAATTTATGAAGATTATCGCGACATTTGCACCAAGAGCAATATCATTTCGCATTCCCTTTCGGACATCACAATGCTTGAAAAAGAAATTCCTGTTTCGGATGTTTCCGATGACATTGTTTCTTATTATGACTGCGTCAAGGACTTCCCTTCCGAATTAAAGCATCTGCTTTCGGCAAGAGTGCCTTTCCTAAAAGACTTTTTGTACCGCGGAAGCCGCGATTCCGAAGCTTTCCTTCCGCTAATCACAGCCGCATCGGACTATCATTTGAAAGTTTCCGACTGCCTCATAAAGGAAGACGGCGAGGACCTTTTATCCTTATTTACCCAAATCATCCCGCGTATAAAGAACGACTCTCCCGAGTTTGACAAGCTCACTCAGTCTGTCGACAAAATTTTTGCACTTGCAAAAAATTTAAAGCTTACAGATGAAGCCGTCATCGAAGCGCGCAAAAATCAATATGATGAAAGAAAGATGATTGTTCCCTCTCAGATTGCTGCCGCAAATACCGCTTTAAATTCGACTGCAAGTGTCGACCTTTCCGAAGCTGTTGACACCATCCTCGACTATGCGGACATGTCCGATGAATTTAAAAACGAATTTAAGATAAACCTTGCAAAGTACAAGCGTATGACCGATAAAGGTGCTACGGACGATGTTTCGAGAAAGTTAAGGCAGACTCTTACAGCTTCTTTTTACAAGCTCTACGAAGAAGCTTTCCAGCTAAGCGTAAAGGATCAAAATCTTCCGAAGGTTATGAAGATGTTCTTCAACTTTGGCTTTGTCGATGCCGATCTTGCAGGTCCCGGAAACGCCGCTTTTCTTTATACAATTGTTGATGATTTCAAGGGCGACCCCGAGCTTGGTGTATACACGGCCTACGAATGGCTCATGGAAATATACAGGCTTCACAAAGACCCGAGCCGGAACGAGTACGACACCGACTTCTTAACGCACCTCCATGAGCTGAAGATGCAGGGAAAGATCCCGCCCGAACTTGAAAAACGTCTCGCAAGGGATCCCGGCGAAAGAGTTTTATACGAACTTACCAACATGTTCCAAACCGTCAACAAGATTACCTACGGACGCATCACGACCTTCACTCCTCTTTTCTGCGAGGACGACATCGTCAAGCCGCTTCAAAGCTGCATGGTAACGGCCGATGCCGTGATCGATGCACTTAAGAAGGTGCAGGCTGTTGACTACGGAGCCTTTTACAGAGAAACAACCTATGTAAACGAGCGTGCCCACATAGCCAACCAGTTCATTTGCACGAAAGTAACTCCGAATGTGATACTCTTCCCAAATGCCGGTACCAGAGGAATCATGTGGCAGGAAATCGAAGGTAAGAGACGTACGACTCCCGCAAGGTTCATGATTTCCGCTTTCCATATGGAAGATCTTCAGACTACCATCACAAGGCTTGTCGGCGAATTCCGATGGGAAATGTGCAAGCGTGAGCAGGGTGCCCGTTGGAATGATGTAAGCGAGCGTTCTCTCACAAGTGAATACTTTGATTATGTACAGTTTTACAGAAAGAACAGCGAGCTTTCCATAGATGCGAAAGAAAAAATAAAGCAGTCCCTCGTTAAGGCGAAGAATTCCTTCAAGGAAATGTTTGTGCGCGACTACATTACCTGGGTACTTTACGAAGGAACGGGTTCACCGAGGTTGAATAAGGTTGCAAGGGCAATCTTGCTTACTTATTGTCCTTTCCCCAAGTCATTAAGGGATAGGCTCGCTCCAAACCCTATTTTCAAAGAGCTGATTGAACGCTACGATATCAAGACGACGCAGAAGCTTCATTCCTTTGACAATATTCTCGTAAAGCTTAAGAATTCCGGTGAGCCCATTACTCCCGAGCTTAAGGAACATCGTGCTTATCTCGAAGGAACTGTCGAAGAATAATCAGTGGTGTAATTGTGTTATTCGTAGGTGATATCGTTGTATTTTATAACTATAGTTTGCGTTAAATTATGAATATAGTTTTGGTTTCGACCGAAGCTATACCGAGAAAATTCCCCTTTTACACACGGAAAGGACCAAGCTAAGCTTGGTCCTTTCTACTATCTGAAATAAAAAAGAGTTTCGCTTGCGAAACTCCGGCGTCTTATGCGCCCTCTCCGTCCTCGCTTCGCTTAACCACCTCTCCCAAAGGGAGAGGCAAGTATTAGGTGCAGCCTCTTGGCTCTCCCCT
>CAVJJQ010000093.1:0-10619 GCA_963649755.1 bacterium | reverse complement strand
CTCTGATTTAGAAAGAGCATTCTTTTCGGTCGAATGCGGAAAATTCCACTCCCACATATGATAATCATGAATTAAAGCCTTCTTATCTTCTTCAGATGTTGCATTCATCACATCCTTTTCCATCTTTAGTCTGCGCTCGTACCACATCTTTAGGTTTTTGTTCATAGTACTTACATTTATATCATGCTGACTTTCGCCAAAGCAGATACACATCTGACCATCTACTTCTTTCAATCTTAAATCATAAAGGGTTTCCATCTCAAAGAAAGCATACATGGCTCCGATATAGCTTGCTACTTGAGGATCTAATAAAGCACTCGTTTCTACTTCCAAAGCCTCTGCAATCTGTTTACATAATTCAAACTTAGGGTTTCGTGCACCGTTTTCATATTGTTGAACGCGATTAGCATTTAGCCCTACAGCTTCTCCCAATTCGCCCTGCGATATATTTTCTTCTTCTCTTATGGCTCTGATTCTTCTCCCAACACGACTTCCCGCAGTTTCTCTGTCAAAATCCTCCGGTGATTGTCCAAATGGATTGTAAACATACATAAAGCAACATCTCCTATCGTTTTATTACAAAGCATATTACTATCCAATAATACCAAAAAATGTTTTACCCAACAACAAAAATCGATAATATCAAAACAAATTTGTTAATGAAAATAACATAAGTAACAAATTTGTTGTTGACATTAACATACATGTGTATAATAATGATAGTAACAATTTTGTTACTATCGACAACATAAATGTTAGGAGGAATTATAAATGAACAATTTGTTAGATAAGTACCCCGATATCATGAATATTTCCGATGTAGCAGAAATACTCGATGTATCACCAAACACCATTAGAAAGCTAATCAAAGATAAAACCCTACATGCTTTAAAGGTAGGTAAAAGATACAAGATTACAAAGAACAAGCTTCTTGCTTACTTAGGCGAGAGCGAAGAATAAACAAAGAAAGGAGTAGCAATATGAACGAGAAAAAAACAAACATCTCATTACAAATTTTAATGCTAAACGATCTTCTTCGTACAAACGTCATCGATAAAGACATCTATGACAAAGCGATACAGAAAATCGAAACCATTAAAAATCAACCTCAGGCAGCTTAATAATCGGTTCTATGAACCCGGTGTTTCCCGGTAATCGGATGTCACCGTTATCCATTTAGATTTATTAATCATGCCCTGAAAGGAATCAAATGAAAAAAAGAGAAAAACAGCGACACAATCGCAGAGTTAAAGAAGAAATTCTTGAACGTAAGAATACATACGGACTGGATGATCCAACTCCATATGCAGCAGTCAAGGAAATTATTAAGGAGTTTAAAAAGCATAATGACAAATAAGGCGGCCATTTACCATTTCACGGATGCGTCTGAGAAAAGACCAATCGTTAATGAGAAACAACTGAATAAATTAACGGAATTTGCAACATCACTTGGTTATACAGATGTTGAAATCTTCTGTGATAAAAGTCTTCTCAGAAGCGAGCATCCTGAGTTTGACCGCTTTATGTCATGTGCAGAACAATTTAAAGCACTTATCACTAAAGATTTTTATCACATAAGTAAAAACACCATGAAGTGCATGAGTTTAATGCAAGAACTTCGTGATAAAGGTATACCTATTTATTCTATGGAAAACGGCTCTTTTAGATGGAAAGATGCACCCTTTGACAAACCTTTAAAGGTTGCTACTTACTGCTGTCGTTTCGGTACATCAAATGAAATGAAGGAAATTCTTCCTATTAAAAGAGACATATTAACTTTATTTACAAACAAGAAAACAAACTGGACTATAGTTGACCAGTATTTTGATGAAAGTGAACATCAGAATAACGGAGAACATTCAGAACTTATGAGATTTCTTAAGAATAAGGATAAATACGACCTTCTCCTTGTTCATAATCTTAATGATGTGCACTGGAGAACAGCTAATTTTTGCAAAATCAGGGAGCAACACCAGTTAGACATATATTCATTACAAGAAGGCTTTTTAAAATACGAAAAGGGGTAAACATTATTGAATTATGCACAAGAACTAAGGGAAAAACTTAATACAAACTGTACTGAACCAATACGTGCTGTCATATATGCCCGAGTGTCAACAGACAATGAAGGACAGAAGGAATCATGTGCAAATCAAGTAGATCTCGCCATGACTTACATTTCTAATCATCCAAACATACAGCTCATTGATACTTATATTGATGACGGTATTTCCGGTAAAAATGACTTTTCACGACCACGATACATTGAAATGGTTCAGTTACTTACTGAGGGAGGCTTTGACCTCATAATAACCAAAGCATTATCAAGATTAAATCGTGATGAATACAATTCGCTAATATTAACGAATCTTCTGAGAGAAAAATACGCAACAGTACTTACCCTTGAAGATAATCAGATACACGATTTTGAGGACATCAATTCAGGTCTCTTGCATAGCATCAACTTTGCAGTGGATGCCCAGTACGTAATGAGGCAAAGTTTAAGCGGAAAGAAAACTCAGGAACTTCGGTGTAAAAATAAGGTTCTTACCGCTAAGGATTGTTCTTTCGGTTATGACTGGCACAAGAATGATAAGACTATAACCATCAACGAAGAGCAAGCGGAAATAGTACGTATGATTTTTGATGAATATGTATTCCGTAACGGAACCCCAGCTTCCATTGAAAGGATGCTTAAACAGCAAGGTCTAAGTATATGTAGTCGTTCCGTTTCTAACATGATTCAGGATGAAAGGTATATCGGTAACTTCTATATAAATAAGCGGTCCACCAAGCTTGGTACCGGACAGTCAAAATCAAAGCGTATTTCTTTACCTAAAGAGATGTGGGTTCTCGTTGAAAGACCGGATTTACAAATAGTCGATTATGACCTTTTTAATATGGCTCAAAGAATCCATAAAGCAAGAATCACAGTTTATGAAAAACCGGACAAGGTTTCTACCCAATCAAGATTTCAGGGCACGCACCTTTATGCCGGCAAAATTTTTTGCCCTGTATGTGGCAAGCCATACCACTTTGATTATGCAGACAGAAATAAAACCCATGCTATCTACCATATTAAATCGCATGGGGAATGTACTAACCCAGTTCGTCGTATCGATGAAAATGATATAGAGGAAATTACTCGTATTGCTCTTAAGCAGATTATGAATCAGCAGACTAAAGTTTTGTCTTCTTTAGAAGCAATTCTCATTGAATGTGTGGAATCTTCGCAAAACAACGGAACTGAAATCGAGCGCTTGAGCAAGCAAAAGACAGCAAGAGAAAAACAGATCAATAATTTGATTGATCAGCTTGCTGAAGGTGGTCTTACAGATGCAGCAAAAGAACGAGTAAAGTCCAAAATCAATGTTATTACAGATGAAATCAACAATCTTACCGTTAGCATCAAGGACAAAATATCCAATAAATTAAGTTTTTCCTATGTAACAGATAAGATTGCAGAAATTAAATCCGCAATAACAGAACTTCGTAACTTCACTTCTATCGACCGTGACCGCATCTTGAACTATATCGAAAGAATTGAATTACCGCCAAGTGGCGACATAGATATAACTCTTAAATCAGGGCATAAAATAACAATTAAACAAGATAAACTTAGCGATTTCTCCGATGGAAACAATGTAGTAAAGAAGGGAAGCCAAGATGTCCCGTATTCATAGCCTGCAGCATATCAATCGCCTCGGCACCTCTGACTTCTCCGACCACTACTCTGTCTGGGCGCATTCTGAGCGCCGCCCTTATAAGGTCTCTTACATTAATCGGGACGCAGCCCTCGTTATTTTTCGCCCTTGTTTCAAGACGAACCAGATTTTTAACATTGAGAAGTCTTAATTCCGCTGAGTCTTCGATGGTAATTACACGTTCATCCTCCGGAATATATTGCGACAAGGCGTTTAAGAAGGTTGTTTTTCCGCTGCCGGTTCCGCCGGAGATGAAGATGTTGTACTTTGCCTCTACGAGAGATTTTAGAAATTCCGCCGCCTCCCTTGTAATTGAATTAAAGCTTATTAAGGTTTCCATTGTGATCGGATTGTCGGGAAATCTTCGGATCGTGACTATCGGTCCGTTTAGAGCAATCGGAGGAAGCACTATGTTTACTCTTTCTCCGCTTGAAAGTCTGGCATCCTGAATCGGTGATGCCTCATTTACACTGCGATTGCAGTCTGCGACGATTTTTTGAATTATATCCTCAAGCTTTTCCTTGGATTCAAAGCTCTTCTCAGCCTTTGATATTATTCCGGCCTGTTCGATAAACACGCTTTCATATCCGTTTACCATTATTTCCGTTACGGATTCATCATCCAAGTATTCCTGTATGATGTCAAAACGCCTCAGGGAATTGAATATTTCCCTGCGAAGAAGCATTCTTTCCTCTATAGTGATGTCTCGGTCGTACCGGTTAAATACAAGCTCATCATCTATCTTGCTAAGAATTTCTTCGTTTGATAGATCCTTTGAAAAATCAAATTTTTCAAGCAGACTTTCCGCAACTTCTTTTTTTATCCCAAGAATTCTCTCATCCATAGCTTGCTCCCTCGGAGAAGGCAAGCATCTTCCGTATGTAAGCGGCAAGCTCCGATTTTGTCAGTAGTTCGAATTCTCTCGGTATTTCCTTAAAGGTTGGAATGGTAATCGTTTCCGTCCTTTCCAAGACCTCATCATAGGCGTATGTGCGCAGTAGATTCTCATACTGGGCAACCTTTGCCGAGGCAATGTGTCCCGGGTCGGTTATCGTATAAATCTTCGTGCATTTCCTGAGTATATTCAGAAGACCGTTTACGCACTCGGAAAGATCCAAAATAATGTATTCGTAATCAGTTGCCGTAAGAAGATTGTTAAGAAGCCGCTCCCATTTCTTTGCCGAAACCTCTTCATACCTGGTAAACAGCTTGACCGGCGGAATATAATCCAGTTCCCCGATCTTTTCCTTTATGCTGTTAATTCGGTAACTGAAATTTCCTTCTTCGCATTCGCTAAAGTACACAAGATCCCACAGATCCGTTCCTCCCTGCCGGTTCCTCAAAATTTCAAAGCCCGAAAAGCTCTCGAAATTTAAATACAGGACCTTGTGTGTTTTAGCTAAAATTTGTCCAAGTGTTATAGCAAAAGTTGTTTGGAAACACCGCTTGATCGGTGTATAGACGCCAATCAGAGCCTTGGACGAACTCTTCTTGGCCGGATCGGCCGGTTTTTCGGTCGCACAGATTGCCATTATATTTTTCATAATCGAGTCGCAGGCGGTATATTTATATACCATTCCGCTGACCCCGGGAGTTTCGCTTAATCCGATGAAGGTTTCGACATTTTCTTTATCCATAATTTTGAAACCTTCCTCACTTACCAGAATCTCTACGTGGTTGTGCTTTAAATACTCACTCAATGATGCCTCATCCGTAAAAAGAACAATTTCGAAATCCTGCGAATAGCACGAAAGTATGTATTCGTATAACCTGCGAATATAGCCTGACTCTTTTCCCGCGATTGCAAAAATCTTTTTCACTTTTACCTCCTCAAAGCCTTACCTAAATGTCCCTACACACAGCCAGACAAAAGGACATCAAAATCGGTAACCCCAAATGTACCTTTAAATTTTTCTTTTTCATAAGGACGCCGATTAGTCCCATGACCCCGCCTATCGCAAATACCAGAAATACGTATTGAAGTGCAAATTGTACGAACAATAAACTAGTGCAGATGAGTTTAATGTCCCCGGCACCCAAGCGACCAATCTTAAAGAACGGGTACAAAAAGAAAAATACCAAAATCATTGCTGTTATCTTTTCATACAATTCTTCGATTTGGTAAATGGGCTTCCCGAAAAAGAAAGAAACTGTCTCTAACCCAAAGAAAATGAATAATAAAAGAACCGGTAGAACGTTCGGTATCTTACCTTTACGAACGTCTGTCGCCGCTGCCGTTAAAAGTATCAAACCGGCACAGGCATTAAAAAGAATTTTCAATGTATCACCGCCAATCTGTTGTACTTGGCTGTGTAAATGCATTGTATTCTTCGTTTTATTTTTTGTAAATATCATTTTGTGATGTTTTTTAACTTTGTGAAAAACGCGCAAAAATAAAAACAAGGAACTGACTTTAATGCGTCAGTCCCTTGTAAAAGCTGATTTTTTAATTGTCAAAAAAACATGTGTTCGTAAATATTTCTTCCTATTTCTTATGCTATACCAAATATCCCCTGTTTAAGTCGGTTCCTGCGACCTGTTCCTTTAGGGAATTTCTTCCGTAAGTCAGACCTGCGTACACATTTTCGGTATGCTGCATGATGGCACCCGAGGTATCGAGCGAACTGATTTTGTCGTATGCATCCCGCAAACCCTTAAAAATATTTTCGACTGCCTTAAGAGGCTCTGAGTCAAAATTTATATATGCCACTGTCAGTTCTTTCTTTGCGAAAACATACAGACTTAAAATGTTCTTCCCGATTTCATTTGAGGTGTCAACAGATCCCATTAACTCCCTTAATACGGCTCGTTCTTTATCTATGCTGTTTCTGAAGGAGGCCTTGTCGTCATTTTTCAGAAATTCCACGGCCTCATCTATATAATACAAGCCTATGTCATAAAGAATCACTATCATCTCTGTTTTATTTGCATTGACTATCCTGCGGGTAAAGGCCTGTATCCTGTCTTTTGTCATGAATTTCTCCGTATTTTACTACTGTAATAACTGAAGTACCTGCGAAGGTCTCTCATTTGCCTGTGCGAGCATCGCGGTACTTGCCTGAACAAGCACCTGGTTGTTGGTATATTCCGTCATTTCTTCCGACATATCTACATCCATTATTCGTGAATATGCGCCTGTCATATTTTCTTCCGAAATATCCAAGGTGCTGATGGTATGCTCAAGTCTGTTCTGGTATGCGCCCAGCCTGCTCCTTGCACTGTTCACATATGCAAGAGTCGTGTTCATCTGCTCCAAGAATGCCTCGGCGTTTTCCTTTGTCTTACAATCCACATTGTCTAACCCAAGTGTCCTTGTGCTGATTGTCGAGATTCTTACGCCAAGCTCCTGTCCTTCATTTGTGCCAATCTGAAGGTTCATGGCGCCGAGTCCGGTTATATCAAGATTAATTGTTTCGGTTCCGTCAAACGCATGCTGATTCTTTACCTGAAATTCCATTTCAAATCCGTTGTTGCCGGTTAAGGTAATCGTATCTCCGATAAATTCCGCCGTAACTCCGCTTGCGGGAACACCGGGTCCCGATATGGAGATTGACGAATTCTCGGGGTCGAGATTGCCGTCCGCATCGTAGGATAAAGAAAGCGAATCTATCGTATAATTTCCGCTTCTTACCTCGTCACTGTAAGTGGTAACCTTTAAATCGGCCTCACTTGTATATCCCTTAACGTCGAAAGAACCATCAAGAAGTGTCTGACCATTGTACATCGTCGTTTCGGCAATTCTGTTTATTTCTTCTTTAAGCTGCGTAATCTCGTCGTCAATCATGGAGCGCTCATCATCGCTGAGGGTTCCGTTGCAGGCCTTAACGGACAGCTCGTTCATCCTCTGGACCATCTCTTCAATCTCTACGAGTGCACCTTCGGCTATCTCTATTACCGAAACTCCGTCCTCTGAATTCTGATTTGCCGTATCGAGACTCTTTATCTGAGCATTCATCCTCTTTGCCATTGCAAGTCCGGAAGGATTGTCCTTTGCATGATTGATCTTCAATCCGGAAGAAAGCTTTTCAAGCGATGATGTAACTGCATTGTCGTTTGCGTTCAGGGCATTGTTTGCAATCATGGCGGAAATATTGTAGCTAATGTTCATATCAGATTCCTTTCAAAGCTTCCAGGAAATTTTTTGCTATTTCGTAGAGCTTAACTGTTTCGGTCGGTTTATTGTCTTTCATGGGGAGGCGTGAAAGCTTTAAATCAAAATCTTTATTTTCAGTCCATACCACGCTTATCCCTGTACTTACTTTATCGGCAGCATCCTTTATTTTTGTTACAGTTTCTTTTAAATTGCAGGCCACATATCCGCCTATGCTGTTTGAATCTTCATAAAGCTTTGCGTTTACCGTTCCCAAACTTTCTGTCTCCAAAGAAATGTAAACATTGCTTTCTTCATCCGCTCCGTGTACCAGCTTTACATTTACGCTTGTAATCCGGCCTTCGATTTCCATGGGAACCTCGAAATTATCACATTCGGAATATGAATGAGCCAAAGAAAGCTGTTTGTGTACCAGCTTAAGTGCCTTGACATCCATGTAGGTTTCCTGCTCCATGCACTCAGTGAAAACCGCATCCTTTGCATCATCTATCAGCGTATCATAAGCTTCTTTTGCACTCTCTTCGTCCGTAAAAGAATCAAGGAAAGATATTTCTTCCTCCTTTACCGCTCCCTTGTTGCTTTCCGAAGCTTTCTTAAATGCATTTCCTTTTTCTTTCCGGAGATAAAACGCAGCCTGAAGATTTTCGGCGGTTACGGTAATTCTGTTATTTACAAGTTCCGTTACCGTTTCTTCGGGAGCCTTCAGGGAAGACTTCATCTCTGTATATTTTTCCTGAATCCACTCTCTTTCCGTTACCTCATCCGAGTTTATGGCATTATAAGCATCACCGATGGTTATATCGCTTCCCTTATAGCCCATCGCTTTCATTGCGGTCTTTAGATTACCGAGCGTCAGTTCCCAACCGGCGTTCACGACCGCACCTACAGACTGCGAGTCACCTTTTTCGATACCGTTTATAATCCTGTAGACCTCTATGAAGTCTTTTCTTTCTTCCTTGGTGATACCGTCGGTCTTTTCAAGCTTGTACAGATATTTCGAATATTTTTCGATGTTTGCCTCAGCATTGTCTTCCTTGGCATCAAGGTATTTATTAAGTTCCTCGACGCTCATCTTTATGGGTGACTTGCCGTCCCTGATAAGGGTAAGTGCATCCGACGGCGTAAGCCTTGACAAAACATTGTTTAACTTTTGGTCGGCTTCTTTAACCTCATTGACCGATTCCTTTGTAATCGGCATGCTGTTATATCCGAGGATTCTAACTGCTCTTTCATTTTCGGTATTGTCTTCAAGCCCCAGGTTATCAAGAATCTCCGGAATATTCGAAAAAGCTTTCTTGATGGAGTCGCCCAGATCGACACGTACCTCTGTCTGAACCTGCTCGTAAGAAATTTCGGCTTTTTTAAAACGCTCTCTTAAATCCGCTCCCTCAGTGTTTATTTCCTCAAGCGTTGCAATGTTTATCTTTGCGGAAAAAGAAGAAATCACCATAGCCGGAAGTGTCTTAACCGAATCGACTACTTCGGTTGTTTCCGTCACCTCTTTGGCTTCCTTGAAAGACTGTGTGTTTTCAAGATTTTTTAATGCCTCGACATAACTCTTTAGATCCTTTGTGTCAATCGAATAATCGCTCTTTAAGAGCATCAGGTTTGCTTCCGTGAGCATCTTAAGTCTGGTTTCCTCAAGAATCCTGGTTTCCTTGACAAACGGTTCGTCACACAGTGATTCGATTTCGCCCGTGATTCTGACAGCTTCGTCATAAATGCTTTCATTCTTTGTAAGGTCCGTTTCTATCGGAGCCTTACCCTCTTTACAGGCAATAATAACCTTCTTTGCAAACTCGCCGTCCGTAAGCGGAAGCTTTATTTCATCAAGAGTCTCAAGCTTTTTTATATTGTCCTCGGTGACAGGTAAGGACTCCTTAATGAGCCACTTGGATGCCTCGATATTTTCATCGGTAACACTTATGTCATTTTCAATCAGAAGATTTGCTATTTCACTTTTTAAGTCATTCGAATTGTCCCCGTCACCTCTTTTTGCAAGGTAACCGGTTGACTCAAGATAAAAATAGTCCGATCCCTTAGTTTCGCCTGTCTCCACAGTCGAATGCTTTAAAAGGTAGAGGTTTTCTATTGTGGGATCTTCCCCCTCCGTCAAAAGGAGGCGTTTCATCCCATCCGTTATTTGATCGACTTCGGAGAGCTGCTCATACGCATTCTTTATATCGACGCAGGTTTCCTCTGTCAGCGTAACATCGGAAAGTTCCGCCTCGGCTGCAAGTGTTTCAAGCCCCGTAAGTTCCCTGATAGTTTCTTTATCCAGGGTGTCGGTAAAACCCTCCACCTCTTTTCCGGACTTTGCAACCTCAAGCTTAATCCTGTCGATAATCGTAACCGCATCTTTAATTTCTATCGTGGCGGGATTTTCCCCATTCTTAAGTGCCTCGTTAAAATCCTCCTCGGACATACAGCCCGAAAGAACGGACATATAGTCGGAATACTTTTCCACATCTGTCTGCGCAGCCGTAGCCTTTACCTTTTCAACCGATTCCTTTGTGCCGTCATAGGTATTGTTGTCAGTATAAGATTTGGCAATTCCGTTTGAATCCAGGACCGTGCTTCCCAAGCTTTCCGCCTTTGAAGCGGTTGTTTCCTGTGATTTGTTTAAAGATTGAATGTTATCAAAGGTTATTCGCATAATTTTCCTTACTTTTTTTTATTTGAAATAAGAAAGCGTTCCGCTTGCGGAACGCTCGACGTCTGGCGCGCCCTCTCCGTCCTCGCTTCGCTCGGCCACCTCTCCCAAAGGGAGAGGCAAGTATTAGGTGCAGCCTCTTGGCTCTCCC
>CAVJJQ010000092.1:0-10764 GCA_963649755.1 bacterium | reverse complement strand
AAGGGAGAGGCAAGTATTAGGTGCAGCCTCTTGGCTCTCCCCTTGGCTCTCCCTCTGGGAGAGCTGTCACCGAAGGTGACTGAGAGGGCTAAAGCTGTCACCGTAGGTGACTGAGAGGGACTTGGCTCTCCCACGCGCAGCAATTTCCTATTTTTTAATTAAACACATTCACCTGTATGTTCTTGCTCACCAAATGGTTGTATTCCAAGATCCTGTATTCCGTTATTTTTTCATCCCCTATTATCGACTCAACGTTCCTGTGAGATATTTCGGGGTAATCTTCCATCAAATCAAGCAGGAAGGCAAAATACTGCGAGGTGTCGACTTCGGCCGCATCCAGCAAAACCGCCCCCAGGTAGTTGGCGCTTATATTGCCGTAGTCTTTCATATCAAGGTCGTAATTGGCCCGGATTACGTAAGGTGTCATATATTTAAGTGCGTTCTGTTCTTCTTCCGTAAGCCCGCTGTCTTTAAACATTGCTTCGTAAAAGCCGTCCGAAAGCGCAGGCTGATGGTCTCCGAACATGCAGATAATTGTAGGTTCGTCTACATCTTCAAAGTAATTGACAAGCCCTTCAAAGGCTTCATCCGTCTTCTTCATAAGGCTCAGATACGTTTCGGCATCCGTCAGGTACCCGATATCCGCTGCGTCGGTATTTCCGACCTTCTTTAAATAAACATCGATATCGGTATTGTAATAATACGGTGAATGGTTCTGTATGGTTACGTCAAACAGAAATAACGGCTTGTCACTTTCTTTATGCTCGTACTGCCAGATTATCTCATTGAAATTGCACTCATCAGTTATCATTGATCCGTCATCGGTGTACAGATATTCGGTCTGAAAGTCATTGATGTCAATGAAATCGTCAAAGCCGAAATACTCATAAACCTTATCCCTGTTCCAAGCAAAATCAATATTCGGATGCATCGCCATAGTTTGGTAACCGTCATTTGAAAGGACGGTCGCCATCGACGGCATCTCGTGATCCACCTGCATCTGATAAGCAACCACTCCCGGTGCGAGAAATGAAGTCGTATCTCCCGTCAGGGCCTCAAACTCGCTGTTTGCGGTAAGTCCGCCCAAAATATTTACGTAGGTATATCCCTTAACGGTATTTTCGGAAAGTAAGTCCGTGAAAGGCATGAAGTCTACAGTTGTCTCGAGGTTTCCAAGCACCCTTAAATCCGACCATGCTTCGTTCATGATAAAAATAATATTCGGCTTAATTTCACACGTAGATTCTTTCTTCGTAATCCTGCCTGCTATTTCATTTACCTTTTCGACTGAATACCCCGAAGGCTTTTCAATCTGCATCTCGTCAATATTCAGCAGAAAGCTTAGCATAAATCCGTTTATTGACTCGTTTGCCGAAGTATTCCAATATATTCCCTTTAACTCATGTTCCTCAAAATACGATGTCCCCTTCCAAAAGAAAAAGAAAAATCCTATATATGCGGCTGACACCGCCGTTATGCAGATGTGATATCCGGCACCCTTAAGCGGAAGGTCGAGTTTAAAGCCGAGAACAGAAAAGAACACAAAGTACAAAATCGAATAGGTAAGCTCGGGAGTCAAAAACAAAGAATAACCGGAAGCGACCGTTACCGCCGTACCAAGACCCAAAATATCATTAAATGTAAATAACGTTCCTCTGTAACTGTAGACATAGAAATTTGCAAGAGAAGCAATCAGTATCAGTAAACTGCCGATGCCAAGCGCAAGATTGACTCTTTGAGTCACGAATAAAAAGAAAGAAAAAACCAGGCAGATAATAAGAATATTTACAAGCACTGCCCCGCTTCGAAGATCGTTAAGATTTTCGGTTAACGGTACCTCTATGCGGTCAAGCATTTTTCTCGGAATAAATATCAGATAAAGAGCTATGCACGCCAGATTGAAGACGGTATTTTTTACCTTCGGAAGTACGATTAAGATTCCGGTTGAAACGGACAGAAAGATTACTGTCAGAGCCTTTTTAAACGAAAGGATGTCCTTCATGTTGGCAAAGGAAACGATCAAAAGAAGCACGGCAACAGCCGCACCTATAATTACATTTTTCTTCTTTATCGACTTAAAGTAGTTGATTATTGCGTTTGGATTAATACAGGCAGAGAATTTTTCCATGAAGATAAAAGCTTTCTTTAAAGATTGATATATCTGGTTGTAAGCGCGTCTGGATATATAAAGGCCGCAAGGCAAATCTCTCCAATGATTGTACCCTTGTGGCCGTGTCATTTCAATCCTTACTTTCTTTTTCTCTTACGGAAAATAACCGTAACCGCAGCAAGTAAAGCTACACCTGCACCGATTATCGCGGGAATAAGAGGCTTTGAAGCATTTTCCTTTACAAGCACCATTGCGGAAATCGGTTCTACGCTAACCGTTCCGGTCAACGCTCTCAATATGTCCGTACCTGCGGTTTCTTTATCCACGCAGACTCCCCACTTTCCTTCCGGAAGGTCAAGAGAAATGCTTTCGTCGCGCGCATTGAAAATTACGATAATGCCGTCCGACGTTTCGCCTTCCGCGGAACCGTCAATCAGGTAGGCGGTGCACTTACTCTTAAGCATTTTGATTTCCGTTACGTATTTATTTACGTCCTCAGCCGTCGAAAGCCTTAAAGCCTTGTGAGCCTTTCTGAACTCGATTAAGCCCTTGTAGTAATTGTAAACATCCGCTACCGCCTCGTCTTCAAGGGATGAATATCTGATTGCATTGACCGCATCACCCGCATTGTAACTGTTTTCGTTGAATGTTCCGTCCGCATTTACCTTTGAGCGCATCATCTCCTCGCCCGCCTGCATAAAGGGTACTCCCTCGCTCGTCATGTAAATTGCACCGGAGAGCTTGTTCATCGAAACGATATCCGCGTACGGAGTATCGGATGATAAAGAAAGCATTATGCGGTCATAGAGGGTATTGTTGTCATGGCAGGATGCGTAGTTAATCGTTTGTGAGGGAGACTGACACCACGAGTCAAGTCCTTTAAAGCAGCGCGAAATCTTTGCTTCATAACCTGCGGCACCCTGTACGAATCCTTTTTTGGTATCAAAGACGCTTCCCTTGACAGTATTTCGCATAGTGTCGTTAAAATACGCAAAATTCGGAGTGAGGGACGAATTTGTCTGCGTCGCAAGAACCGTGCCTTCCTTTGTGGGCGTAGTCGAAAGCGTCCAGCCTTCTCCGTAAAAGATGATATCGGGATTTATCTTCTTTACCTCGGTCACGATTTCATTTACGGTATCAACGTCAAGAAGACCCACAAGGTCAAATCTGAAGCCGTCAATATGATATTCACTTGCCCAGTAGCATACAGAATCGACGATGTACTTTCTCACCATTGCGCGTTCCGAAGCCGTATCATTTCCGCAGCCCGAGCCGTTTGAATAAACTCCTTCTTCCGAAACTCTGCTGAAATAACCGGGTACCAGTACATTAAAGCAGAAAGAATCCGCGTCATACACATGATTGTAAACGACATCCATGACAACACTTATGCCGTTGTCGTGAAGGGTCTTCACCATCTGCTTTACTTCCTTTACCCGCACACTTCCGTCATACGGATTGGTTGAATACGAACCTTCGGGAACATTGTAATTCATGGGATCGTAGCCCCAGTTATAGGCATCCGCGGCATTAGCCTCATCAACCGAACCGAAATCATAAAAGGGAAGGATATGAAGATGAGTGATTCCCAAGTCCTTAATGTGATCAAGACCTGTTGAGATACCGGCATCTGTTTTCGTGCCCTCTTCCACTATTCCCAAATACTTTCCAACGTTTGTAATCCCCGCACCCTCTTCGCTCGTTAAATCTCTTATATGTGCTTCGTAGATAATTGCATCGTTTACAGACTCTCCCGCATGAGGATTTTTATCCTTTTCCCACCCCTCGGGATCGGTAGAGCTTAAATCGATTACCATAGCCCTGTTACCGTTTACACCTGCAGTACGGGCATAGGGATCGTTTGCCTCTTTTGATACTCCGTCTATCGTCACTTCATACGTATAATATTTTCCCTGAATATCACCGTCCAAAGTCAGAGTCCAGACACCGTTTTCGGTAAGAGTCATTTCCGATTCGGAAATCAGGTCACTAACACTTGCGTCTCCGCCCTCGTAGAGTTTAACGCTCATGCTCTCCGCGGTCGGCGCCCATACCTTAAAGGTCGTACTTTTCTCTGACCACGCAGCACCGAGGTCATTCCCCGTATATGTATATGCCGCTTCAAATTCATCCGTTGAATAATTGTTTGTCATAATATCACCGTGCCCTCACATGAAAGTTTACGAAACTTTGCGAAAATTTCTTTCTAAATTTTACTATACCATCTAAAAAAGTGCAAACAAAAAGAACCTATTTTTCAAGGTTCTTTTCGTGTTTTTATATTCTTGTATTTATTTTCCTGTTGACTTCTTCTTATCGTAAACGATTGCAACGATTACACATGCCGCAGCGATTGTGAAGAATGCAAGTGCAGCCTTAATATCATAAGAATCTCCGGTCTTCGGAACATCGTCTAAAACCTTTTCCGCGGTTGCCGTAGTGCTTGCAGTCTGGGTAGTTGCAGAAGCAGCTGTTGTTTCGGTTGCGGCAGTCCCGGACGGAGTAAGTGAATACTCGCCATCCTTAAGTGTTACGTAACCCTGATCGTTTGTAACAAGCTTGCCGGCTGCTATATTGTAAAGCGTTGTGGTATTTGAAAGAAGGTCCTTTGATGACTTAACGTTTGCCTTGTCAACAGTACCGGTTACTGCGAAGACCGTATCCACATCGGGATCGTCACTGTAGTGTGCCGTAAAGGAACCGACATTACCGTTTACCTGAATGATACCCGTGTGATAAGCGTCAACCGATTCAACGTTGCCGTTAATAACACCTATTGACCCGCCGATTGCATATGCGTGCTTCACACTCGGTGCCGTCAAAGCAGCATTTGCACCGTTTATGAAGGCCACCTCATTTACAGGCTGGTAAACCGTAAGCTTTAATTGATCCGAAGTCGCATTGCTTGCGTCAATTACGATGCTGTCTCCCGATGCAAAAGTAGCAAGTGCCAACGAGGTCCAGTTTTTTTTGTCCGTTGACTGGTACCACCCCTTCGAATCCGTATCATATGTCACATACCAGGTCTTTGCGTCTGCAGCATATGTGGGAATCGACTTTGTAACGCCAAGTACAAGTATGATTCCCAGCAAAACCGCCATTAACTTCTTGTAACCATTCATAAAAATCTTCCTCCTTGAAGAAACTTTACTTTATATCTCAATCCGTATACGGATCAATATATACATCTCCCGATTCGATTTCCTTGCCCACCACCACGAAGCGTCCGTTCTCGGTATGGGACGAGCAGGTGGAAAGGGTTATAAACTTGTCTCCGTACTCTGCGGTGACACCCGTGTCGTACAGAGAAAGTGCCTTAACATTGTCATAGAAGTCGTTAAACTCTTCTTCGCTTTCGGCATTGAAGAATTTGTAGTATTTAAAGCAGGTATCCGTCGTATAGTAAACCTTCGATCTGAAGACCGCCATTACCTCATATATGTACTGCCTGTCCTTTCCGTACAGATATATGAGGGAATGTTCCTTGCAAAAGTCCTCGTCGGCATAGTCATATAAAAAGTAAAATCCGTCGTTTTTAAAGTTGTGACCGTGAATTATGAGGTTCGTGGAATTGGGATACATGGAGCTGTCCGTATCCATCAAAGGTGTTCCGTGCTTGTCATAATTTCCGTCAAAGTCTTTATAAAGGTAATAGGTCTCGTCTTCCGGAGTCCACATTACGGGGAAGTCCACCTTCGTACCCGGAATCTGTATCCAGGCAATCATGTCGGAATTCTTAAGGAAGTATTCTTTGTAAGGATTCTCTATTGGCTCCGGCTCTGCCGTGTTTTCGGAAATATCACCTCCGTAGACATCTCCTGCCGATACGTCATTTCCCGTGACGTCGGAATCATTTCCCGATATAGTGGAATCAGTGTTGACCGTTTCAGTCGTTTCTTTGCTTGCAGGTGACGTTTCCGTCTCTTCATCCGTAACATCAATGTCGCTTCTGCCGGCAACAGCTTTCTTAATTCCAAAGAAGATTTCCACAGCAATCAGTACTGCCAATATTGCAAATAAGACTATATATATAATTCGCTTTGAATTCTTCACAACTTTCCTCAAAGAAATTAGATAATGCAACCATTATTCGGAAACTTATCGTCAAAGTTCCTTACTTACTGTTAATAACGGCTTCACACTTTCAATCTACCATAAAACGACAGGCATGTAAACAAACATTACGGCATTTCTGTCATATTTAACAGTGCCGAAGGCAAGCGGTCTAAAGCACCCGACGTAAGCTTGTTTGCACTTGTAAGAAAGCCTTCCGCTTGCGGAATGCTCGACGTCTGGCGCGGTCGCGTTAGCGACATATACCTATCGCACGAGTGCGCATCAGTGGCACGTAGTGCCTTTTTTGCTATATAGGGGATTGCGGAGCAATTTCCTATATAGCAAGAAAGTTTATCCTTGAGTATTTACGGTAGTGCTGTGCGATCCGGCCGTTTCACATGTCCAAAAGAGCGGTTTTCCAAATCTTCATCTGACAGTATCGACGCTTTCTTTAGGAACTCAATAGTGTTCTTCATATCCGAATTCACGTCGGCTGTAACCCATTTGTTACGATCGTAGTCGGTACCTGCCTCAATGAATTGAATATCAATTGTTATTGAATTCTCATTGTATAAAGCATCATAGGTAAACGGTCTCCAGGTGCCTTCCGTTCCGTCGGCAATGAGTGCTTCAATCAGTTCACCGCAGTCACTTTTTTGTACAGAGTTGTCACTGTACACCGACTCGCCCTTATCGTCCGTGTAGCTCACGTATGCATACGCATTCATAGCTACGTAATTATCGTCCGTATGAAGCAGCTTTTCAAAGTTCTTTTCATCCGTAAAGAGATTGTTAAAGCATCTTTCGACCTCGGTTCCCGCATGGTATGTCAGGTCAAAGGCGTACTCTCTTGAAACGCTTCGCCCGGATTTTAAAGTGTAGTAAAAATAAACCGTTGTATATTCGGTCTCTTCGGTATAAAGGTTTCCCGAAAGATTATCCGTTTCTGTCATTGCTTTGTGTAAAGCAACAGCCTTGTTAAGAAGCTCTTCATCGCCGCTTTCCAAATCTATCGACTGATCGCCCGAAAGTATCAGTAACGACTTGACCGATTCGGTCGAAGGCACATAGCCCCCTATATTGAAGATATCCACGGTAAACGACATGCACAGCAGGAAGTAAAATACCGAGCAGCCCGCAAGCATCAGCATGTTCTTTTTATTGAAAATCTTTGACGAACGCTCTATCACCATGAGGAGCGCTATAAATACAATCGCACCGATTCCTATCATGCAAATCGCAAGTATAAAGCCGTTTCCCGTTAAACTACTTGACTGAGTAATCAAAGCATCCAGTATGGTGCCGCCCATCATGGAAAGTATTACGGTCAGTACGATAAAGCACACAATCTTAAGTCCGCCAAATGCAATGGTTTCACCCGCATTTTCCGACTTACGCTTCAAGTAAAGCACCAACGCCAACCCGCTCAAAACCACACCCACAAGTGCATATACCGCTACTGTGTGAAAGTTTGTAAGGCAAGCCTTATTTGAGTTATAGCAGACATTCGACATGATGTTTACAATCGGAGCAAGAAATTCCGACTGCCTTGAAAAGCTATGATTTACACCCGGAATCATAGCTTCAAGTATGATTCCCACGATGTATTCAAAGCCGAGGCTTATAAAGTTTACTATTCCGTAAAGTCCCACAAGTGCCACGAAGTTTCCGACCACATGAGCTACCAGAGTCGCAAGCGAAAAGAACGCGATGCTTTCAAGCAAAATTGCCGCAAGTAAATACCCTGTTGCACTTGCCGAGAACCGTCCCTGACTGATTGTGATAAATGTCATCAAAAGGGCACTCGGAATATAAGGAATGATCATAAGTGCAAGACCCGACGTGTAATCAGTGATAAACAGCGCCGTTCTCGTCATCGGAATCGAGTGAAAGAAGCCTATGCTCCGTCCCTTATACATATAATTCCAGACAATCGAAGCCACTACCGGTGCGTAAACAAACGTAAACACCGTATTCATCGGGAAGAATGTGGCAAGGTACATGGTCGTTACCGACTGTATCATATACGAATCATAATTGTTTACGGAAGAACCGCCCGAAAGGTATACAATCGGAACCAACAATCCTATTGCCGAAATGATCAAAAGCATCGGCCAGGATCTCCTTATATTCGAAAGAAAAATCTTTACATTAAAGAATGATTTCTTTGACTGCATAATCTTCACCTCCCAGTTCATAAACAAAGATTTCCTCAAGTGTTAAAGGAAGCGCATCCGCCAAAAGCGGCTTGTAAGGTTCGATTGTCTTAACCGCCTCATCCTTATTCATACGCATTATAAGGGTATGAACCCTTCCGACCTTCGATGCATTAAGGACAGGTATATCCTTCGGAAGTTCCGTCACGCTTTCGTCAAATACCACCTGAAGCTTTACCATATTGTCCTGAAGCTTTGCCAAGTCTCTTTCTATAATCAGCCTTCCCTTGTCCATGATACCCACATGGTCGCAGACATCCTCAAGTTCGCGAAGGTTGTGGCTTGACACAAGAACGGTGGTGCCGTATTCCGAAACGTCGTTCATGATAAGGCTCCATACCTGGCGTCTCATAACCGGGTCCAGGCCGTCAACAGGCTCATCAAGTATCAAATACTTTGGCATGGTTGAAAGAGCAAGTCTGAAAGCCACCTGCTTTAACATACCCTTTGAGAGTGTCTTTATCTGCCTCTTATCGTCAATCGGAAATGCTTCTTTGAGCTTATTAAACCGTTCCACGTTAAATGACGGGTAAATCCCTTTATACAGCTCCATCATTTCCTTAATGCTCGAATTGTAAAAATAAAACCAGTCGTCGGGAATCAAAGCACATTCCTCCTTGACGGCTGTATTCTCATAAATCGGACGTCCGTCAAAGAGAATCTCTCCCGCATCGGGCCTGTATATACCCGTAAGATTTCTGATGACGGTAGACTTTCCGGCTCCGTTCGGACCCACAAGTCCGTAGACCGCATTGCTCGGCACATTCATGGAAATGTTATCAAGTGCCTTGAAGCCGCCGAAGGTCTTTGTAACGTTTTTAACCTCTATCATTTGAACTCCTCCCCTATTATTCCCACTATATCATCATATTTAACGCCCAAGAATTTAAGCTCTGCCGTTGTTTCCCTTAACTTTTCCTTAAGCGAATCAATCTTTCCGGTATCCTGTCTTAAGGCGGGGGCTACAAAGCTTCCCTTTCCGGGAATTGAGTATATATAGCCTTCATTTTCCAGTTCGTTGTATGCTCTCTGGATGGTATTCGGATTTATTGAAAGCTGAACCGAAAGCGTACGCACCGATTCGAGTCTTTCATTTTCCTTTAAGACTCCGCTCACTATAAGCTTTCTGAAGCTATCCTTTATCTGCTCATAGATAGGCCGCGAGTCCCTGTAGTTTAGCTCTATCACCTTGGCTCCTTTCTGTATTAGTACATTTAGTACAGTTAATACAGTTAGACTATAACAAAAGAACCTCCGTGTGTCAACACAGAGGTTCTTTTTACAATCTTTATATTCGTTTATTGGCGGTGAAGCCTTTTAACCGTAACAGCAGTTAGGGCAAATGTTACCGAAAGGATAAAGAAAAGTATTGCGTTACTCATATTTCTTTCACCGGTCTTCGGAACGGCGTCAAGAGCAGGCTCTGCGACGGCCTCCGCGACAGGCTCGGTTGATGAAGAGCTGTTTTCTTCTTCGGATGAAGATGATGAAGGTGTTACTGCAGGCTCGGAAATTGTAAAGGATGCGCTTACACCTACATCTTTACTGTCAATAATTGAATATATTGCTATCTGATGTGTACCTACCGAAAGAGAGGCTAAATACAAGGGCGAAAGTGTAATAATCGTGCTTCCTGACTCCACCGTATAATCCGTGTTCGCAGTAAGCGTTGTTTCATCAACCACTACGTCCTTAAAAGTAGTATAATCCGCACTGGAAGTAAAGGAAAGACCTTTTGATTCACCTTTGACAGCACCGGAATCTGCACGTGTCATTAAAATCGTTTTTGCATAAAGAATCAAATCATCTGAATTCACAGAATTTGAAAAATTATAAATTTGTGTGCACTCTTTATCAGTATACCAATCTATAACAGTCCCTCCGTCAAAGGATGATATAGGCACTGTTAACGTTGAACCGCTTTGTACCACTTCCACGGCATATTTCGTATCTCCAATCATAAAGGCAACCGTCTTATAAGAAGTGTTTACTGTATTGCCGGCTGTATTACCGGCTTTTATACTGTCAATAGCGTCACCGTAAAAGATGCCTCCCGTAATTTCCGTGGCACCCGATACCGCTCCGAAAAAATTTCCTCCGGAAATCTTTAAAGTGCCGTTTTCGTTTATTACCTTCCCATAAAAAACAGAAAAGCTAAGGCAAATGTAATGATGATACCCAACAAGTACTTTTTAATATTCATGTTCTAAACCTCCATATTCCCCGATTTCTTGGAATTCATTGTAACATACTTCGAGGTATCTATCACAGTCTGTTTGAAAAAATAAACAAAGATAAAAAAGCGTTCGGCAAACGGAACGCTCGCGGCGTCCTCGCCCTCTCCGTCCTCGCTTCGCTCGGCCACCTCTCCCAAAGGGAGAG
>CAVJJQ010000091.1:0-10905 GCA_963649755.1 bacterium | reverse complement strand
TCTTTAATGTGATATCAATCTTCATTCGCATTTCCTCCCAATTCAGCTATTTACTCTGTATAAATATTTTTCTAAAGTTATTTTTCAATTGCATCACTTCTGACATAATGTGTTTTTCTGCCAGCTCCAATTTTGGTCAAAGTTCCATCTGTTACCAGTTTCTTCAAAGATGCCTCCACTGATGAACTTCCAAGACTCGGGCAAGATATCAATGCATCCTGTTTCGTGAATGTTCCCACCCGATTCAGTGCATACTTCTTCACAATGTCATAAGCTGTACTTTTAACTCCAGCTTTTCCTGTCAGGTTAACTCTACTTTCAAACTCCCGATAACATGACAAGATAATTCCAAGCATATATTTGATAAAAGGCTTCGGATCATTTTCTTCCTCATGCCAGCGAACATCAGCCTGCGCCAAAGCATCATAATAATCGTTCTTTGTATCTGCAATTGCTTTTTCAATACTGATGTACTGTCCCACCATATAACCGCTTCGATAAAGTAACAATAACGTTAGAAGCCTGCTCATCCTTCCATTACCATCATTGAATGGGTGTATACACAAAAAATCCAAAATAAAGCAGGGAATCAATATCAAAGGATCAATTTCTTCTTTCGCTAACGTATGGTTATAACTTTCACAGATTGAGGAAATTGCATCTGGTGTTTCATATGGCTCTAATGGTCGAAATAGAACAATCTTTTTCCCATCTGAAAGCATGGCATCAATCTCATTCGGTGTTGTCTTAAAGCAACCGCCATAGGATAATGACGTATATTTCAATAAATCCCGATGCATCTGCAGAATGTAATTAGATTTCACGGGAATCATCTCGTAATTTTCATGGACAAGATTCAATACATTCCTATATCCTAATATTTCACTTTCTTCGCGGTTATGTGGCGTTGTCTTGTCCTCGACCAGCTGCATTAATCTTGCATTTGTTGTAACAATTCCCTCAATTCTGTTTGATGCCTCAGTACTTTGTACTTTTGCTATCTGCACTAATCTTTCAAGTTCAACTGGTTTTTGTCGTAAATATAATTCCTGTTTTCCTTTGTATTCGTGGATTTTTGCTACATAGGATAAAATCTCATTGTCCCACGTCCTATCCCTGAGTTTGTCATAATTAAAATTTCTCATTTTATTCCACCTTTTTCTCCCAATCGCGCTTATCTTTCTCCCAATTTTAATACATTTTTGGGAGAAAGAGCATTTATATTGGGAGATACTTCTGTTGCTTATAATCTTTTACTCTTGATATCATTATTCGCACCTTCGGTGCTTACTGTTGCTTCGCAACTATCATGATCGACATTCGCTGCTCGTCATTCCTGTGAGCACGTTGACTCGCTTGTGCTCATTATATCATATTAAAACATTTCAATGCCTCCACAATCGCCTCTTCCTTTTCCGGCGGGTACTGTGGTTGTCTGGAATTCTCAGATTTTGATTTGTTATAATTCTCCCGCTCTATAATTCCATATTTCCGCTTTACCTGAGCAATATAGAGATTACTCACCTTTAAACCGCTATGTTCCATCACATACGCTTTGATCTGTTCATAGGTTGCGCCCTTCTGGAATCCGGACATATCCATATCCTCCATCGAGAACTCAACCTTCACCTTTTTGAGTCGATTTCTCCCTTGGAAAGAAGAACTACCGTCTCAGTTTGTGAATCGTTGTCCAAACTAATTTTCATATCCTGTGAAATGATCGGAAGCTTGAATTCTATAGATTTCAGCCACTGACCATTGGGCTGTTCTTCCTCGTATATCTCAATTTTCTCAATGAGCTGAGTGAAGAACTCCCTGCGTTCAGACTCATTCAATTTTATCGAAGAACACAAGTGCCTTGTAAATATCATCACCGCAAACCTTTTCTGCCAGGATGGATCGTTTTCTGGCTTTTGCATCCACCAGTAGGTTCTCCGCATCTTCAATCTTATCATATACCTTGCTGAGACGATCCTCTAAATCCGCTTTTCTTCTCTGATAATGCTTATCCTCATAATCCAGATTATCAAGGTCTGTCAGGATGTCATCCTTATTGGAATAGCACTGCCTTAAGGTTTTCTCATGAGCTGCTATTTCCTGATCCAACGTGGAGGTATCTACTTCCATGTTGATTTTCTCACGCATCAGTCCTGCAAATTTCTTATTGCTGACCAGCTTGCGGATGACCTCTGTGACAGCACCATCGAGTTTCACCTCAGATATTTGTTTACGATAGTCGCACTTGTGTCCTCTTGTCATGGTGCGATGCTTGCAGCCATAATACAGATAATCATTGTACCGGGTTCCGTCTTTTCTTCGTTTAATAGATTTGTTTCCATACATTCCGGCTCCGCAGACAGGGCATTTGACAAGTCCAGATAACAGGTGGATTTTCTCCCCTTTGGGTGCATTGACTTTTTCATATTTCTTTGCCTGGGCTGCCACCTTGATCTGAGCCTGTTCCCCCACCTCTTCGGAAATCAATGCCTCGTGAAGTCCATCTACCAGTAAATAATCATCTTTGTAGACCTGACGATAGTTATTGCGGGTTCCATGAACTTTTTCAGTTCTGCGTCTTCCGTAAGCAATTTTTCCGCAATAAACAGGGTTCTGAATGATACGTCGAATCAGAGAAGCATCGAACAGCGGATTCTTTCCGTTTTGCCTTGTAAGTTTGTGGATTCCATGGTTTTCCAGATACTTTGCAATGCCATTGGCGCCCATATCTGTATTCACATACTGGTCAAATATAGTTCTGATGGCAACAGCTTCTTCCTCGTTAATTTCAAACTTTCCATCAATGAGTGAATACCCATATGGAGCAAAACCACCATTCCATTTGCCTTCTCTGGCCTTTTGCATTCTGCCTTCCATTGTCTGGACACGGATATTCTCACGCTCAATCTCTGCTACCGCTGATAAAACGGATATCATCAGCCTGCCCGCTTCCTTGGAGGAATCAATGCCATCCTCCACGCAGATGAGGTTCACGCCAAAGTCCTGCATGGTTTGTAGGGAATTCAGCACGTCTGCGGCATTACGTCCAAACCGTGACAATTTGAACGCCAATACAAAGGACACATCATCCTTACCAGACTTGATGTCCTCCATCATGTTGTTGAATGAGGTTCTGCCCTCAATGGACTTGCCGGATTTGCCGGCATCTTCATATTCCCCGGCAATTTCATAATCATTGAACTCGCAGAATGCCTTCATCCTTGATTTCTGTGCGTCCAGAGAATAACCATCAATCTGCATCGCCGTGGATACACGGGTGTATAAATAAACCTTTGTTTTTTTTACTCATTCATATCAGTCCCTTCTATGTACTTGTCTGCTGTGCCTTTTTCACAATGTTTTCTATGTCATCCGTTCCATAAATTTTATTGATGCCGAAGCACTTCTTACCGGCATCCTTGAGTGATGCACCGATATGATATCCTTCCATACCATCCAGGATCAGAAAGCGATCATGAAATGCTGGGGTTCTTTTGACCGTCAAAACTGGATACTGTGCATTAAAATTACGAACGTCCTGCGTAGAGATCCTTGCCCCCGGAAGTGTATAAACCTTAACATCGACTCCGGTATTCTTCTTCGCAAGAATATTCAGCGTGATGACATCAACATACCCATCAATCAAAATGATTTCTTTCTTCGCTCGACAGATCATATCTGTCAGCAGACTGAATGCATCAAAGATCTGCCCATCATAAAAAATCTTCTGATTATCTTCTTCATGGTCTGCCATATATGCAAAAATCATCCCGAATTTCTCATCCGTATCCTTTTGATATTCCAGCTGTCGCAGCTCAAGGCCGTTAATTCTCTCAAACATGAGCGCATTATTGGCAATAAAATGGCGCATTTCCTTAAAAGCACGCATGATGAATATGCTCTGCTGTGTAGCTAAATCCCCTTTTAGGACTGTTGCTAACATATAAATTCCCTGCTCAGTAAAAGCATAAGGCAATTTCCTTTGTCCGCCCCAACTTGAAATCACAAATTGTGATTTCAAGTTAGCCTCTTCTTCTCTCGTCAATTGAAACATAAAATCATCTGGAAAGCGTTCTATATTCCTCTTAACCTGCTGATTCATCGCTCTAAGCTCATACCCATAAATTGCGGCTAAATCAACATCCAGCATAACCTGCTGTCCGCGAATCATATGAACTTTGTTTTTAATGTCCTCAACCGAGGAAATCACTTGTATTTCTGTATCCATGCAGCATTCCTCTCTTCCTTCAAAGTCGCATTATGCGACTTTAAAAGTACCTACATTTCCTCCAGATTCTCCAGCTTCATCAGTGCTTCCATATAAGCCAGAAGCCGTTTCTGCTGTGTTTCCTTAAGGCCATGGAAATCCTCAATCATACGAATATCCTGCGGTGTAAACCGGCTCTCCGGAGCTGCAGCCGCAATCTCTTCCTCATCCTCGATTCCCTTGCCGGTAAGAAGCTGCTCCGGAGTAATCTGCAGTACATTACAGATATCCATAAGCTTTTCGGCTGTCGGATTGGTTTTCTTTTTCTTCCATTCGCTGATCGTACTGTTCCCAATCCCCACCTTTTTGGCAAATTCAGTCTGTGTCATGTTCCTTTCCTTCATTACTTTCAGGATTCTCTCACTTATTATCATATGGCCACCTCTTCTCTTGACTGAATTTCGTATTTATGAATTTATCATATCACAATTTTCAGCCTGTTAAAAGTCTTTTTTTCTTGGAAATTCGAATATATGTTTTATATGCCTCCAATAAGTCTCTTTTCGCTAAATACTGATCCGGATCCGGCATGGAGTCAAAATCCAGTACATCTGCATACTTTGCAACCATATTTCCAATAAACTCAGCAAGAACACTCCATTCATCTCGCTCTTTAATGACTACCTTATTTCTCATATATCGTTTTCTCCTTCCAAAATAATTAGCCGGGCTGTGCCTCTTGTGGAAACAAAGTCCGGCAACAGAGTTTCAAAATCTTTTTCGATTAAAATCCACCTATAATAAATCCCCGAAAATCCCCTTATTATCAGCTTTCAAAGGGGATCCCCATCTGTATTCCTTCCACCGGAATAAATGTTTCCTCTTTGTTTCCGGAGTTTGTTTCCACACGCATCCAGCCACGCTGCTTCCCATAACCCGGAATATTGCGGGGATTGTGATAAGCCTTCCATCCTGAAATGGTACCATTCATGATCTGGCCTATCTCCCTTGCTTCGCTGTTTCTGGGCTTTCCAAATTCTTTCAAGGCCTCATTGTAGATCTGCTGCACACAGACCACATCGCTGGTGGTATGATCCAGCCATTCCTGTATAAGACCTGTCCAGGTGTCCTCCTGCATAAATGGTCTCTGATATTCAATGAGATTCTTCTCCATTTCTTTCGGCAGCTTCAATCTGACTTTTCCACTGCCATATAAGACCATCATCTCCGCCCACATCTGCTCAATGTATTGCCGTGATGCTGCTTCATCCTCCAGAATATGAACTTCCGCCTTGGATGCATCGCACATGATTGGCAGAAATCTCCTGTTCCCGCTTCGATCCAGCGGCAGAAAATTTATCACATTTGAAGTTCCGGCAAAGACGCATTGTCTCGGGATATCCTCTGCCCTGGTTCCGTATGGCTTGCGGTAATTGTCATACTGCTTACTGAGGAATGCTTTGGTTGCTTCATTATACTTGGTATTCAGCACTGCCAGCTGTTGTGGTAAATTGAAATTGTAACAGCTCGACCTAATAAGATATAATCTTAGGAGGAAACGAGGTATGTCACAAATGCATCAACATTACGAACCGGAATTCAAGAAAAAGATTGTTCGTCTTCATCTTGAGGAGGGAAGATCCCTCAAAAGCATTGAAGCTGAATATGGAGTATCACATGCGAGCATATCCAACTGGGTAAAGCAGCTCCGCGAAGAATGCCAAACAAATAAAGAAGCCAAAACCGATTACGATTCCATGAAGGAAAATCTTAAACTAAAGAAGCAGTTAGCTGAGCTTCAAAAGGAAAATGATTTCTTAAAAAAAGCAGCGGCATTCTTTGCAAAGGAAATCGGATAGAGGCTTACCGATTCATCCAAAAATACTATAAAACCCTTGGCTTACGGTGGCTCCTTAGAAGATTTAACATCTGTCCAAACGCCTACTATAACTTTTAAAAAAATCGTAAGTCAGAGTAAAAAAAACAAAAAGAAAATATCAAGGCTTCCATTAGCGAGATTTACCATTCTCATGGTGGATTTGACGGTTACAGAACCATTCGTGCTTACTTGTTACGGAAAGGAATAAGCATCAGTAATCTCACAGTTCACAAGTACATGAATACAGAGCTACAGCTTTTCTCGGTCTCTCGTAAAAAGAAACCCAACTATGCTCGAGGCGAGGCTCATAAGGTTTTTGAAAACAAGCTAAAACAAGACTTTAACGCATCTGGGATTAATCAGAAATGGTGTACGGATTTCACTTATCTATTTCTGACGGATGGCTCCAAACGTTACAATTGTACGATTATCGACCTCCATGACAGAAGTGTTATAGCTATCATTACGGATAAAAATATCACTGCCGATTTAGCTAAGAGGACCCTTGAAAAAGCGATAAAATCTCAACCTGGAATCGATGTTACGAAATTGATGATTCATAGCGATCAGGGCAGCCAATACACATCTAAGGAGTTCACAGAATTCTGCGAAGGATTAGGAATAACGCAAAGCATGAGTAAAGCGGGATACCCATACGATAATGCTCCGATGGAGAGGTATTTCAATACCTTAAAGAATGACCTCATCAATCAGCACTACTATCACACAGAAGAGGAACTCTATACTGCTATCGAAGAATTTGCGTACGTCCAATACAATCATGTGCGTCCGCATTCTTATAACAAATACAAAACGCCTTATGAGGCACGCTATGGGGTTGCATAAATCCCATAGCAGAAATTAGGTTGAAACGTTACAAAAAGGCTTGACCAGAACAAAAGGTTATCAGCGTGTATGTACAGGGTGAGGACTTGCCGTATTCCGCTTATGACCGGTATTATATTCGCTCGGATGACGAAGACAATGTCATGGCGAGTGACCAACTGGAGCAGTTTTTACGAACCGGAGCTATGACTATTCGCAATGGGAAAATCAGGCAGCAGAATATACGGTGGATGATGTTGATGAGCAGCTGCTGATTGAATATGTCAACAAGGGCAACGACTGCGGAAGAATCAATTTCCTGTATCGCGATGCCGAGACAACGCTGAGAAAACTGAATCTGCTGAACGGTGAGCATTTGAACAATGCCGGGTATTTTCTCTTTTCTGACAAGAAACCGCTGTTGCTGAAATTGGCGACCTACCCTACGGACGAGCGGATTCGCTTCAGCGACATGAAGCAGTTCCGCGGAAACATATTCGAATGCATCAATGAGGCTGTAAAGTATGTGACAAACAACATTCGTTGGAGGGCGGAAATTGTCGGAATCGAAAGGGTAGAAACGCCCGAAATACCCTTGGAGGCGTTTCGCGAGATTATAGTCAACAGCTTTGCCCATATGAAGGTAAACAGCACTTCATTTAACGAGATTTATATCACGCCCTCTAAGATTCATATATACAACCCCGGCCCGTTGGTTCCCGGAACAGATCCGCAAATGTTTGCCAGCGGCGAGCAGGGATCAATGATTCGAAATCCGCTGATTGCAACCGTGCTGTACTACAACAGAACGATTGACGCTTTCGGGACAGGCTTCGAGCGCGTGTTCCGGCTTTGCAAAGATATAAAATACCAGTATAGCAATAATCAGTTCGGATTCACATTTGAATTTTTACGGGATCATTTTGATACTGAAAATGACTCGATAAATGATTCGATAAAAGGCCTTTCAGACGCAGAAAAAGAACTCTTGCGTTTAATTCTTACCGGAAAGAGATATACCAGGCAGGACTTTGCGGACGCAATTGGAAAGTCTCCCGCAACAGTGCAGCGGTACCTGAAGCACATGACGGAGCTCGGTCTAATCCGGCGCGACGGCTCCAATAAGGTGGGACAATGGGTCGCTGTAAAATAAAAGGATACGTCGAAACAGCGTATCCTTACCGTAAAGTTGTCCGTGAAGAGCCTTTGGAAATGCGGAAGCTTAACCCGCAAACCCATTGAAAAAACGCCCGGAGCATGATATCATACAGACAATCCAAATCACGGATTTCGGCTATTGATAGCAGCCACTGATAGCTTTTTGATAGCAGAAAGTCGTAGACACCATAGGATCAGGATAATAGGTATCAAATAAAGCCAAATAGAATTTAATCCGCTATACAGAAAAGTTTAGACGGCAGTTTAATTCGGCGTGTTTGAATAAATCGTTTTTGTCCATATATTCTATATTTTCTAAATTATAATGAATTTAACCAGCTAGTCTTTATGATTGGCTGGTTTTTTACATTTTTAGAAATGAAAATAGCGACATTTTGTATATGGTAACTGTTCAGAGCCAACCTCCAAAATGCTTCGCATTTCGTCGGTGTGGCGTATCCGCCATACAATAGAATGCAAGCATTCTATTGTCGAGAATAAAATTTCAAAATCAGCCTTAGAAATGCAAGCATTTCACGTCTGATTTATGAATTTTGCTTGGCTCTGAACAATTACAAATGTCGGTATAAATGTCGGTACAAATGTCGGTTTGAATGCAACAGAAAAGAAAACGCTGGAGATTTTACTTGGTAATCCTGATGTAACTGCAGAGAACATTGCTACAAGTATCGGTGTGACAAAACGGACGATAGAACGAACATTAAAAAAATTGCAGGAAAAGGGGTTTTTGATTCGGAGTGGATCGAGGAAGACTGGAAAGTGGATTGTAATTAAGTGATGCGATATTTTGAAAGATGACACGGGGAAAATTCTATAGTGGTAACAATATTATAGAGCAGAAGAAAAGAGAAAAGGAAAAGTATACTTTGCAATGGTTTCTTCTTGACTTTCACGCATATAAATGATATTTTAGAACAAACGATATAGAACGCACGCTCTAAAAAGGAGAAGATGAGATGCCACCAAAAGCAAAATTTACGAAAAAAGAAATTGCAGATGCAGCACTGCAGATTTACAGAGAAGAAGGCATTGATGCTCTGACATCAAGAAATCTTGGCAAGAAGCTGGGCAGTTCTGCCTGCCCAATCTTTACGGTGTTTTCCGGCATGGATGAGGTTTTGGAAGCGATGATTGAATCTGCGAAGGAATTGTATAAAAGCTATGTGGACAAAGGACTTTCTCAGGATATACCATTTCGTGGAGTAGGGGAGCAGTATGTTTTGTTTGCTCTTAATGAACCGAGGGTGTTTCAACTGCTGTTTATGAATGAAGGTGAAACCGTTCCTTACGTCAAAAATGCGTTACCATTGCTGGATGAAAGTTACGACAGGATTTTGCGTTCCATTATGTCTGATTTTTCAATAGAAGAAAAATCAGCGGAACGAATATATCGACACTTGTGGATATATACACATGGCATTGCCTGCCTGTGCGCCACAAAGACTTGCAGATTTGAACAGGCTGATATTCAGGAGATGCTTACAGAACTGTTTTTGAGTCTTTTGAAAAATGCAAAAGAGCAGAGTTGATTCGGGGAAAGGAGCGGGAAGTAAACTTATGAATAAAGAGTGGTCTGAATTAAACAAAACCATGCAGGAACAGCTAAAAAAGGAAACAACATTTTCTGAAGGACTGGATACCCTCTTGTCTTTACGCTACTCTCTTTTTTCGGAGTTACTGGATATGAAAAAGGAACTAAATTGTGAAGAATTTAGCGCAATTCCTTTTTTGAACGCAGACGGCTATCACAGTAAAACCATAGCCTATTCGATATGGCATATCTTTCGGATTGAGGATATTGTTGCACATACCCTGATAGGTGGGGATAAACAGGTGTTCTTTTCAGAAAATTATCAGGAGCGTATCCATTCGCCGATTCTTACAACTGGTAATGAGTTGATTGGATTGCAGATTGCAGAATTTTCAAAGCAATTAGATTTGGAAACATTGTATCAGTATGCCGCTGATGTAAAAGCGAGTACGGAAGAACTGCTTGGAAAGCTGCCTTATCGGGATTTGAAAAAGAAATTTGACGAGGAAGATAAGGAAAGATTGCGGGCATTGCAGGTTGTCAGTGCCGACAAAAACGCAAGTTGGCTGATTGATTATTGGTGTGGAAAAAATATTCGGGGACTGATTCAGATGCCTTTTTCAAGGCATTGGATTATGCACATTGAGGCAAGTTTGCGGATTAAGAAAAAAATTCACTTGGCACAAAATTAGGAGGAAAGCGAAATGGGTAATTTTATTAAAGCAACAAAAAGTCAGGTGGAAGAATTAACCGCTATTTCAAAAGCAGCATTTGACACAGATATTTCAGTGGGTGCAAACGAGGTCGGGGGACCGCCGGAGTATGATTCTGTGACATGGCATTATAAAATGCAGAGATTTGGAAATCTGTATGCTTTGCTTGAAGATGACATAATAGTTGGTGGAGCTATTTTGTTTCGGGAGAAAAAGGAACCACAAGTACTTTATGTTGGAAGAATATTTGTAGCTCCGCAATATCATAGAAAGGGATATGGAATAGAGCTGATGCACTGTATAGAGCAGACTTTTTCAGATGTACAGTTTCTACGGTTAAAAACACCTGTTTGGAATGTGAGGACATACGCATTTTATGGCAAATGCGGTTTTTGTGAAATGTTTCGAGACAATGAATCTGTATATTTTGAGAAAAGAATTGTAAGTAAAGATAAAAGGGGATAGGCAAATGGCAAAGACAGTTCATGAGATTCAAAAGGAAAGAATCGCAGAAATTGAGTAAACGTCAAACCACGCGCCTTGGATAGCCCGGACCTTTGTGGCAAACTCTATG
>CAVJJQ010000090.1:0-10952 GCA_963649755.1 bacterium | reverse complement strand
CAATTATATCCAACCGTTTCAAAAAGTCCAGAGAAAACCTCAGATTTTTGCGAAATAATCTTCATCAATTTCGTAGTCTTTAATCTCATGAACTCCGATACCGAATTCGGCAAGTTTAGTGATGAATTCTTCGCCATCAATCAAATCGATTTGTTGCTTTCCAGGAGCTGCAGCTTCCTCTATAGCTGCTTTAGAAAAAGATCCTGTCGATATAAATACGCCTTTTTCAATATTGGTAGTTAGTGATCCACGAAAATCTCGTATATCACCGGCACCGACCACTCCGTGATAACGCTTGCATTGAAAAGCTATATTAAAGCTGAAAATACCATTGATTTTCAATTTGCCGGTACCGTCAATTCCGCCGTCGCCCGACTTTTTCGTAACTTCAACCTGTGTAAACCCACATTCGCGAAGTAACCTTTGAGTCAATCGTTCAAATCCATACGGATCCATATTTTGAATTACATCTTGCAGTTTCCTTCTCCAAGATCTTACTTCTTCAGGAATCTCTACACCTGCGTTTTCCATTTGCACCTCTGCAGGCGCATTTTTAGTTTGAGACGGCTTTTTGCAATTCTTCTCTATGTAGTCTCCATCGACAGTTTCCACGGATGCAAAAGCAGCAGTAATAGCCCAAACACTTCTTGCACTGTTTTCTATCGCACCATGATTCTTCAAAAGTGTTCTTGCCCACGCACACCTATAATTCACTTCGGACATACTACTGCTGTTAAGATGTGGAACATCCAAAACGTCATCCGGAAGATTCATTAACTGTGCAACCTTATCGTTGATTTCTGTATTCTTTCCGGATCCCCCGAGTTCCTTCAATGCAATAAAAGTATTTTCAATCAACTGAGCATAGGTCGGTATAACAATATTGTTTTTCATATTCAAACTCCTATCACTTTTCATTTACTATCTCAACTATATCGTCCATAGTACACTCAAGCGCGGTACAGATCTTTACGAGGACGTCGCTGGAGACGACAGCACCGTCTTTGCCCATCTTAGTGATGGTGGCGATGCTGATGCCGGCCTTTTCGGCGAGTTCTTTCTTTTTCATATCACGGTCGATTAAAAGCTTGAATAATTTTTTATAGCTTGCGGCCATTGTATTACACCTCATACGCAGTTATAAATTTGGCATTTTACCATTTTCGTCATTATACCACATTTCGGTCTGAATATCAACAGCTTTCGGCATAGAAATACTGCGATTTCAGTATTTATCAACTTTTTGTTGCAAGTTTTCTATTTCCTTCTTGCTTTTCCGTAATCCCCTTATCTTTGTCTACTGCGGTGCAAATTTTGACTTGAACAAACTGTTGTTCAGAGTTATAATAACCGTATAAAAAGCGATCGCCTCTCGCGTGATAACGAGAGGCGAGGAGAGCATATTATTCTGCGGTAATCCCCCTGACCACACAGCAGACCACCTACCGTTTCGGAGCATTCGGAAACAGTGGACTGGGGAGCGCCGAAGAGCGCGGTTTTCCGAGCGGAAAGGGGCGGAAAAAGTTATTTTTAGCGGAAATTGCCCTTATAGGTTCGTTTGGGACCAAGATGCCGCAGGTTCAAGTCCTGTCGCCTCGACCATAAGTCCACCGTAATTTTGATAGAATTACGGTGGACTTTTTCTATGCCCGAAAGCCGGTTGAAGCAAGGCTTTTCGGCTGTTTCAGCACATAATCAAACCCCGCTGCAGAGCAATTCTGCGGCGGGGTTACGTGCGTTTTATAGGGATTGCGGCTTCCTGCTCTACCGTAATCGTTAAACAGCCGAGTAATCGTTGAATTACTGGGGGCTTCGTTAAACCACAGAGTTCCGATAATACTCCTTATAGGAAAATCGGCGATGAAGCGCATTTAATCAAAAGCGTATTCAATGGCGCTGTTTTTATGTGAAATAGTACAGTGTATTCTCCCAAAACAAATACAATGCGCCTGCCAACTTAACTGTTCAAAGAACTATTGACGGTTGGACGGATACCTGCGCAGCATTTTGATTTGTCACTTTTTCTCATTTTCGTCTTTCAGAGCCTCTTTTAGCGTCCGCCAGCCCAGCACCGCGCATTTGACCCGTGCGGGCATATGGGCAATATCACGGAGTGCAGAGGCCTCTTCGAGACTATCGATCTCCGCCTCTGACGCTTCGCCCTGAATCATTTTCAGAAAGATATCTCCCAGCTTCAACGCGTCCTCTTTCTTTTTCCCGATAATCATGCCCAGCATGATATCTGCCGAAGCCTGTGAAATGGCACAGCCGTCGCCGACGAATGCGCCGTCCGCGATCACATCGCCGTCCAGCTTCAGCTTAAGAAAAATATCGTCGCCGCAGCTCGGATTTATGCCCTCCAGCACAATGTCGGCATCCGGCAGGTCGTGCTTGAACTCTGGATGCAAATTGTGCTCGGTAAGAATTTCGTTGTAAAAGCTTCTATTTTCCATAACCCATTCGCTCCCTTAGAGTGGAAATACTGTTGACCAGCCGGTCAACATCGGCTTCCGTGTTGTAGAACGCCAGACTTGCCCGTGCGGTGGAAGAACGCTTTAGATAGGTATGCAGGGGCTGGGCACAGTGATGACCTGCGCGGATGGCCACACCGTCGCTGGCAAGGATTTCGCTGATGTCGTGAGGGTGGACACCATCCACCGTAAAAGTGATGATGCCGCAGTGCTTCTCCGAATCATCAGAGCCAAGGATATGGACAAATGGGATTTTCCGGATGCCCTCCATGGCACGGCGGGTCAAGGCCGTCTCCTGGCGGTGCATTTCCTCAAAACCGATGCGGTTTACATAGTCGATCGCCGCATGAAGTCCTACGGCGCCGGCGGCATTGACCGTACCGGCTTCAAACTTGTGGGGCAGCTCCGCAAAGACCGCGCTCTCGCGGGTGACAGACTCGATCATCTCGCCGCCGGTGAGGAACGGCGGCATATCATTCAGCAGCGCTTCGCGGCCGTAGAGGATGCCGATTCCCATAGGACCATAGATTTTGTGCCCCGAGAAGGCAAAGAAGTCCGCGTTCAGCGCCTGCACGTCCACCGGGATGTGCGGCGTGCTCTGCGCACCGTCCACCACCATGACAGCGCCGACCCTGTGGGCGAGCGCTGCGATCTCCCGGATAGGGTTTATCCGCCCCAGAACATTGGAAACCTGCGTACACGCGACGATCTTTGTTTTCGGCGTGATGAGCGCTTCGACCTTGTTGAGATCGAGGCCGCCGTCCGGCTCACATTCCATGAATTTCAGGACGGCACCGGTCTGACGGCAGATCATCTGCCATGGCAGGAGGTTGCTGTGATGCTCCATTATGGACACCAAAACCTCATCCCCGGCTTTTACATGGGTCAGTCCATAGCTATAAGCCACCAAATTGATGCTCTCAGTGGTGTTTCTTGTGAAGATGATCTCGCGGCTGCTCTTCGCGTTCAAAAAGGCGCGAACGGCCTCGCGGGCGTTTTCATAGCTCTCCGTCGCGGCAATACTCAGTGGATACAGTCCACGAAGCGGATTGGCGTTTTCGGTTTTATAAAACTCCGCTATCGCGTCCAACACGCACTGCGGGCGCTGCGCCGTTGCGGCATTATCCAAATAGGCGATGTCCTGACTTTTCAGCAGCGGAAAGTCGTCTCGGTATGTATTGGTCATTTTAAAGTGCCTCCTCCAGCTCGGTAAGGATCGCGGCCTGCGCCGTTTCATCCCCGATGGTGCGGGTCAGCCGTTCAATGGCGGCACGAGCCATGATGTTTTCCGCTTCCTCTGCGGAAATTCCCCGGCTCTCGAAATAGAACAGCGTGTCTGCATCCATCTCCCCGATGGTCGCCCCGTGGTTGCCTACAACATTTTCTTCGGCGCACAGGATAAGCGGTACCGTTTTGTTGGCGACACCGTCGCCCAGCATCAGAACCGTCTCCTGCTCATTGCCGACAGAGCCGGCGGAGCCTTTTTTGAAATCAATCGTTCCGCGGAAGATTTTTTTGGCATCGTCCTTCAGCGCTCCCGCGGCGTCGATCTCACTGGTAGTTTTCTGCCCCCAGTGATTCACCACAAGGTTTAAGTCCACAGTCTGCTGCTTCTGAGACAAATAGCCGATACCGGCGTTGAAGCCCGCACCATCGCCGTTCAGCTCAAAATGGCCGTCGCTGTACACATCGCCGCGACCCAGCAGAATCTGTATCAGCTCCACCTGCGCGTTTTCGGCGCACTCGCCGCTCGTTTCCAGACGAAGAAGCGATTCCTGCGCCGTAGTTTGGATCTGTACCAACCGCACCTTTGCGTTCTTTTCAACATGGAGCGCCGTGCGAACCAGCAGATTTTTTTCAGCCTTCAGTGTTTCAAACACCGTGACGGTCTGCCCTTCGGATGCATGGATGTCTACAAGCTTCTCGCTGTATTCGGCGCTGCCCGAAATTTCAAGGCGCTCGGTCTGCCCGGCGGCGGTGATCCGCTCCGTTCCCAAATCGTCGGATTGCCCCCAAACAAGGGCCGTTTCGTTAACACCCAGCCGATTCCATGTGCGGGTCGGGAGCTTGTTGATTAAAATTGTTTCGCTCATATTCAAACTCCTTTCAACCAATGCTGCCCTTCATCTCCAATCGGATGAGGTTGTTCATTTCCACGGCGTATTCCACGGGTAGCTCCTTGGAGACATTGTCGGCAAAGCCGCTGACGATCAGCGCGCGCGCATCCTCCTCGCTCATGCCGCGGCTCATCAGATAGAATACCGCCTCATTGCTGATGGCACCGATCTTGGCCTCGTGACCGATGGCGGCATCCTTGGTGCGGATGTCCATGGCGGGGATGGTGTCGGAGCGGGACTCGGAGTCCAGCATCAGCGACTGGCACGACACGGAGGATTTTGCGCCCTTCGCACCCTTTTCAACCACGACACTGCTGCGGAAGGTGCTGATACCGCCGCTCTTGCTGATGGAACGCGTGTTCATATACGAGCTGGTATTCCTGCCCACATGAACGACCTTTGCGCCGGTATCGAGATTCTGCCCCGCCCCGGCAAAGGTGACGCCGGTGAACTCCATGCGGGAATTGTCACCCTTGAGGATGCTCATGGGGTACAGGCAGCCCACATGGGAGCCGAAGGAGCCGGAGATCCATTCGATCGTTCCGCCCTCCTCGACCAGCGCACGCTTGGTATTCAGGTTATACATATTTTTAGACCAGTTTTCAATAGTGGAATAGCGGAGCTTCGCTCCTTTTTTGACGTACAGCTCCACGCAGCCGGCGTGGAGGTTTGCCACATTGTACTTGGGTGCGGAGCAGCCCTCGATAAAGTGCAGGCTGGCTCCTTCGTCCACGATGATGAGCGTATGCTCAAACTGACCTGCACCCTTGGCGTTGAGGCGGAAGTAGGATTGCAGGGGAATGGAGAGGTGCACACCCTTGGGCACATACACAAACGAGCCGCCAGACCACACCGCACCGTGGAGTGCCGCAAACTTATGGTCATGAGGCGTCACCAGCTTCATGAAATACTTGCGTACCATGTCGGCGTATTCGCCCTTCAGGGCACTTTCCATATCGGTGTACACCACGCCCTCGGCGGCAACGGAGTCCTTGACATTGTGGTACACCAGCTCGGAATCGTACTGCGCGCCGACACCGGCGAGCGACTTGCGCTCCGCTTGCGGGATGCCCAGCCGCACAAAGGTCTCCTTGATGTCCTCCGGTACGTCCTTCCAGTTGTTGCGCATTTTTGTATTTGGGCGGACATAGGTCGCAATGTGATCCATGTCCAGCCCCTCAATCGACGGACCCCAATCAGGAATCTTCATTTCATTGTAAATCTGGAGGGCTTCCAGCCGGAACTGCTGCATCCACACGGGGTCATCCTTTTCCTTGGAGAGCTTTTCCACGATCTCCGGTGTCAGACCGGATTCCATACGGTATGCGTCATGCTCCTCATCCCGGATATCGTAGACACTGCGGTCCACGTCCTCTACATAGGTTTTTTCTTTCTGATCTGCCATGTCAGGCGCCTCCCGATTCAGTCTTCCTTCAGGCCACCAAAGCCATGTTCGTTGATTTCTTCCACAAGCTCGGCGCCGCCGTTGCGGACGATAGTACCTTCCTCCATCACATGAGCTGCATCGACATGCAACGCTTCCAGGATGCGGGTAGAGTGGGTGATGATGAGCAACGATCCATGCGTTCGTTCACGGAACAGGCGCACACCCTCGCTGACGGTTCGGACGGCGTCCACATCCAGGCCGGAGTCGGTCTCATCCAGAATGGCCAGCTTCGGTTCAAGCATCAGCATCTGCAAGATCTCCGCTTTTTTCTTCTCGCCGCCGGAAAAGCCGACATTCAAATCGCGTTCGGCATAGCTCTCGTCCATGTCCAGCAGCGCCATGGTTTCCTTGAGCTTTTTCTTGAAATCCCACAGACGCATACGACTGCCCGTCCTCTGCTCCAGTGCGCTGCGAATGAATGCGCTCAGCGTAACGCCCGGAACCTCAAGCGGGTTCTGGAAGGACAGAAAAATGCCTTTTTTCGCCCGCTCATTCACCGGAAGATTCGTGATGTCCTCGCCTCCAAAAACGATAGAACCATCCGTGACGCTGTAAGCCGGATTGCCGGTGATGGCATAACCCAACGTGGATTTGCCGGTGCCGTTGGGTCCCATGAGCACGTGGGTCTCATTCTTCCCGACAGCCAAATTCACGCCGTGAAGGATTTCCTTTTCCTCAACACAAACATGCAAATTCTGAACCCTTAAAAGCTCTTTACTCATAATTGAACCACCTTATCTTCTTTCCGTGCCGCAGATACGGCCGGTGTTTTTTCAGTTGTGCACAGAAGCTGCGCTAATGTATAGTTGTCGATGTATGCATTGATCCGGTCTTCCAGCCCCTGCCAGAAAAGACATGCATCGCAGCTGCAGGAGTGACCGCAGACCGCTTCTCCTTCGGTCTGGCACGAGATCGGCGAGAGATTTCCCTCGACCGCCCGTAAGATTTCCCCTACAGGATAGTCCGTCGGGGAACGCGTCAGCCGGTATCCTCCTGATTTTCCCAGAGCACTCTCAACGAGATTTGCACGCATCATTGCAGCCATGATACTTTCCAAGTATTTTTTCGAAAGCTGCTGGCGCTGTGCAATGTCGCTCAGGCGCTGCCATTCGTCGTTTCCGTGCTTGGCCATATCCAGCATGATCCGCAAGGCGTAGCGCCCTCTTGTTGAGACCATCACGAAGCATTCCTCCTCACCTATATTCTCCTATCGTTCCGGTAGGAATTGTACCACTTAACTCCTACCAAGTCAATAGGCATTTGAGAGAAGATATGAATTTGGGATTGCAAAAGTCCTCATCCTGCATTCCATAGGGGACCGCCCTCCATTTCGTTCCTATGAAATTAAAGTGCGAAAAAAAGATTGCCACCTGAAAAAGCGCATTCGCTCATTGAGATGGCAATCAATATTTAGAACTAAATCGTTACGGCTTGGATGAGCGGATTTTTTTCTTCAGCTTTCGGAATGCGTCATCGCTGATAGCGTGTTCCATTTGGCAGGCATCCTGCTCTGCAGTTGCCTGATCTACACCGGCAGCTATAAGCTGTTCCGTAAAGAACAAATGCCGCTCATAGATCTTCTCGGCGGCCTTTTGACCTGTATCGGTCAAATAAAGATAGCCGTCTTGATCGACCGTAAGGAAACCTTCATTTTGCAGTTGCTTCACAGCACGACTGACGCTCGGTTTTGAATAGTCCATGTATTGTGCAAGGTCTATAGAACGAACCATTCCTTTCTTTTTCCGCAGTATCAGTATCGCCTCCAGATAGTCCTCGCCCGATGCATGGATCGCCATGATGCCCCTCCTATATGCGCAGCTTCCAATCTGCCGCCGCGGTTTGCATCTCTACCAGCTTGTGGTACAAGCCGTTCTTCTGCATCAGTTCCTCATGGGTTCCGCTTTCCGCAACGATGCCGCCGTCCAAAACAACGATCTTGTCGGCGTTCTCCACCGTCCGCATCCGGTGGGCGATGATAAGTACGGTTTTGCCTTTTACTAAGCGTGTAATGGCCTCCTGAATTTCCGTCTCGTTGTCCACATCCAGAGAAGCCGTCGCCTCGTCCAGCAGGATCACGGGAGCGTCCTTCAAAAGCGCGCGAGCGATGGATAGCCGCTGGCATTCGCCGCCGGAAAGGGTTGAGCCATTTTCTCCGATGACGGTCTGATAGCCATCCGGCAGCTTCTCAATGAACGCATCGCAGTTGGCGGCTTTCGCGGCTGCGATTACATCCTCGTCCGTGGCGTCCTTGCGGCCCACGCGGATGTTTTCCATCACAGTGTTGTTGAACAGTACGACATTCTGGAACACCACGGAGAAATCCTTCATCAGGGCTGTTGAGTCGATGGGCGCAATGTCTGTGCCGCCCAGGGTGATTTTGCCGCTGTCCACCGGATAAAAACCTGCGGCAAGGTTTGCAATGGTGCTCTTTCCGCCGCCGGAGGGTCCTACCAGCGCCGTGACCTGCCCTTGCTTTGCGGTGAAGGAGACATCCTTTAGCACCGGCTTACCGGATTCATAAGAGAAGCCCACATGGTCGAAGGTGATGTCGTAGCCGTTGGTACGGTACTCCTTCCTGCCGTTCTCCTCCGGGTAGTTCTGAATGGCCTTCAGCCGATCCACCTGCAGGTCTACATTGAAGAGCTCCGCCATGTTGGTCATAGCGCCGGAGAGCGGATCATAGAGTCGGGAAGCGGCGATGAGGAAGAGAATGTAGGCAAAGAGCGAGGTTTCACCGTGAAGCATCAGCGTGTTGCCCACGACGATCACCGTCGCCAGCCCCAGCCGCAGGAACATCTGCCCGGCGGTGACCAGGCTGGCCGTGGCCGTTTCCGAGGAGATCTGCGACTTTTCGGCGGCATCAATTTTGGCATCCAGCTTTTTGAGGTATTCCTCCTCCAGATTACAGGCCTTGATGTCCTGTACCGTCTCCAGGCATTCCTGAACGCCGTCCGCCAGGGTGAGCTTGGCAGCGATGTGCTTCTTGCCCAGCTTCGTCTGCAGCTTGCGGGAGAGCAGGACGATAGCAAAGGCTACCGGTGCCACCCAAAGCAGTGCAAGACCCATCCGCCAATCGAAGATCAGCAGTGCAATGCAGACGATTGCGGTGGAGAGAATAGAGCCCCAGAACTGAGCCACGGTGTGGGAAAAGGCATGCTCAAAGCCCGCACAGTCTCCCATGATGGTACCGGTCAAGTCAGCGAGATCCCGTTCCTGGAAGAAACGCAGGGGCAGCGTCCGCAGCTTTTCCGCCAGCGTAATGCGGCGGCGTTCGCTTTCCTGATAGGTGCCCAAATATGTCACGGTGTACTGAAGATAGTGCAGAAGGAAAATGACCGCCAGGATGACGATCCCGATACCGGTATACAACAGGGCATTGGTGCTCTTCTCCCCTTCGTCCAGCAGCGGTGCCAAGAACGCATTCAGCACATAGGCCAGCAGTGCCACCGGCAGCATAAGACTGATGTAAGCTAATGCGGAGTAGACGATACCCTTAAAGAGGTCCTTTGCGCCCTCTTTACTGAGGGCGTACTTTTTCTGAAGATATTTCATAATTATTTGCCCTCCTTTCCGACTTTCCAACTGACGGATGTCCGGTAATCGTGCCACATAGCGGCATAACGGCCGCCTGCGGCCAGCAGCGTTTGATGGGTGCCTCGCTCTACAATCTTACCGCCGTCAAACACCAAGATCTCATCGGCATCCTGCACGGTGGACAGACGATGGGCGATCATCAGAACCGTCTTTTTATCCGTCAGCTTTTCAAAGGCAAGCTGAATCTGGTGCTCGTTTTCGGCATCTGCAAAGGCGGTAGCCTCATCCAGAACGATGATCGGTGCGTCCTTCAGAATGGCTCTTGCCAGTGCAATGCGCTGGTTCTCGCCGCCGGAGAGATAGGTTCCGCCGCTGCCCACAACGGTATCCAGCCCATTGGGAAGCCGGTCAATGATCTCCTTACACTGGGCAGCCTCGGCGACGCGGAGGACTTCCTCCCGTGTAGCGTCCGGCCGGGCGGCTCGGATATTTTCCAGCAGCGTGTCCTTAAAGAGCTTCGTGTTCTGAAAGACAAAGGCGATCTGCTTCATCAGGGTCTGCTTGCTGATCTGCCGTACATCCACGCCGCCAACCAAAACACGACCCTCGGTTACATCATAAAATCGGGGAATAAGCTGCGCTGCCGTAGATTTGCCGCTGCCGGAAGCGCCCACCAGAGCTACCGTTTTCCCAGCCGGAATCTCAAACGAAACATGGTCAAGCGCTTTTTCGTCGGTGCCCGGATAGCTGAAGGACACGTTTTCAAAGGATACGGAATCGTCCTGCGGCTGCTGCGAGTGCTCCGTTTCCGCCAGAGGCTGCTCTTTCAGCACACTTTCAATGCGGTTCACGGCGCTTTTTGCAGCCATCAACTGTTCGCCGGAGAACATGACACGGCTCATCATCGTGGTGCATACAGGGGTGAACAGGCTGTAGAACAGGAAATCCAGCAGCACATCCTGATAGGCCGCCTGACCGGTGACGCCGGAGAGAATCATGCAGGCCACGGGAATCAGCAGAACGAAGGTTCCATTCAGCGCCACATTAAAGCCTGTCAGCGGAATGCGACATTTCAGTGCATAGCCAGAGGCATACTTTTCATATTCCTCAATGGCGGCATGAAAGTTTTTGAAGGAGTAGACCGTCTGCTGGAACACCTTTACTACGGGAATGCCGCGGATATACTCTACCGCCTCCTTGTTCATGGTTTCCAGGGCAGTCATGTAGCCCTCCATAAAGTGAGCATTGTCGCCGCCCATCATCTGTTTCATGAAGAAAAAGCTGATGGCCAAGGGGACAAGGCAACACAGTCCCAGCCGCCAGTCAAAGGTGAAAATCAGTACGAGCACCGCAATGGGCATCACCACAGCGCCCGTCAGATCC
>CAVJJQ010000089.1:0-10959 GCA_963649755.1 bacterium | reverse complement strand
ATATTTACTGCGATGAGACGACGTTTAAGAGCGGCAACATCGACCATATGCTCACAATGCATTTTAAGCCGGATTTCGCTATAGACAACCTTCGCGCAAACAATTATATCTGTCATTTCAGCGTGTTTAAGCGCACACTTCTTGACGGGGATGAACTGTTCCGTTCGAAGTTTGACGGAAGTCAGGATCACGATATGATTTTAAGGCTTACGGATAAGGCTCGCAAAATCGTTCATGTTCCGAGACTTCTTTATTACTGGCGTTGCCATGCTCTTTCCGTAGCAAGCAACATAGGTGCGAAGACTTATGCCATTGATGCTGCTAAAGGTGCCGTTTCGGATCATTTGAGAAAGCACGGCTTTACGGACTTTAAGATTACGAGCACCAGAGCGTTTGAGACGATTTTCAAGATACGCTACAAGCTTGAAGGCACGCCTCTTATTTCCATTATCATTCCGAATAAGGACCATGCCGACGACTTAAAGAGATGCGTAACTTCCATAATTGAGAAGTCCACATACAAGAATTTTGAGATTATTATCGTTGAAAACAATTCGATAACGGACGATATTTTTTCTTTATACGAGGATTTGAAGTCCCTTGACGAGCGTATCAAGGTCGTCAAATATGAGGGAAACTTTAACTATTCAAAGATAAATAACTTCGGTGTCAGCAAGTCAAACGGCGAGTATGTGCTGCTGCTTAATAACGATACGGAAGTCATTACCGTCAACTGGCTTGAAGAAATGCTCATGTATGCACAGCGCAGCGATGTCGGAGCGGTAGGAGCGAAGCTTTATTATCCCGATATGACGATTCAGCATGCGGGCGTTGTAATCGGACTTGGCGCACACAGAACCGCCGGCCACACACACTACAAACTTCCCAAGGAGAATCTTGGCTACATGGGACGTCTTTGCTATGCCCAGGACGTTTCTGCCGTAACCGGCGCCTGCCTCCTTGTAAAAAGAACACTTTGGGACGAAGTAAACGGCCTTGACGAGACCTTTGAAATATCTTTGAACGATGTTGATTTTTGCCTGAAATTGCGCGAAAAAGGATACCTTAACGTATTCACTCCCTTTGCGGAGCTCTTCCATTATGAGTCCGCTTCCCGCGGCCTCGACGATTCGGGAGAAAAGGCCGAGCGTTACAATAAAGAGTCCGAGCATTTTCGTACCAAGTGGGCCGAAGCTCTAAAGAAAGGCGACCCCTACTATAATCCCAATTTTTCTTTGGACAGAAGTGATTTTTCGGTGAAGGTGAAATGATAAAAATGCAAATAACCGCTTGCGAACATATGTTTGGATATAATAGTATTCAAGCAAAGGCGTTGCCTAAACGGTAGGCGGTTGGCCCTCTTACAGAGGGACTGTGACCCTCTGATTATATAGAAACCCATTCGGGAATCTTTCGAAAGGAGGGATCTGCAATGATGATAGCTATAGAGATTATAGGTGCATTGGCATCTGTAATAACAATTTTCTCAGCCGGAGTTGCAGTTGGAAAATTTATCGAGCACAATAAAAACGACCGCCAGTAGTTTTGCCTGACTGTGGCGGTCGTTTAACCAAAACATACTTGGGCTAACCGTCTATCGGTAGCGCCTTTGTGATTTCATTATAACAAGCATTGCGGTTTTGTCAAATCAGTGAACATATAATTTTACATTTGGATCATAAAGAAACCGCAAACCCCTTTTTGCAACTTCCTTCCCGAGCTCATATCCCAGGTATTTCGAATAGGAAGTAATTTCTTTAAAAGTATGCTTTCCCTCTGACTTATATTTTTCAAGCTTATCAAGTGCATCCTTTAGCTCGGTCTCAAGTTCGGGGCGTACTTTTACCGTCCTGATATCGCAGGCATAGACATCCTGGTACAAATCCGCTCTGTGCATGTAGCCTGAATAATGTTTATTAATGTTTGCAAGGCTTTCGGTTTCATCCTTATTAATAATGGCGCTGATGACCTTGTTTCCTTTAAGTACCCTTCCGCCTACAGCACCGACGTCAGTTCTTATTTCAAAGAGCTTCTCGCCCCATTCGACTTCGTAGAATCCTTTATGATGTGAATCTTTTATAGTCGGTTCTGCGTTAAATTTAGTTTTAATAAAATCGGCTATTGCCTTTCTTCCCGCTTCATAGGCATAATCCTTTGCCGCAGGGTCAAATGCGGTGGAGTTTTCGTGGCATCTCCAATGATAAAGAACACGATTTACAAATATGACCTCATTAGGATTTGCATATCCTACTGCTCTTAAGAAAAGATCATAATCCTGAGAGCCGTTGTATTCACTCCGAAGCTTTAATTCCTTTAAAAACTCGGTCTCAAGTACTGAAAAATGGCAAATATAGTTATTTGATAAAAGCAAATCCAAATTTAATTCCTGTTTGACATGCGTCCCGTAGAATTTGGTGGTATCGGAATTGCATTTATCTTCATTTGAATAAAGAAGCTTAGGCTTAGTGCCTTCCTTACGAGCGCTTGAAATGTGTATTGCCATTTCATAAAGCGCATCTTCCGTGAGCAGATCGTCATGATCCAAGAGTCCGCAATAATCACCCATGGCAAATTTAAGTGCCTCGTTGGTATTTTCGGAAATTCCTTTATTTCCCGAAAGCCTTATGTATTTGATGCGGTTATCGTCATAGGAAGCTATGACTTTCTGAGGTTTGTCACTTACCGAAGCATCGGCAAGAATCAGTTCAAAGTTTGTGTAGAGCTGAGAAAGGCAGGACTCAATCATTTCCCTGAGATATTTCTCATTTGTCTCGTAGACAGGAACGAGGATTGAAAACTTGATGTTTTCATCCAGGGGGCCGTCATAGATTGTTGCATCATTTGCAAGCATAAAGGGAACGTCTTTGTAAAAAAGACGTTCCTTTACGGCATAATACGTATTCACGAATCCGTTCCTTTTAAAATAACGGATGGTTTTTTTGAGATTTCCCATTATTAAATAAGTGCCTTTAAGTTCTTCGTAAGCTCTGCTACCTTAACCTTAGCGTCTTCAAGACTTGTTCCCTTAACACCCATGTAGAATTTAATCTTGGGTTCGGTTCCCGAAGGACGTGCGCAGCACCATGCTCCGTCGCTTAAATCAAAGTAAAGTACATTTGACTTGGGAAGACCGGTAGGTGTTTTTTCTCCGGTTTCCATATTGATGATTACGTCATTGTCGTAATCTCTGAAGGAAAGAACCTTTAAATCGCCGAGACTCTTCGGAGGATTTGTACGAAGCTTGTTCATGATATCCTGAATCTGCTTTGCTCCGTCAATACCCTTAAGAGTAATTGTGTAAATATCTTCTTTGTAATAGCCGAATTCCTTGTAAATGTTGAGCATCTGATCCCAGAGGGTTATGCCGTTAAGCTTGCACCATGCGGCAACTTCACAAAGGCACATAACGGCAACAATTGCGTCCTTGTCACGCGCATGAGTACCTGCAAGGCAGCCGTAGCTCTCTTCAAATCCGAATACATAATTGTTTGAATGTGTCTGCTCGAAGAATTTAATCTGCTCTCCGATATACTTAAATCCGGTAAGAACCTCGATAAGCTTGATACCGTACTTTGCGGCAATCGGATCTGCCATGTTAGTGGAAACAATGGTCTTAACCATTGCCGGATTTTCAGGCATTAAGTTAAGCTTTGTTCTTTCTCTTAAGATATATTCGCAGATAAGCATACCTGACATGTTGCCGGTGAAAGAAACGTAATCTCCGGAAGCCGTATCATAAGAATAAACGCCGAGTCTGTCAGCATCGGGGTCTGTTGCAAGGACAATGTCAGCTTTTACTTCACGTGCAAGCTTTAATGCAAGTGTGAAAGCCTTGGGATCTTCGGGATTAGGATACTCAAGAGTGGTAAAATCGGGATCCGGAAGCTCCTGTTCCTTTACTACATATACATTTTCAAAGCCAAGCTCCGAAAGAATGCGGCGAACCGGCACATTTCCGGTACCGTGGAAAGGTGAATATACAATCTTAATATCCTTTGCGACCTGCTTGATGATTTCGGGATGAATAATCTGCTTCTTAAGCTCTACCATGTAAAGATCGTCGATTTCCTTACCTATTACATTGTAAAGACCTGCTTTTACCGCATCTTCTTTTTCCATTGTCTTTACGAGGTCATAACTTGAAACCGCATTAACCTCAGCAATGATTTCTTTATCCCTGGGTGAGGTAACCTGAGCACCATCCTCCCAATAAACCTTGTAGCCGTTGTATTCCGGAGGATTGTGACTTGCCGTAACAACAATACCTGCCGTGCATCCCTTCGTGCGAAGTGCAAAGGAAAGTTCAGGGGTGGGTCTGAGTGCGTCAAACACATAAGCCTTTATTCCGTTGGCATTCAAGCAAAGAGCGGCAACATCGGCAAATTCGGGCGACATACGTCTTGAATCGTATGCTATGGCAACGCCCTTACTCTCGGTTCCCTGCTTTATAATGTAGTTTGCAAGTCCCTGGGTTGCCTTTCTGACCGTGTAAACATTCATGCGGTTCGTGCCGGCACCGATAACGCCTCTCAATCCGCCTGTGCCGAATTCAAGATCCTTATAAAAACGATCTTCGATTTCTTTTTCATTGCCTGCTATCGAGCGAAGCTCATCTTTGGTAGCTTCGTCAAAGTAGCTGTCCTGAAGCCAGGAATTATAGCTGTCCATATAGCTCATATTAGAATCTCCCTTTTGTTTATTTATGGTATTTCTCTCGTCTGTTACTTTATCATAGATTGCCATTTTAGAAAAGAATGAACATACGAATCATTTAAGTGTTAAGATGACAAAATTTCCAAAACTGCCAAAAAAAACGAGTTTTGGAAAAAATGTTGAATTTAACCGGGCGGTAGGTTACAATAAATCTACGTAATACAGATTGTGGAAAGGAAAAACTCTCTATGATTGGAAGAAAAGAAGAAAAAAAATATCTTCTTTCCTTATTGGAAGAAGAGGAACCACAGTTTGTCGCAGTATTCGGAAGAAGACGAATTGGGAAGACATATTTAATAAGAGAGACTTTTAAAAATGAGTTCACTTTTCAGCATACGGGAGTCAGCAACAATCAGATAAAGCCCGGTGACAGGAGAAAGCTGCAACTCGAAAAGTTTGAAGAATCGCTTAATGAATACGGATATAAATCGGATTGCAAATTGGAAACCTGGAATGATGCTTTTAATGCCTTAAAAGAAGTCATCAAAGCATCAAAGCAGGAGAAAAAAATAGTTTTTATTGACGAACTGTCTTGGATGGACACGAAGGACAGTGGACTGATTTCAGCATTGGAAAGTTTCTGGAACGGATGGGCTACTGCAAGGATTGAAAAGGATATAGTACTCATAGTGTGTGCCTCGGCGACTTATTGGATGACTCAGAATATAGTCAATGCCAAAGGCGGCCTGCACAACAGATTAACGGGACAGGTCTATCTAAAACCGTTCACTCTGAATGAGTGCGAGGAATATTTGCAAAGTAAGAAAATAATTTTTAACAGGCATCAGATTCTGCAATGCTACATGATTATGGGCGGAGTTCCGTATTATTGGAGCCTTTTAAAGAAGGGCAAGAGCCTTCCACAAAACATAGACGAAATTTTCTTTAAAGAGGGGGCTTTTCTTTCTAATGAGTATGAAAATCTTTACAGAGCATTGTTTAACAAGCCGGAACAGTACTTACAAATCGTAGATGCAATGAGCATCGTGAACAAGGGCATCTCAAGGGAAGAAATATGCAAGGCAACGGGAATTCCAAGCTCGGGAGATTTGTCAAGGAAGCTAACGGAACTTGAAAATTGTGGATTTATCAGGAAATACATACCTTTTGGATATAAACAAAAGAATTGTCTATATCAGCTTATTGACAACTTTACCTTGTTTTATCATAGATTTATGAAAGAGAACGTACATGATGAGGACTTTTGGATGGGAAGGATCAATTCCCCGGAAGTACGTGCTTGGAGCGGAATTGCGTTCGAAAGAGTATGCTTGGAACACATACCTCAGATAAAGAAAGCATTGGGAATTTCCGGCGTATATACGGAAGTAAACTCATGGCAATGCGGCAGGGACGACGAAAGAGGCCTGCAGGGTTCACAGATAGATTTGTTGATTGTACGCAGGGACCAGGTAATTAACGTTTGTGAAATGAAGTACTCGGAAACAGATTTTCTTGCCGATGCAAAATTCGACAGAGATTTTAGGCGAAAAATATCCGATTTAATCAAAAGTACGGAGACAAAGTATGCAATTCATTCGACCCTGATTACCACGTATGGAATCAGTGAAAATGCTTACTCCGGGGATATTCAGGCTGTCATTACCGCCGAGGATCTGTTTGCAGGTTGAAACGTAAGATAGATAAATGTTATTAACCTTTATGAAATTGTTGCAAACAAATTGTATTCCCTTGTTTCTTATGGATTTGACAAAACCGCAATGCTTGCTATAATTAAATCACAAAGGCGCTACCGATAGACGGTTAGCCCAAATCTGTTTTAGTGAAACGACCGCCACAGTCTTGGGAAACTACTGGCGGTCGTTTTTATTGTGCTCGATAAATAAGCCTAGATGTAAAGTGATACGGATTGCTCCGCGCTTCGCGCTCCCGCAATCCTCCCGGCATTCGTAATCCGCTCATTTTTCTTCGAAAAATGGCTCCTTACTCATGCCGGGGCGGGTCTCAAGGTCAAAATTTTTAGCAAGCAAGCTTGCTAAAAAATTTTGGACTTTTTGACCCTGGTATCACTTTATTAAGCAAATCTTAAATTGTTTCATTGGTACTTTTGTACTATAGTTACCTTATTGCTTTGACTTAAGCATGTTTTTTCATGCTTAAAAAGCGTATGAGGGGTATATGCAGAATAAAGGGGCTTGGCCCTGAAACTTTTGGAGGAAATATGGCATCACAGAAGAAACCCAGGAAGAAAGCTTCTACCGGAAAGATTATTCTTTTCATAGTAGAGCTGATTGCACTTGTTGCACTCATTGTCGTAATGGTGTTTGTAACAAAAGCCACTGACTCGGAGACCGGCGTAAAGCGTTTGGATATCAACGAGGAAGAGATTAAAGTCGAAATGAACGAAGAGGTCCTTGAAAACGAGGCCATGAAGGGTTACACCAACTACGCGTTGTTCGGTGTTGACTCCCGTACCGGTGACCTTGCAAGCAAGACCCGTACAGATACAATCATTATTGCATCCGTTAACAATGACACCCAGGAAGTTAAACTTGTATCGGTTTACAGAGATACTTATTTAAACCAGATGGGTTCTTCACAGTCCTACGGAAAATGTAACGCAGCCTATGCTTACGGCGGAGCCGAGCAGGCTATCAAGATGCTTAACGCAAACCTTGATATGGATATTTCGGATTTCATCACCATCGGTTTTGAAGGCTTGAGAGACGTTGTGGATGCTCTCGGCGGTGTTTATATCGACGTTGACGAGGACGAGATCAAGCACTTAAACAACTATCAGATTGCTATGGTTGAGACAATGGATGACATTGATACCTATGAACCCGTTAAAGAAACAGGATATCAGCTCTTAAACGGACTTCAGGCTACGGCATACTGTCGTATCCGTTATACCGCAGGAAACGACTTCAAGCGTACAGAGCGTCAGAGAGAGGTTATAAAGGCCTGCCTCGATGTTGCAAAGACCGCAAATGTTTCAACACTTAAGAGCATCTGCGAGAGCGTATTTAATGAGACCTATACTTCCTTGGATATATCCGAGATCCTTACTCTTCTTGAGCATATTTCAGAGTACTCCATCGTTGACGAGGGCGGTTTCCCTACCTCCGGCCAGATTACGACCGGAACCATCGGTTCCGCCGGAAGCTGCGTAATTCCGCTTGACTTGGCTTCAAACGTTACCTGGCTTCATGAGTTCTTATTCGGAGAAGAGAATTACGATCCTTCTTCAAACGTAAAGGAATACAGCGAGCAGATTTATCAGAGGACAAACGGTTATCTTAACGGAACCGTAACGGAGTAACACATTTCTTACATAAAAGTGCTATAATACAAGGGTCGGATTTTTCCGGCCCTTGTTTCTATATAGGAAATTGCTTCGCAATCCCCTATATAAAAGGTACTGCGCGCCATCGATGCGCACTCGCGCACAGAGTATAGTCGATGACGCGACTGTGCGGGACGCCTACGTTTCGCAAGCAAAACTCTATTTAATAACTATACGGAGGCATTTATAAATGTCTGTAGATTTAATCATTTATTCATACAAGCCCGGAGATACCTTTTTAAAGCTCCTTGACAGCATTTCGGAGCAGACCGTTTCCGTAGACAAGATCATCATCATGAATGTCGAGCAGAAGTTCTTCGACAGACTTCTTTATTCGTACAAGATATCCGACAAGCACAAGAACCTCGAGATTCACCACATAGCAAGGCGTGAGGCGGATATCGGAAAGTGGAGAAATGCGGGAGTCAAGTATTCGACGGCCGATTACTTTTTGATGATGGATTCGGATACTTTCATAGAAACACCGGATGCAATAGAAAAGCTTTTAAAGCCTTTTGCAAGGGACGAAAAGGTTGCCGTTTCCTATGCACGTAAAACGGCACCCGAAAGTGCTCCCGAGTATGTAAAGTATGCGCTTAAGTATCGCTTCCCCCTGGATTCTTCGACCCGGTCGGAAAAAGATTTAAGCACTTTAAAGTCCGATACTTATCAGTCTTCAAACAGCTGTGCCCTTTACAAGCGCAGTACCTTTGATGAACTCGGCGGATTTTTAAATCACGTAATTGCGAACGAGGATGTTATTTATGCATCAAAGGCAATAAATGCAGGCTACAAGGTTGCCTATATTTCGGATGCCGTTGCTTGTACGGACCAAACTTTTACAGTCGACGAGGAAAAAGAACGATACTTTGACATTGCGGTTTCTTTTTCAAAGCACCCCGAATTATTTGACCTTGATGACGTAAAAGAAAGGCTTAAAAAGACCGACAAGCTTACCCTTGATCATTTAAAAAGAAACGGTTACACGAAGGAATTCATCGAGTTTAAGCGGATTGAGCACGCAAGGCGCACAGGATTCCAGAAGGGCACTAAGTTTAAAAAGATCGCAAGCTTTGACGTTGCCAAGTATTCCTACAATAAAGAATATTGGAGAATGGATGAAATTTTACGCGACAGGACGGCCGTCGACGTGCACTCCGGCTACGGAAGAAGCGCTTCGGAGCTTGAAATGCTCTCGACTCCGCCGGTTATGAAAAAGAAAGAAACTAACTGAGATTTCATAATTTTATTATTTTTTGTACACATCTCCTACACAAACCTGATTTACACTTAGGTCATAAGTTCAGAGAAGGAGGAAACAACAATGGACGGAAACAATTTCTACAACGAAACAAACGAAACATCAAATGAAACTACATACGGACAGGGAACGTCGCAGAGCGAATCCTATCAGAATACATATAATTCCTACAACGGATACTCTTACGGCGGGACTACAGGAAACAGCGGAGCTGCACCCGAACCCGAGAAACCGAAAAAGAAAAAAGAAAAGAAAGCCAGGACTTCCGCAGGCTTCGGCAAGAAGTTTGTCGCAGCCATCTGCTTGGGAGCAGTATTCGGAGCATGTGCGGCAGGTTCTTTCTACGCAGTTGACACTTACGTAATAAAGGACAGTACCGCTAGCGAAGCTGAGAGCAGCGACTTGTCCGAACTTGAGGCAACGGTTGCAAAGCTTGAACAGTCGGTATATGGCACAAGCGCTTCAACGGTTTCAACCACAACGGCCACAACGGTAGTAACCGATGTGACAAGCGTAGTCGACAAGGTAATGCCTTCAATGGTTGCGGTTACCAATACCGCGGAAACCACGACACGTGATATCTGGGGACGTTCCTATACGGATACTTCGGAATCGGCAGGATCCGGAATTATCGTCGGTGAGAGCGATACGGAATACTTTATAGCAACCAACCACCACGTAATCGAAGATGCGAAGACACTTACGGTTACCTTTGACGATGAGTCTACCGCAGAGGCTTATGTAAAGGGTTATGATTCAAGCATGGATATTGCGGTAATCGCAGTACTCAAAGAGAATCTGACAGACGAGACAAAGAACACAATAACCGTAGCAGAGCTTGGCGACTCCGATAGCTTAAAGATCGGTGAGCCCGCAATTGCAATCGGTAATGCTTTAGGCTATGGCCAGTCGGTTACAACCGGTGTTGTCAGTGCCCTCGGCAGAGATATGACGATTGACTCCGTTACCTATGAAAACCTTATCCAGACAAGCGCAGCCATTAACCCCGGTAACTCGGGCGGCGCTCTTTTGAATATCGAAGGTCAGGTAATCGGTATCAACTCTTCAAAGATCGGCGGAAGCGCAGTTGAAGGTATGGGCTTTGCAATTCCGATCAACGAAGTAAAGGACATCATTTCAGAGTTTTCGGCACGTGAGACACGTACCAAGGTTGATGATTCCGAAAGAGGTTACCTCGGAATCGGAAGCGGCACACAGTATGATTTGACTGCTTACGGATATCCGGAAGGCGTTTACGTAGCTACAGTCTATGAAGGTTCACCCGCCGAAAAGGCCGGCGTCTACATGGGCGACATCATTACAAAGTGCGACGGACAGACGGTTTCTGATATCACGGCACTTCAGGAGATGCTAAGCTACTACTCCGCAGGTGAAACCGTTACCCTTACGATAACACGTAACGTTCAGGGTTCACTTACCGAACTTGAAGTTTCGGTAACACTCGGCACCCGGGACGTCATCACAAGTAATCAGTAATAAGATGATACCAAGCTCCCTCGGAAAAATCCGGGGGAGTTTTGCTTTTTTTTACTATATAGGAAATTGCTCCGCGTGGGAGAGGCAAGGCCCTCTCAGTCACCTACGGTGACAGCTTTAGCCCTCTCAGTCACCTTCGGTGACAGCTCTAGCCCTCTCAGTCACCTTCGGTGACAGCTCT
>CAVJJQ010000088.1:0-11079 GCA_963649755.1 bacterium | reverse complement strand
TACGGCTACATTCTCATCATTTACGCATGAGCCGGAGGTTATGAAGTTTTAGCAGGTTATGAGATTTGCGCCAATGCTTAAAAGGCTGAGTTGTACGGCACGTTGATTCACAACTTTTTTTACAACCTTTGATGATGAAAATATGCAAATTTATGTCAAATTATGCCGGATTTTTAGAAAATCGATTAAGTTGTAAAAAGACGAAAAAGCCCACAAATAAAGGGAAAATCGAGGTTTTAAAGGTGATGATAAAAGTCTTATTTGTCTGCCACGGCAGAATCTGTACTTTTGCTTGAAATGCCTCTAAATCAAAGGCTTGTGGGACATAAAAGGTGATTTGTACCCCTGATGTACCCCTATTTTGAAAATTTAGTTAACCGGACTGCCCTCGATAATATGAATTTGTAGAAAAAGTCGCACCTGCTTAAGCCGGAGTGCGTAAGTAAATATTGAATAGAAGAAGCCCGCAGGAGTAAAAGGCTGTTCCGGCAGGCGTTTCTTATGATAGATATGGTTTCAATTTCTTTACGAGTTCATATATTTTGGTTCCGGGAGCAGAAGCTGATGGAAGTTTTCCGGTATTGATTTTATCCAGCTTTTCTGCATTCGCAATAGCGGTATCCATATATGGTGAAAGAACCTGATACATGTCAGTTCGAGTCTTTTCATATTCACCAAGTCCCAGTGATGTAAGTATATCGGTGAGTTTTGGCCAATAGGATGTTCTGTGAAGATTAGACTGCAGAAAACTGAAATGCAACAGAAACCATAATTCTATACATTGATTTGACCAAATGGCATGATAGGTAGTTTCCTCAGTTGATTCTGATATACATAACTCTGCGGTTTTATTGATGTGGTCAGCAGGAAAATCATCCGTGTCATATACACCCCATACATGTTTATATCCATTAGCAGAGGAAGCTACCATGTTTTTTGCCTTTTGGAAAAGGCTTATGGTATTATCTCCGGCACCGTGAACACCAAGCTGAATACGATCTGAGTAAGTGTTGTTGATGATTTTTTTCATAGAATTGAAGTATGCCGGCTCGGTGTCTGTTCCTTCAGTTAGGATAAGGTGATATTCCGGCTGAATTTTCTTATGTGCGTCACGTCTTGGTTTCATCCAACTTTTGTCAAGGTCACTTTTCTTAGGTGGTTTCAGACTCATTAGAATCCACCTCCCAGCATATTGGAGAGATATGGATCTGCTCCGTAGCGTCCTTCCATGTACTGCTTGTCATAAGCGGCGGTGCTTTTTATTCTGTCGTTATCTTCACCACGGATTTCATGGAGAGAATAAATTTCGCTTTCATGAGCATTGTTTTCTGCGGCAAACCAAATCTCATCACGTCGGAATATGGTGTTCTTTAAGGTGTACATATCGTGAGAGGTGAACAGAAGCTGTGCACCATACTTGTTGATTTCCCTATTTTTGAATAATGATATGACATATTTTAGAAGTTTTGGATGGAGCTTTGCATCTAATTCATCAATGATGACCATACGGCCTTCACGAAGCGCAAGAAGGATAACAGGAAGAGCAGCAATAAGCTTCTTTGTACCATCTGATTCATCGGAGAATGGAAGTTCGTATTCTGCGGAACCTAAGTTTCTCTTCACAAAGAGTTGATGGCTGTTTTCATCATAGCGATAGTCTGTGATATCAATATCCATGTCATTTAAGGCGCGTATGAACTGCTCTTTATAAGGAGCGTCCTTTGCGAGCATAATCTGATGTTCTACCATTGGATTGGCATAGCTTCGGATAATGCAACTCTCGAACCAGGTCATGACTTCACTGATAACTGAAATGTCATAGTTTATGGCAAGAAAGGAGAGATAGGGCATTTTTGGATTGACACTTGTATTAATGCTCTTTTTATTTATAGAGGGACCAAGTGTGATAGTATCCGGCTCGCGTTCAAAGATAGTTGCTGACTTTTTGCCGGTAATCGACTTACGGTATAGAGATTCTGAAATAATCTCATCATTCTTGATGGAGATGTAGTAGCAGTATTCGTATTTTGCAATTCTAAAGAACAAACAGAATTCAGTGGGTTTGTTTGTTGAAGTTTGGTCGAATAAGAATGGTATTGCATCAACCTTCTGCTGAAGAATGAGATTCTGACGATTCTTTTGTAGCTCATGTACAGGCATTACAATGGTGGAAATTACGCATGAAAGAGCCTGGAGCAGATTGGATTTACCGCCTCCGTTTGGTCCATATATTACACTTACAGGCAACAGGTCGGTTGCCTTTTCTTCCGTAATCAATGTTTCTTTGAATTCAGGAAGTGTAGCTGCCTGGAAATCCAAGGTCGTTTCGCCTTTATAAGATTTAAAATTTTGAAATGAAAATTGGCATAACATAATTTGCAGCCTCCTTTCCTAAGGCTATGCTTATTAGGTTATGCTTATTATATGATGTATAAATGGAAAAGGCAATGCTTATACGAAAAATAGGAAAAATAATTCCTGAAAATGAACATAAAACTGAAAATACAGACTTTGTCGGATCCTTGCGAGGATTCGCAGGAGACCATGAGGCGATTTTGAATCGCAAAACCTGACCGACGGACAGCTTCAAGGAAGTGTCGGAAAAGTACGGAATAACGCAGGACACCCTTCGCTACTATGAAAGGGTGAAGGTAATACCTGAAGTAACAAGACCATCCGGGGGAATTCGTGATTATCAAGAAGAGGACCTTAAGTGGGTGGAGCTTGCTGTTTGCATGAGAAATGCCGGGCTCCCAGTCGAAAGCTTGATTGAGTATCAGAGGCTGTTTCAAGTAGGTGATTCTACGATTCCGGCCCGTCTTGGTCTTTTAAATGAGCAGATACGAAGGCGCAGAAAGGAGATTTGAAGACTTGATAAACAGTAAAGAAGATTATGATTTGAATTTTGATGAAACAGACGGTTCGGCTGTTTTGAAAATTACCGATGATTTAGAAGAAAGGGGGATTACGCTTACAGAAGTCGAAATAAATGAAATTTTTAATTAATCTAATTTGTTAATTCTTATGGAAAACAACTTAGACTACATATCTTTGTAAAAATAAAGCCCCGAAGCAATGCGCTTCAGGGCTTTATTTTTCTAAGGAGGATTTTCACTCCTGAATGAAAAAACTACGTGTCCTTTCTTAAAATTTGAAGGTAAGCATCATAGGAATAGGTTCTTCCTCTTCCGTTTTTTTGATTCTCGACAAGGATTTTAAATTTTTTCAAGGCTTCTATTGCGGAAGATACTGTGTTATATGAAACTTCAAGAGCATTGGCAGTTTTCTTAATATCTATGATTGGGTTCGTTTCCAAGTACTTAAACAGCTTTAGAATGTTTGCGGTTTGGCGTGTCGAAGAGCAATTAATGATCTTTTGATAATTGCTGTCATGCAAATCCGATAGTCTGTTAATTGTTTCTATGGCATCATCAGCGGATGCTATAAAAGCTTTTAAAAAGAATTCAATCCATTGTTCATAGTCGCCGGTGTTTCGAATTTGCGTCATTCGATCGTAGTACTCAATCCTGTACATTTTCAGATAGTATGAAATGTAAAGAATCGGAGTGCTAAGTATTTTCTTTTCGATTAGAAAAAGGGTAATGAGTAATCTTCCCACACGGCCATTACCATCTAAAAACGGATGAATTGTTTCAAATTGATAATGAATGAGCGCAGCCTGAATAAGAGGATCAAGAGTCTCGTCTTCATTCATATATTTTTCTAAATCAGACATGGCTTTAAGCATGTCCTCCGGATTTGGTGGAATATAGCGAGCGTTCTTTAATGTGCTCCCTTGCCCTCCAATCCAATTCTGAGATGTTCTGAATTCCCCGGGATTTTTCTCCTGTCCCCGAACACCGGCAAGTAATACTGCATGAGTTTCTTTGATCAGACGATTGCAAAGAGGAAACGATTTCAGTCTGGTAATCGCAAACTCGGTAGCTTTGATGTAATTTAATACATCCGAAACGTCACGATTTTCATTTTCCTCCAACAATGGATTGAGAATATCATCAAGCGTGCATTGTGTTCCTTCGATTTGTGAAGAAAGCAGTGCCTCTTTTCTAACATACATTGAAATAAATAAATTAATATTTGGTATTTTTGTCGATAATCCATCAAGATAAGCAATTTTTTTGTTTGCTTCCAGAAGTTCTTTCAAAATTTGTTCTCCTATCTCAATAGGTGGATCCGGTGGCAACGATGCAGGCATGAATGATTTATAAGCAAGTTTACCGGATAAATTTGAAACGAATTTTCCTGAACGATTCTCCATATATGACCTCTCTAATTGAAATTTCAATACCTATTTTATCATTTAAATTTCAGTAAAGCAAAAGAAATTGAAATAAAGACAGACATAAATTTCAACAAGTATCTTGAAGTTGAACTTTGAGGCTTTATTTCTATTTGCCTTATTTAATATGTTGACTTGCTATATATTGCAAGAGATGCAGGCCAGATTTTTAAGAAAAAATTATGATTTAAGAAAAAAGAGCCTTGCAGGTTATATTGGGTACTGTCAAAAAATATGTATGGAAAACAATCTTATCGTCTGTTTGGTAAAGGGATTCCTTTGTTAAAGGGAGTCCCTTTTATTTACAAATGACAAGATAAATGATAAGATAAAAGACAAGATAAATACATGTAAAAAAATATGGACGGAGGTCATCATGGAGACAAGGGAATCCGAAACATTAGAATTTAAGAAATCCACAGCGCAGCTGAAAGAGGCCGTTATTTCAATATGTGCTATGCTGAATAAACATGAAAAGGGTACGGTTTATTTTGGAATTAAGGATGATGGATCAGTTTGCGGCCAGGAAGTCGGAAAGAAGACAACATCAGATATTTCTCATGAAATCAGGAATAATCTCAAGCCTTTGCCAATTATTGATATTTCAACAACAAAAGTGGAAGATAAGGACGTCATAGTCATTAAAGTAGACGGAGATGACACTCCGTATTCTGCTTATGGTCGTTATTATACGCGTGTAGATGATGCAGATGTTTATATGGATTCCAAACTGCTTTGGAAGTTTTTTGAATCTAAAGATAAAACCTATTCTAAATGGGAAGAAGAATCAACACCATATGGAATAGATCATATTAATGAAGAACAGCTTATTCAATATATAAGAGAAGCAAATGAGACCGGAAGATTAAACTATGTATATAGAAATCCATTGGAGGCCCTGGAAAAATTAAACCTTATTAATGAGGATGGCCTTTTGAATAATGCTGGGTATTTCCTCTTTGGTAATGATGGCCCTGTTATGTTAAAAGAAGTTATCTATCCAACGGATGAAAGAACAAATTTTACTGATTTGAAGCAATTTCATGGAAACATCTTTGAATGCATAAATGAAGGAATGCGATATATCCAGAATAATATTCATTATGCTGCTGAAATAGTTGGGGCAAAACGGATTGAGACACCGGAGGTACCTGCGAAAGCATTACGTGAAATAGTTATTAATGCATTTGCGCATTGTAGGTACCAGAAGGGTGATTATAACGAGATTACCATTACAAAATCAAAAATCAGAATATATAACCCCGGAGGAATTTTAAATGATGTAAGTCCGGTTGATTTTGCAAATGGCAGAATAGGGAGCAAAATTAGGAATCCATTAATTGCAACAGTATTATTTAAAAATGGATTGATTGATGCTTTTGGAACAGGCTTTGACAGAACCTTTAAGGTTTGTGCGGAAAGCAATGTAGAGTATGAATATAATAATGATGAATTTGGGTTTACTTTTATATTCAAAAGGTCTGAAAAACAATCTTTAAGTGATAAGATAAATGATAGGAAAAATGACAAGATAAATTCATTAGACCGTGCGATTTTAAAAATGCTGGAAGAAAATGCTTACATGACAATTCCTGATTTATCAGAAAAAGTTCAGAAGTCTGAAGCAACGGTGCACAGGCATTTGAATGCTTTAGTGGATAAGGGAATCATTGAAAGAATCGGTTCGAGAAAAACAGGTTATTGGAAGGTGGTAGGATAGTGTGAAAAACAGCAATTTCATTGCTATTTGTGCCGTGAACTAAAGGCTACGGAATAGAGATTAATGATGGGAATCCTTGATTAGAGTACAAAGGAGATAATTCTATGGCAATACGTAAAGAATCCTTGACAATTACCTGGGAACGCCATTTAGCAGGCATTCAAGAAGATATCGACCAATATATATCATCGCATTATCAGCCTCCGTATGTAGAGCAAAATAAAAGGTGTCAGGCACCAATGTAGTCAACCTAGCGTCAATTTAAGAAGAAACGGTTCTTAGCTCTGCACTGATAATGGCCGAGTTTTCGATATATGCAGGATTGAAGTACAACGGTCATGTAATCTAGGCACACTTTAATAAGGACTTAGGAAAGTCCGTGGTTAAAGACTATGGATATTCGTGAAGTTATGTCATTTTAAAAGGCAACCTTTCTATTTCTGAAGTGTGTGCGACCAACCGCCTTGTTCCGCTTACGTTTAAATGACCGTCCGGGCAACACTTGGGACCTGTGCCGTGCTGCTTCAGATAAAAGAGAATCAATAATAATAGCCAGATTGCAGATTCCACAGAGAATCCTGGGAATGAGACGTTTTATCTGGCCAATGATGAAGGCGCGATTGGCTTGGTATCGATGTTGGTTGGTGCTTTTAGCGGTGATATCAATCTCCTCATCAGCTTGATTTTTGACAAGTGATACGATATTTGAGAGCAGCATATTTATATAGAACTCTTGAGACACTGAGATTTTAGTGGCACCTGAGAATTCCTCCATGGAAAAACGGCATTTAAGCTCTTTGTATTTTGTCTCTACAGGCCAGCGATAGAAATAAAGCTCGCGAAACATTTCCTGCGTGATTGATGAATCAAACAGGTTGGTAGCAAGATATTCCTTTTTTTCGGTACTTAGAGTGACTTCAATCACCCGCACCGATATATCATGTGTTCCGTCCTTGGGATTACCGGGAAGAACGGTTGTCATGTCACCCGAGCAGCTTTTTGCGAGCTTGAGTTTCTCCTTGAGACGCATCAGGCATATATGCTCATGTTCGACACAATAGCGAAAAAGCTTTTCAGAGTAGTAACCGCGGTCAAAGATGATAACGCTGTCCTTGTAGATGCCAATATCTTCGAGTTGGCGCATGTGTTCAATAGCTGCTGAACGTTCAGATGCCAGGTAGCGCTGAAATGATGCGTGAACAATGTAATCGTCTAATACATCGTAGACCATAGAGGCAAGCCCTAAGGAAAACCGCCTAGATGGATCCGGATACGCGAAATTTTCGCCAAAGAACTCAAAGTTGGACTTTGAATTGGGAAGTTCGAGCTTTGAACCGTCTATAGCAAAGAGATGGTAGCCATGCCAGAGCTTACGTGAAGGCAAATGTTTGTAAAACAGGTCTACAGAAAGATAAAAAAGTTCTTTGAAAAGATCCGGATGGATAAACTGCCTTGCATTAGAGACGGCCTGTTTTGATACAGTCGGAAAGTTCAAAGAACCCAGTTCTTCACGAATGCAGGCCAGATTTTGAGACATTGAAGCCTTCGAAGAATACAGAAGATAGACGATCACTTGAAAAAGAGACAACTTGCGTTTACGCACAAAATGATTTTTTGCACGGTGCGGCTCAATTTTATCCGGAGTAGTGATATACTCTTTAATGGATTGGACAATAGATTTGCAGATCTCGGTTCGATTCATATGATGTACCTCCAAAAATGCGATTAGGTTGTCCGTCGCGGGACGATTCCCTAATTAATAAGGCCGCGAAGCGGCCGCATTTTTGGAGGTCTTGTCAAGTAGTTTTTGAAAATTTTTAAGTTTTTTTTGAAGAAAATTTGAACACAAAAAAGCCATGAAATCCTTGATTTCAAAGGCTTTCATGGCTTAAGTTGACTACAGTGGTGTCAGGCACGTGACAACTCGAAAATCTTCACAAATAATTTATTAAATTTATACAAACTGTATTTTGATAATTCAATTTACATTTAGGGCGCATGCTCTAAGGCATGCTTGTGTTCTAATGTGTTTTGATGTGCGCATATATGCACCTAAAGAGTTCGACGGGATTGACCTTTGAACATGAGAAGGATAAACTATAGGTGAAGAAGGATTGCAGGATGAATTGGAGGTGCTATTATGGCTCAGTCAACATTTAGTGTACGCATGGATGATCAACTTAAGGACCAGTTCAGTGGGCTGTGTGAAGCTTTTGGAATGAATATGTCTACTGCTATTAATGTATTTGCCAGAGCAGTGGTTCGAGAAAGAAGGATTCCTTTTGAAATTTCAGAAGGAAAAACAGAAATTACTAGGGAGGGTGCTTTAGCTGCTTTTAATGCAATTCGAAGTAAAGCCGCAGAAGATGGCCTAACCGATATGAGTTTAGAAGAAATCAATGCAGAGATTAATGCCACTCGGAGAGGAGAGTAGTGCATGAAATTTTACGCAGTGGTTGACACAAATGTTTTAGTTGCCGCCTTACTTTCCAAAAACAGTAACAGCGCTACGGTGCAGGTTATATTGTGTACTGTCAAAAAGTATGTATGGAAAACAATCTTATCGTCAGTTAAATCAAAGGGTCCTTTGCTGAGGGATCCTTTTTAGATTGATTTATCTACCACTTTATCTACCACATGTGCTATAATGTAGCAGATAAAAACTGGTAGATAACTGAGGGGTACTTTAAACTGTACCCCAAAGAGTGGTTCAAATTTATACGACTTATGTTATCGATGAAATGGAGCGGGCTTCAGATTGAAAGCATTACAGATTTCTGGTCAAATATTTAAAAACGATAAGCTTTTGTCCAGACGGAAAAGAAAGTGCAAAAAGGATAGCGGAAAGCTGGAAATCGGAATATCGCAGACGCACAGCATTGATGGATGAATATAAGAAAGGCTGGTTATTAGGGGAAATGTGTAAAGCGATTTGCAAGAGAGATTTTACACAAATCTGCCGTAACATTGCATAAATACTGAGAAATGGCTTATTTACAGGAGATTTTGATAATGATAAAAGTCTTATTCATTTGCTACGGCATGGTACTAACTTGAAGCCGGAAACCCTGATTTTATAAGGTTTTACGAAAGATGGAACTTGGATTTACAACTGATTTACAACTTTATGAAATAGCTACGATACGATGAAAATGAATATTGGTGATAAGACTCTTAGCCTTAAGAGTCTTGATTATTAAAAAACGAACCCGCCGGGGAATGTCAAGCAAGCACAGATGCTGAGGATGACTTGATATTCTTTGACGGGTTTGTTATTGATTGTAAAATTTTCCGGGAAGAATACATTGAAAGTACTCGTCCGTTAAAATATACTTTAAATGATGTGACTCTTGAGAAAGGAACTAGCAAAATTTATGGCTGAATTGTTTGACTTAGGAAATTTCGATAAATATAAAGAAGACAACTGCCGAGAGGTGAAAAAGGCTGAAGGCGGATTGCCTGTCACATTATGGGAATCTTATTCTTCGTTTGCTAATTCCAACGGCGGTGTTATTATCCTTGGGGTTGGAGAACGTCAGGATGGAAGCTGGTATACTACCGGCATGAAAAATACAGAAAAGTTAAAGAAAAACTTTTGGAATACAATTCATGACACTAAAAAGGTTAGCGTTAATCTTCTTTCAGACAAGAATGTAGAATCATATGAGATAGGCGATGATGCGATTCTTATAATTCGCGTGCCTAGAGCCAAGAGAGATCAGAAACCGGTGTATATTAACAACGATTTATTCGGTGGAAGTTATAGAAGAGATTGGGAAGGGGATTATCATTGCTCAAAAGCCGAAGTAAAGGCAATGCTTAGGGATGCGGTAGAGGACACTTCCGATATGAAGATTGTAGAGCAATTTGATTTATCGGTAATTAATCATGAATCCCTGCAGGGATATCGTAATTATCATAGAACATATAAGCCGGAGCACGTATTTCATAGATTATCGGATGAAGAGTATTTGATAAAAATAGGCGCTGCGGCAAGGACAGAAGATGGTAAAGTACATCCAACTGCAGCGGGTCTTTTAATGTTTGGCGAGGAATACAATATTGTGCGAGAATTCCCGGAATATTTCTTGGATTATAGAGAAATGCTTGACCCAACAACAAGATGGACAGACCGAGTTCAGTCGAGCTCCGGTGATTGGACAGGCAATATTCAGGATTTCTTTTTTAGAGTAAATAGTAAGATTGCGCAGACTATTAAGACTCCTTTTAAGTTAGACGGAATTACAAGAGTTGACGATACATCGGTGCATAAGGCCGTTCGAGAGGCTTTAGTTAATTGCCTTGTAAATGCAGATTATTATTTGCCACGGGGAGTTGTTGTTAAAAGGGAAATTTCTTCGCTGGTTATTGAAAATCCGGGAAGCATAAGAACGGGAAAAGATCAGATGCTCAAGGGTGGAGTTTCCGATCCAAGAAATAAGAACATCTTGAAGATGTTTAACTTGCTCGGAATAGGCGAACGAGCCGGAAGCGGGATACCGGATATATATCAGGTGTGGGACGATCAAGGCTGGGAAAAACCCATTGTAGGGGAATTTTATAATCCGGATAGGACAAGATTGTCGCTTGCTTTTATGGAAAAACAAGCGGACAAAACAAGCGAACAAAACAAGCGGACAAAACAAGCGAATAGAACAAGCGAACAAAGCAAGCGAAGAAAAACAGAGGAAAACTATTCGCTTATAAAAAAATATTTGGCCGAAAACGGACTCTGTAAAACCGGTGATATTGCAAGATATATAGGCTTAAGTACAGCTCGAACTAGGGCAATATTGGGTGAAATGCAAGGAATTACATATGAAGGAACCACAAATAATCGTAAATACAAATTAGAAGAAAAACATTAAAAACAATATGGATTCAAAGGAGACAACGGGCATGGAAAGAGTTGAAAAGTTCTTAAAGGAAGCGGGTACGTATTATTTGGCAACCGTAGAAGGAGACCAACCGAGAGTAAGACCTTTTGGCACGATACACATTTTCGAAAATAAGCTTTATATTCAGACCGGCAAGGTAAAGGAAGTTTCAAAACAGCTTC
>CAVJJQ010000087.1:0-11213 GCA_963649755.1 bacterium | reverse complement strand
ATGCGCACTCGCGCGATGGGAAAATGTCGCTAATGCGACCGCGCTCGGCGCGAGCGTTCCGTAAACGGAACGCTTTTTCATATTGTTTTGCAAGCAAAACGCTTTTTACGGAGGAAAAAGAAATGAATTTCGATTTTTTGTTTGTCTTTAACAACGTCTTACTTGGCTTCGGACTTGCGATGGATGCCTTCTCGGTATCACTTGCAAACGGTTTAAACGAGCCGACCATGAAAAAGAAAAGAGAATGCGGCATCGCAGGAGTCTATGCCTTCTTCCAATGGTTTATGCCGCTTGCCGGCTGGGTATGCGTTCACACGATTCTTGAATATTTCAAGGTCTTTGAAAAGCTCATTCCCTGGATTGCTTTGGGACTTCTTCTTTACATCGGAGGCGGAATGCTCATCGAGGGCATAAAGGCCAAGAACGATACCGAGGAAAAAGAACCTAAGAGCCTGACCTTCAAAGCACTTGTCATCCAGGGCATCGCAACCTCAATCGATGCCCTTTCCGTTGGTTTTACAATTGCCGAGTACAATTTCCTGATGGCCTTCATAGCCGGTGTCATCATTGCAGTCGTAACCTTTGCGGTTTGTTTCGGCGGACTCGAAATCGGAAAGAAGTTCGGCACAAAGCTTTCAAACAAAGCTACGATACTCGGTGGTATAATCTTAATAGGAATCGGACTTGAGATTTTTATTAAGGGAGTATTTTTCTAAACAATGGATGTAAAGATTATTAAAAGCAGACGAAGAACGCTTTCGATATCGGTGACAAAGGAAGGAGAGGTTGTGGTAAAGGCACCTCTCTTTCTTTCTGACAGGGCGATAAAAAAATTCGTGGCGGAAAAAGAAGATTGGATCGAAAATGCCCTTGAAAAGGCTGCCGCAAGGCGTGCCGAGGAAGCAAAAATAACAAAATTTACCGATGCCGAGCTTAAAAAGCTTAAGAAAGAAGCCGGGAAAATGCTGCTTCCTCTTATAGCCGAATATGCCGAAATCATCGGGGTTACCTATGGGACCGTTTCGATAAGGGCACAGAAGTCAAGGTGGGGAAGCTGTTCGGGGAAAGGCAACCTCAATTTTAACTGCCTTCTCGCACTTTGTCCCGAGGGCGTTATGAGATACGTAACAGTGCACGAACTTTGTCACAGAAAATATATGAATCATTCACGTGACTTCTGGAACGAGGTTTCTTTATACATGCCCGATTACAAAGAACACAGAAAGTGGCTTAAGGATAACGGGGAAGAATTGATAAGACGGCTTTGAGAATGCAATGGATAAAGAAGCACTGTAAAAATTGTATACGGTGCGATATAATAAAAGTGTGTTTGTACTTTTAAAGGGGTTGTGCGTATGAGCTTTTTTACAGCGATTATTTCAATTCAAATACTTGCCGCGATTCTGATGGTGGTACTTATTGCGCCCAATCCGATTGTCAGCGCCGATATTAAGCGCGGATTTATTTCGATTTTCATACTTCTTGGCGTTATTTCTTTGCTTACCTGGCTCAACGTTTGTTTAAACGGGGCCCCGAAAGAGTATATTCCCCTTCACTACATCGTAAAAACCATGGAATTTTGCCTTGTTCCCGCAACGATTGCGGTGGGAATAGGGATATTCAGAAACTTTACAAGGAAAAAGCTTTTATGGGCTTTTGTGCTTGTACATGCTGTTTTTGAGATAGCGGCAGCCTTTTTCGGTCTTGTTTTTTATATCGATTCCGAAAACGTCTACGCGAGAGGCAGTCTTTACTTTATATATGTAGTCTTTTACATGGTTGAGGTATTGATTGTTGCCCTTGAATTTGTGGCAGTCGGGAAAAAGTATCAGAACAGAAACCCTCTTGTTATCATTGTTTCATGCATATTTGTGTCCTACGGGGTTTTGGTGCAGGTTTTTTTAAGCGGAGTTAAGACGGGATTCTTAACCGGCGAAATCGCTATGATAATCGCATATTCCTATGTGAACAACATGATACTCCAGACGGATAAGATCACCGGTCTTCTCAATCGTTGGTGCTATGAAAAGAAGCTGAATGAGATTAATTACGAGACCTGCCTCCTGATTTTCGATATAGATTCGTTCAAGTCCATCAATGATACCTTCGGTCATCAGGTCGGTGACGAATGCTTGCTCCTTACGGCAAGTCTTTTGACGAAAGTCTTTTCAAGGGAAGGATATATTTACAGAATAGGCGGCGACGAATTTTGCGTTATCATCAAGAAAAAAAGCAAATATGCCGATAAAAGTGCCGAGGAACGCATTAAGGCTTTGATTTCCAAATTTGAGCAGGAAGTAAGAGCCGTTCACACAGAGGAACCGAGGTTTACGGCGGTTTCGGTAGGCTATGCTTATACGGATCCGGAAATGCCTATCGAATGGTCGGTAGAACGTGCCGATAAAGAAATGTACGAAGTTAAAGAGAGAAATAAAATTCAGGATTAGTTTTTTCTCTTTGATGAATAAACAGTTGTGTAACTATGGCTACAAAGGAGGGGCGATATGAATTATTCAATGACAATTGTCTGGCTATTGCTTTTTGCAGCTTTCCTGATCGTTGAACTTTTGACGATGGGACTTACGACAATCTGGTTTGCGGGAGGATCATTAGTGGCTTGTCTTTCAGCTGCATTGCATGCACCGATATGGCTTCAAATCATCATATTTTTAGTTGCTTCGGTACTGCTTTTGTACTTTACGAGACCGATAGCGGTGAAGTATTTCAATAAGAGCCGTACTCGTACAAACGTGGAAAGCATGATTGGGCTTGATGCAATAGTCATCAGTGAGATTAACAATCTCGAGGGCATAGGTCAGGTCAAGGTTAACGGAATGGACTGGAGTGCACGTTCCAAAGACGGAAGCGTGATAACGGTCGGAAGTGTTGTAAAGATTGCATCCGTAGAGGGTGTTAAGCTTATAGTAGAGAGTGAACCTAATAAGGAGGGGTAATTATGACAGCGGCAATTATTATAGTATTTGTACTTTTACTTTTAATCATTATTTCATGTATCAAAGTCGTGCCTCAGGCACAGGCATTCGTAGTCGAGAGGCTTGGAGCATATCAGGCAACCTGGTCGGTAGGCCTCCATTTTAAAATGCCCATCATCGACAAGGTGGCAAAGAGAGTTCTGTTAAAGGAACAGGTCGTAGATTTCCCGCCTCAGCCCGTTATCACCAAGGATAACGTTACGATGCAGATTGACACCGTTGTTTATTTCCAGATAACGGATCCCAAGCTTTACGCATACGGCGTCGAAGCACCCATGGTTGCAATTGAGAATCTCACCGCAACCACACTTCGTAATATAATCGGTGACCTTGAACTCGATGAAACCCTTACTTCAAGAGAAACCATCAACACCAAGATGCGTGCAACCCTTGATGAAGCAACAGACCCTTGGGGCATCAAGATAAACCGTGTAGAGCTTAAAAATATCATGCCTCCCGCAGCAATCCGTGACGCGATGGAGAAGCAGATGAAGGCAGAGCGTGAAAGACGTGAAGCCATTCTTATCGCAGAAGGCGAAAAGAAGTCCACCGTTCTTGTTGCCGAAGGTAAGAAGGAATCCGCAATTTTGGAAGCTCAGGCTGAGAAGGAATCCACAGTCTTACGTGCAGAAGCGGAAAAAGAAAAAAGAATTCGTGAGGCCGAAGGTGAAGCCGAAGCAATCCTTAAGGTTCAGCAGGCCACTGCAGACGGTATCCGCATGTTAAAGGAAGCCGGAGCAGATGACGCCGTCATCAAGCTTAGAAGCCTCGATGCCTTTGAGGCAGCCGCAAACGGCCAGGCCACAAAGATCATCATTCCTTCGGAAATTCAGGGCGTCGCAGGACTTGCGAAGTCCATAAAGGAAGTATTATAATCGAACTGCATTGCTCCTCAAGGACAAAGCATCCTTGAGGAGTTTTTATTTTTAAAGCATAGAATCAAAGAACCGAACAAAAGACATATGAGTTTTCATTTGTGCGCCATGGAGGTGAGACCTAAGAATCGTGGAGGCCGTACCCGAACACGATTCTTGATTTAATGGGCTCGCCGGAATGGTCGGCGCACCTGAAAACGAATAGTCTTTTGTGAGGTTCGTAGAGTATGGAGAAAAATCATGAATTTAAAAGGAAGAGATTTTTTGAAGCTTCTTGACTATACACCCGAGGAGATTACATACCTCGTGGATTTGGCGGCTGACCTTAAGGCAAAGAAGAAGGCAGGCATTGCACATGACAGACTTAAGGGAAAGAATATCGCTTTGATATTTGAAAAGACCAGCACCCGGACCCGCTGCTCCTTTGAAGTGGCCGCACACGATCTCGGCATGGGAGTTACCTATCTTGATCCTTCGGGCTCTCAGATTGGCAAGAAGGAGAGCATCGCCGATACGGCAAGGGTTCTTTGCCGTATGTTTGACGGAATCGAGTACAGAGGATACGGTCAGGAAATCGTGGAGGAGCTTGCAAAGTACTCTTCGGTTCCGGTGTGGAACGGTCTTACCAATGAATTTCATCCGACACAGATGCTTGCCGACTTACTCACCATTCGTGAGCATTTCGGACATTTAAAGGGTATTAAGCTTGCGTATATGGGAGACTCCCGTTACAACATGGCAAATTCCCTGATGGTGACCTGTGCCAAGATGGGCATGCATTTTACGGCCTGCGCTTCGGAAAAGTACTTTCCGGATAAAGAACTTGTAAAGACCTGCGAGGCAATTGCCAAAGAAAACGGCGGTTCAATCACGCTTACCACGGATGCATTCAAAGGCACCAAGGGCGCAGATGTTGTTTATACCGATGTCTGGGTATCAATGGGAGAGCCTGCTAAAGTTTGGGAAGAGCGTATAAACGAGCTTTCGCCTTATCAAGTAAATAAGGCTATTATGGACAATGCCGGTGAAAAGGCAATCTTCCTTCACTGCCTTCCCGCTTTCCACGATCACAAGACGACCATCGGCAAGGAAATGGGCGAACGTTTCAACCGTACCGAGATGGAAGTTACGGATGAAGTCTTTGAATCCAAGCAGTCACTTGTATTTGAGGAAGCCGAAAACCGTATGCATACCATAAAGGCTGTGATGGCTGCAACGCTGGGGTATGAGTTTTAATGAAGAAGACTATAATTTGCGGTGCAAACGCATATGAACAGAAATATTATTTAAATCCGTTGTTTGAGAAGGTCCCCGACTCGATAAAGAAAGAACTTAACATCATCTGTGTTCTTTTTACAAATGAGGTTGGAGGAATCATTACAATCGGATTTGATGAAGAAGGGGAGCTTAAGATTACCACGGAAGCGGCACCCGAGGACTATCTCTATGATGAAGTGGCGGCAGGGCTCTTGGTCTCAAAGATTCGAAGCACCCGTCAGGAAATGTTTGAGTCACTGAATCTTTTTTACAGAATAGTTGTTCTTAAGGAAGATATTTCATTAGAGGATTAAATTTCTTTATGAAAATAGCGGATACAGAGCTTAAAAACAACATAATACTGGCTCCGATGGCAGGCGTTTCCGACCTGCCTTTTCGTTTGCTGTGCCAAAAAGAAGGTGCAGGCCTTACATACATGGAGATGGTAAGCGCCAAGGCTATCCTTTACAATAACAAAAATACCGAGACGCTCATGGAGATACATCCCGATGAGGGCCCTGTTTCACTGCAGCTTTTCGGAAACGATCCGGAAATCCTTAAAGAGGCGGCTTTAAAAATAGAGGACAGACCATTTGCCTTCCTCGATATAAATATGGGCTGCCCGGTACCAAAGATTGTAAATAATCATGAGGGCTCATATTTACTGAAGGAGCCGGATACGGTTTTCAAGATTGTTGACAAGGTTTCACATGCCGTTAAAAAGCCTGTCACCGTAAAGATACGTAAAGGTTTTGACGCGGCGCACATCAATGCGGTTGAAATAGCAAAAGCCTGCGAGTCGGCAGGCGCCAAGGCAATTGCGGTCCATGGTCGCACCCGCGAAGAATATTACTCGGGACACGCCGACTGGGAAATTATCGGTAAGGTAAAGGCAAATGTGGGTATTCCCGTCATAGGAAACGGAGACATTACCTCGGGAGCAGATGCTCTTAAAATGCTGAAAGAAACAGGCTGTGACGGCGTCATGGTAGGGAGAGCTGCCGAGGGAAATCCTTTTATTTTCAGAGAGATAAGCTGTGCCCTTGAGGGTAAAGAGTACGTCCCGCCCACAAAGGAAGAGTTTAAGGAAACGATTCTTACCCATAGTGCAATGCAACTTAAATACAAGGGCGAGCATTTAGGCGTCCTTGAAATGCGAAAGCATCTTTCCTGGTATTTAAAGGGATTTGAAGGTGCCGCAAAAATGCGCAAAGAAATAAACGAGATGGAGACCTTTGACGAGCTAAAGCGGATTATATTAAGCTTGTAGAAAGGCTTGGTACTCGGAGGGAGATATGGTATTCGGAAAGAGATACAATCACTATTATATAAAGTACGGAGGATGGCTTCTTTTGGGCATCCTTTCGCTTATTGTTGTGGATATAGGACAGCTAAAGGTACCCGAACTTTCGCGTATGGTCGTAAATGGCATGAATACGGGAATGGTCGAGATAAACGGGGGCCTTGTGCCCTTTGACATGGACTTTTTACTGGATGAAATTTGCAGACCGCTCCTGATAGTCGTGTTGTTTATCTGTATCGGAAGATTCCTTTGGAGAATCTGTTTTTTCGGTACATCCGTAAAGATGGAGGCAGATCTGCGTTTCAAGATGTTTAACCACGGCAAGGATTTGACACAGCAGTATTATCAGGTCAACAAGGTCGGAGACCTTATGTCTCTGTACACAAACGACCTTGATACCATTCAGGACAGTTTCGGAAGCGGAGTTTTGTTCTTTGCCGATGCGGCCGCACTCGGAATCATGTCCATAGTGAAAATGGCGCGCATGAGCGCTGCGATGACGCTGTTTTCGATGCTTCCGATGGTCTTGCTCTTCGTGCTTGCGACCTTCGTCGGCAAATCCATGATGGACAAGTGGGAGAAGAGGCAGGAGGTCTTTTCAAGCCTTTCCGACTTTACGCAGGAAGCCTTTTCGGGCATTGCGGTTACAAAGGCCTTCGCAAAGGAGCTTAAGGACTTACTCTCCTTTAAAAAGCTCAACAGGGAAAATGAAAAAATAAACGTTTCCTTCACAAAGACCTCAACCTTATTAAATATCTGCTTTATCTTTTTCGTTGAGTCCGTAATCTGCGTAATAATCGGCTATGGCGGGTATCTCGTTTATACGGGAGCCTTCAGTGCGGGCGAACTTGTGGAATTCATCAGCTACTTTACGACGATTATCTGGCCCATCGAGGCGGTTTCTATGCTGATAGACATGACGGCCAGGGCGAGTGCTTCCTGCAAGCGTGTAGATAAATTCATGGATGCGAAGATTGATGTAACCGACAAGCCGGGAATTTCCGACAAGCCTCGTGATATAAAGGGCGGGATTGAGTTTAGGAACCTTACTTTTGCCTATCCCGGAAGTGACAGAAACGTTCTTGAAGATGTTTCATTCAGGATTAATGCGGGCGAAAGCGTCGGCCTGATAGGAAGGACAGGGTCCGGAAAGACAACGATAGTCGATTTGATGGCGCATATCTACAACATTCCGGATGATTCGATTTTCATAGACGGCGAGGACATAAACGAGATTCCGATTAGGGAACTGAGAAATCACTTAGCCTATGTGCCTCAGGACAACTTCCTGTTCAGCGACACGATTTCAAACAATATTTCTTTTTCCGTGTATGAGGACGCGGATAAAGAAAGCATTTACGATGCCGGGAAATTTGCCGGCGTCCATGACAACATAATGGAATTTAAGGACGGCTACGAAACTGTTTTGGGAGAGCGCGGAGTCACGGTTTCCGGCGGACAGAAGCAGCGCATATCCATTGCGAGAGCCTTTATGAAGAATGCCGAAATTATGATACTCGACGACTCGGTTTCGGCGGTTGATACAAAGACAGAAAAGCTGATTCTTGAAAATTTGAAAACCCGTCGTAAGGGAAAAACGACCATTTTGATAGCTCACCGTATTACGACGGTTGAGGGTATGGACAAGATCATCTTCATAGACGAGGGAAGGGTAAAAGCAGTCGGCACTCACGAAGAGCTTCTTAAGACCTCACCCGAATACGTGAAGATGGTTGAAATGCAGCGTCTTGAAGACGAGAGAAAGGGGGAAAGTTTAGATGCGTGAATATTATCCTCTTTTGATTGTCGGTGCAATTATCGGCGTGGCAACGGCGGCCTTTCTGATTGCATTTGTGTTCATGAAGGATAAACGAGCGGCAATCGGTTTTGACAGGAACATGAAGGATTCGGAGATTACAAAAAGAATCCTCATATATGCAAAGCCTTATTGGAAGAATTTTATTCTGGTGCTTGTTATTCTGATTTTTTCTATTTCATATGACATTCTTTCTCCTCTGATACTCGGAAATATCGAGGAACTTGTAAAGAATGATTTTGAAATGGATGAGCTTTACAGGCAGCTGGTTGTTTACGTGGGAATTTTGGTAGTGACCATAGTGTGCACTTACTCGCAGGCGATGATTCTGCAGGTCACGGGTCAGAAGATTCTTTCAGGCCTTAGGGAGGACGTCTTTGCCCATGTTGAAAGCCTTTCCCACAACCAGTTAAACCACATCCCCGTCGGAAAGCTTGTGACAAGGGTTACCAATGACACAAACCATATTTCGAGGATGTTTACGGAGATAATCGTAAACCTTATAAAGAACATATTTGTGCTCATAGGCGTTATGTGTGCAATGTTTGCACTTAATATCGAGCTTGCGCTTATGGTGCTTTGCTTTGTGCCGTTCATCGTAATTTTTTCCGTGATTTTCAGGAAGTTTTCGCGCCGTGCCTACAGGCGCGTGAAGGATGCGACAACGGATATCAATACCTTCCTTTCCGAAAACCTTTCGGGCATAAAGGTGACCCAGATTTTCAACTGTGAGGACAAAAAGCTTTCGGAGTTTGAGAAAAAGAACAATGAATTAAAGGTAGCGCGCGCCAGGGAAATTTACGTGTTTTCCGTATTCAGGCCTTCGATGTACATGCTTTATATGGCGTCGACCCTGTGCCTTTTTTACCTTTGCGGCAAGGGCTATATCAAGGATACCGTATTTTTCGGGCAGACCATTACGAGCGGAATCCTTGTAAGCTTTTCGATGTACATCAACAAGTTCTTTACCCCTATCCAGAACCTTGCGGAGCAGTTCAATACGCTGCAATCGGCCTTTGCCTCTGCGGAAAAGGTCTTTACCATCATGGATATGGAACCTGAAATAAAGGATAAAGAAGATGCGATTGAAATTGAGCACCTTGAGGGTGAAATCGAATTTAAGAACGTCTGGTTTGCTTATGAGGGTGATGACTGGGTGTTAAAGGATGTTTCCTTCCATGTAATGCCTAAAGAAACCGTAGCTTTTGTAGGTCAGACAGGTTCGGGAAAAACAACGATTCTGTCACTTGTCTGCCGTAACTACGACATCCAAAAGGGCCAGATTTTAATTGACGGACGCGATATCAAGGATTATAAGGTTTCCTCACTTCGCAAGCATTTCGGCCAGATGCTTCAGGATGTTTTTCTTTTTGCGGGAACGGTAAAGAGCAATATCGTGCTTTCCGAGGATAGATTTACGGATGAAGAGATTAATAAAGCCTGCAGATATGTAAATGCGGATAAGTTTATTGACAAGCTCTCGGGCGGACTTAACGAAGAGGTAAGGGAGCGCGGAAACAACTTTTCACAGGGACAGAGGCAGCTCTTATCCTTTGCCCGCACCATCATTCACAAGCCCGACGTCATGATACTTGATGAAGCGACGGCAAATATCGACACGGAAACGGAAGTGCTGATTCAGGATTCGCTTGAAAAGCTTATGAATATCGGCACGATGCTGATGGTTGCGCACAGGCTTTCCACCATTCAGCATGCCGACAAGATTATAGTAATTTCGAAGGGACAGATCATAGAGGAAGGAAATCATTTCGAGCTTCTTGAAAAAAAGGGCGCCTACTACGAGCTTTATAAGATTCAGTATCAGAAAGAAAGCCTTCGGTCTTGAATTAACTTAACTAACTAAAAAAGCGTTCCGTTTACGGAACGCTTTTTTAGTTAACCTGTTTATTAATTTGTTTCGTATCCCATTACGATACCGGTTCTTTCCGCATAGAAGCTGCAAAGACCGGCAGTGACGCCTATTGTCACGTCGGCATCGGGCCAATCGGTAAGAATCCTTGCCTTTATGCTTTCCGCAAAGTTAAGTCCATCACAGTGATCGATGATTACCTTTCCGCCGTGGTAGCCGTCATTTTTCATGTTCTTTACCAAGGCTTCGATGTTCTTTTTGTCACCCCTGCATTTATCGGTGGGAGCAAGCTTTCCGTCGGCGTCAAAGATTCCGGTGATTCGAAGATTGATTACATCTGCAATTTTTGCAACGGCGGGACTGATGCGTCCGTTGTTTGCAAGGTTCTTAAGTGAGCCTAAGCAGAAGCCTATCCCTAAGTGCTTGGCTGAGTACTCCGAAATTTCATCGAAAATTTCTTCGGTTGACTTTCCTTCCTTTGAAAGCTCGATTGCCTTCAAAGCGATTAAGTGCTGGACCGGGCCGATTTTACGGGTATCAAGGGCATAAGCCTTTGTGCCGGGATGGTCTTCCATATACTGCTCACATGCGATATGAGCCGCATTGTGACAGCCTGAAAGTACGCTTGCCAGGTTAATGATAATCGTTTCGTTTGAATCTCCGATGGCATTCAAGAAGTCATTTACACTCGGGCAGGCGGAATGTGACTTTGACTTTGTCTTTTCAAGATCCGAAACCATACCGAGTACATCCAAATCCGCATCGTCCTTGTATTCTTTTTCGTCCGTGCATATCGTGAGAGGTACGATTTTGTAGTCCTCATAAGGAAGGGTACGCACATTGGAAGCTGAGTCTAAAATAATTTTCATGGTTGATATCCTTTCTCACATGTAGTTTTCAAAACTACGTATAACGACTTTTATAATAACATGTATATCATGATTGTCAATAGGTATGGATTTTGGGGTATTCCATTTTCAAAGCAATTAGTGTAGAATTCCTTTATCGATAATTCTTATCGCAGATGTGGAAAGTTCTTTTTCGCATTTTCCAAGTGAAATTTCTTTTGTAGTTATTATTTTTTATTTGTCACGTCTAA
>CAVJJQ010000086.1:0-11382 GCA_963649755.1 bacterium | reverse complement strand
TTGGCTCTCCCTCCTTGGCTCTCCCTCCTTGGCTCTCCCTCCTTGGCTCTCCCTCTGGGAGAGCTGTCACCGCAGGTGACTGAGAGGGCTAAAGCTGTCACCGTAGGTGACTGAGAGGGACTTAGCTCTCTCACGCGGAGCAATTTCCTATATAGCAAAAAACCCTGTAGCCTTAGTTTAAGGCATACAGGGTTATGAGTCAAACATATTTTCGGTTTTTCTATGAAGCGACCTGATTTGCCGAAATAAAAGCTTCAAGTGCCGCATTATAACCGTCATAGCTGATGGTCAAGGGACGGGTCATATTCAATCCGTAAACACCGACAATGGACTTAGCGTCAACCACATATCTGTTATTGCCGGCAATATCAATATCAAAATCGCACGCTGAGGTAACTGCCACAAAATCCTTAACGCGTGAAGGTGTCAACATTATCTTTGCTGTCATAATAGCCTCCTAAAAAACAACAAAAACTGTAAAACAGTTTCGATGTAAAAAAGAGTTTCGCTTGCGAAACTCCGGCGTCTCGCGCGGTCGCGTTAGCGACATATACCTATCGCGCGAGTACGCATAATTGGCACGTAGTGCCTTTTTTGCTATATAGGGGATTGCGGAGCAATTTCCTATATAGTAAAAAAACAAACCGCAGTTTGTCAAACAACTGTAGGTAACCTTTAAGCCACCCTATCTTGAGTTTCCCCTTCAAATATGTGTCTATTATATCCGTTTTTTTTTAAAATGAAATATAAATAATCCACAAATTTTTCGGAATTTTTCGGAAACTAATATGCACTTTTTAGTTTCCAAAATCGGAGTCCATGTAAACATGCACTCCGATTAACAGTTGTACGAAATATTGAATTGCCTTATAAAAGCGGAATATCGTGTTCTTCCAAAAGTTTAACGGTATCCTTAGGCCAAAGTGAGCACTGAACCTCACCGATATGTGCCTTGCGCAAGAAGAACATGCAAATACGTGACTGTCCGATACCGCCGCCGATGGTGTAAGGAAGTTTTTTCTCCAAGATTGCCTTCTGAAAAGGAAGCTCTGCTCTCTCTTCGCATCCCGCCTTCTTTAACTGTTCCTTTAAGGACTTTTCATCAACTCTTATACCCATTGAAGAAAGTTCCAAAGCAATATCAAGAACAGGATAGTAAACAAAGATATCGGCATTTAACTGCCAGTCATCATAGTCGGGAGCACGTCCGTCATGAGGCTCGCCGTTTTCAAGCTTGTCGCCTATCTTCATGATGCAGACAGCGCCCTTCGCCTTTGTAATGTAATACTCACGTTCTCTGGGAGTATTGTCGGGGAACATTTCAAGCAGCTCGTCCGAAGTGATAAAGAAAATATCGTGAGGAAGAATTTCCTCGATATAGTCATAAGAAACAGCCAAAGCCTTCTCGGTCTTTCTGAGTACTGCGTAAACATCCTTGACAACACTCTTTAAGGTGTCGAGATTTCTCTGTTCCTTGGTGATAATCTTTTCCCAATCCCACTGATCTACGAAGATAGAGTGAATATTATCCGTTTCCTCATCCCTGCGGATAGCATTCATATCGGTATAAAGGCCTTCCCCAACCTTGAAACCATACTTCTTAAGTGCATACCTCTTCCACTTTGCAAGTGAATGAACAATTTCAGCCGTATAGTCATCCTGCTCCTTGATACCAAAAGAAACCGGACGTTCAACGCCGTTAAGATTGTCATTTAAGCCTTCCTTGGGATCTACGAACAAGGGTGCGGAAACTCTTAAAAGGTTTAACCTTTCCGTTAGAAGCTCCTGAAATACATCTTTTACTTCTTTGATAGCAATCTGTGTCTCATGAAGATTAAGTGCGGGCTTATAGCCCTTGGGTATGATTGTTTGTGCCATTTTACTCTCCATACGGTCAAGTGCACCCATGCCTGCATGAATTTGCATCTTACCGCCTATGAAGTTTGAAAGTTCACTTCCAAACCTTTTAAATTGAAATGACATTTGGCTCAAAATTAATTTAATCCAAATGACATTCGGTTGCCACGCATACATGCACGCAACACCATAAACATTAAAATACTTTTCATAAACTTTTGCAAGAAAAAGCTTGTTGAATTACGCTTAATCCATCAGTAAATTTGCAAGAGCATCCACACTTTCGCAAATATAATCGGCCTTGTACTCTTTGAGCTCATCAAGTGAACCGAAGCCATAGGAAACACCGACGCATTTGATGCCGCATTTATGTGCGGCCTCAATATCGAATTTTCTGTCTCCGATCATCAGGCAATCCGAAAGGTTAAATCTTTCGTCATGTGAAAATTCCTTTAAACATTCCGCTATGATATCCTCTTTATTTTCAAGGCTTCCGTCGAGGTTGGATCCCATCACGACATCGAAATAATCGAATATATCAAAATGCTTAAGTATGCGCTCCACAAAGACCTTCGGTTTGCTTGAAGCAAGGCAAAGTACAAATCCTTTTTCTTTAAGGTCCCTAAGAAGTTCCGGGATTCCGTTGTAAATTTCGGTTTCAAATATACCCGTCGGAGCATATCTTTCCCTATAATATTTGACGGCTTCCTCGGTTTTTTCATCCGTGAGATTGTAAAAATTCTTAAAGGAGTCCCTTAACGGAGGTCCGATAAAAGCTCTCAGCTTGTTTAAATCAGGTTCAATAATCCCGATTTTTTCAAGCCCGTATTGAACACTTTTCGTAATTCCGGGACCGGAATCGGATATCGTTCCGTCCAAATCAAAAAGTAAAAATTTGTACATTAACTGTTTTCCTCAAATCTATAGTTCTATTGTTTTTGAAAGTGCAAAGGAATAAATAAGCTTTTTGGAAACCGGCAGCCCCGTAAGCTTTCCGATTGCCTCAGCATAATAGTCTAACTGTGTCCTGTAACGCTTAATTAATTCATCGGCACTTCCGACCTTGTCCGTCTTGTAATCAAGCACGGTAATCTTTCCGTCCTCAATATAATAAACGTCAATGACTCCCTGCACAAGCACCGTTTCACTTTCGGGGAAATCGTCTGAAAGAGTTGATGCCTTTACGCCGATTACAAAAGGCTGCTCCTTGTAAAGTTTTCCTTCCTTGCAGGCTCTTCCCATACTCTTTGCGGTTTCCGAATTTACGAACTCAAGAAGCTTTTTCTTGTTTGCCTTTAAGACGTCAGCTTCCGGCATTTCACCCTTGTTGATAATTGTAAGCAGTTCATCATCGAGCTCTTTCTTCTTGTCAGGTGCATCAAGCAGTTTGTCATACTCAAGCAGTTCCAAAATATTATGGTATGCGGTTCCTCGATCCGTTCCTTTGACGCTTACGTTTCCGCCTGCGAAAACCGGAATAAACTCCTCTGACTCAGTTTCTTCAAAGGGATGGAAACTCTCGTCTTCTTCCTCTTTTATTGCAGCCATCTTAAGCTCCGAAACGGTTGTCTTGGTGTAAAGCTTTGATAGGGACGTATATGGATATATAAAATTAAAACGTTTGCTGATTTCATCTGCCAGGGCTCTATCCGATGCCTCGGCGTCCATAAAAAGTTTTTCTTGCCTTGTCGCAAGCTCTAAAGACGGTTGCGTAACGACAGTATCCGATGCCTCAAGGTCGAACTCTTTTATTACATGCACGTCAAAGCTGTCTTTGTGTAAAAGAACAGCGGACTGTACCATATTCAGATAGCAATTTTCGGTCTTTGCCTTAGCGCTTTTCATCCATTCTTCGGAATTCTTAACGGAACCCATTAGGATAAGCTTTTCCTTTGCTCTGGTCATTGCAACGTACAGTACTCTTATTTCCTCCCCCAGGCTGTCCGTCATAATTTTATCCGATATAGCCGTTCTGATAAGGGTAGCCCTTTTAATACGCCTTTCCGAATCGACGTAGTTGATGCCTATACCCTTCTCAAAATCCGTTATAAAGCTTCCCGTCCAATCCTTGTTGTTAATTTCCTTGTCCATTCCGGCCACAATGCATATAGGAAATTCAAGGCCTTTACTCTTATGAATGGTCATGATTCGTACAACATTTGCCGATTCGTCAAAAGTATTTGCCTCACCCTCTTCGGACTCGACTTTTTTAATAAGCTCGACATATCTGATAAAGTGAAAGAGTCCGAAAAAGCTGGTCTTTGCATATTCATTGGCTTTGACAATAAGCATCTCAACGTTTGCAAGGCGTTGCTTGCCTCCCGGCATTGCAGAGACCATATTCTTATATCCCGTCTCGTCGAAAAGTTTTGATATAAGCTCATGAATCGGGCATATTTTCGAAAGCTCGCGATATTTACGATAAAGAGAAAGAAATTCATTTACCTTTTCATCTTCGGTGCATTCTTTTGAATAAAAGTTAAGCTTGTCCCATAAATGCCTTCCGCCTTCTTCGCCGATTACCTTGATGTTTGCACACTCCTCATCGCTTAACTTTCCGAAAAGGGAGGTCAAAGAAGCATACAAGGCTATATCGTCAAGCGGATTATTTAAAATCTTTAAAAAATCTATAACCTGACTTATTTCATAGCTATCGTAAAATGTTCCCACCCCTTCAAGATGATAGGGGATATGGTACTTTTCAAAGCTTGCCTTTAAAGACGGAAGCCATATCTTCGGACTTCTGAACAAAACCGCAATATCGCTGTACTTAGCAGGTCTTAATTCCTCAGTACCCTTAACGGTAACGGTTGTCTCCTCTAACTGCCTTAAAATTGTTTGGCAGATGGCATCCGATGAAGTTTCCATTCTTTTTAAAGAATTACCATCCGACTCTGTGAGGACAACCTCCGTTTTATTAAAGGGCATATCGGGAGCATAGTCTGCTTCCTTGTAGAGTCTTGCGTCATCATCATATTCAACTCCGCCCTTTTCCCTGACCATGATATCTTCAAAAATATCATTTACACTGTCAACGACAGACTGTCTGCTTCTGTAATTTGCTTTAAGAGTTATGAGCCTGTCAGGTGATGTTGCTTCCTTACTGTAGCTTTCTGTTTTCTTAATGAAAATTTCGGGACGAGCCTGTCTGAACCTGTAAATAGACTGTTTTACGTCCCCTACCATGAAACGGTTCTTGGAGCCGTCACCCTTTTCGCGGGACACACTTTGGATAATGAGTTCCTGAATAAGGTTAACATCCTGATATTCATCTACCATTACCGTTTCAAAGAAATCTTTGTACGAAAGTGCAATATCCGTGGGTGTATAATCTTCGGGATTCTTAAAGTCTTTTATTAAAATCTTAACTGCCATATGCTCAAGATCCGAAAAGTCGACAATCCCTCTGTCACGTTTTGCCTCAGAAAATTTCTTCAGGAAGTCCTTGGTAAGTTCAAGAAGCTTTTTATTAACCGGGGATGTTGAACAAACGTCTTCATAATACTGTTCCAAGGTTTTTGAAAAGAAGGACGTGCTTAACTCTTTGATAATATCCTTATAGCTCTGCCTGACATCCTTTGCCTGTTTAAGAGCTTCTTCGGACGCATTATTATCTTTCTTTCTGGACAAGGTTCCGAATTCAAACTTATTAACTTCGTTGCTTAATTCCTCAAGACTTGAAATTTCTGCCTTATCAGCCAACTCTTCAAGAGAATCAATATCCTTCTCAAAATTTTCAAGATACTTACCGGGAACCGAGCCTGACTCATAATAGTCCCGCGCAATTTTGAGGGCTTCCTTTATACGATTTCTTGTAATCCGTGTTACGTCGGAGACAAATGAGCTGTTCTTAAAGTCCTCTAAGGTTGCATATTCGTAGTCCGCCATATGGTCTTCAAGCCATTTTTCGGGCCAGGGGTATCCGTCTGCACACTTGTAAATCTTCCCTATGATTCCTTCAAGCTTTTCGTCATCCGCTTTACCGGAAAAGCAATCGACGATATCGTAGAATACCTCATCATTTGAAGCATACTCGTTTCTTATTACGTCCTTTAGTGCATCCTGCTTTAAAATTTCAAGTTCACCGGTCGTTCCTATTCTGAATGCAGGGTCCAAATCTATCTTGTGGAAATGATTACGTACCAGGTTCAGACAGAAGCTGTCTATAGTGCATATCATTGCACTGTGAATTAGGGTTGCCTGCTTCTGAAGATGAGCATCACCCGGATTTGCCGCAATAAGAGCGTTAATACGCGCCGAAATTCTCTCTCTCATTTCGCCCGCCGCAGCATTTGTAAAGGTAACAACCAACACATGATCAATGTCGATAGGATGGTTCTTATCCGTAATCAGGTTAACAATTCTCTCTGTCATGACGCATGTCTTGCCGGACCCTGCTGCCGCAGATACTATTACATTTGCGTGCCTACTGTCTATTACTGCCTGTTGATCAGTCGAAAAGGTATAAGCCATCTTTATCCCCTCCAAGTACTATTTCACGTGCCGTTTCTTTGTCTACGTCCTTACCATCTCTTGCCTTAAGTCCCGGGATTCTTTCATCAAGCCTGCAAATCGACTTATAAGCACAGTATTCGCAGGCATTCTTATTATCAGATTGCATTGGATTGATTGCCTTGTCTCCGTTAAAGATTCTCTCTCCGATTGATACGGCAAGTCTTTCAACGTAATCAGTCATATTTGCAAACTCTTCTTCCGACAAAATTCTTTCGTTGGAGCCGGTCTTTTCCGGATCGTCGGAATATTTTGCCGGAAGGACGAGATTATCTACGGCACCTGTTGCGTCAAGAGCTTTCATGTTTTCAATGTCATCTTCAAAGAAACCCTTGAGCCTAAGTTCTTTCTTGATTTTTTTATCAAGTTCCTCATCCGTAAGTTCTTTATTGTCTTCGGATATCAAAGGATTGTCTATCTTGTAATAAAACATTCCGGATGGTGCTACCTTCTTGCCCGGATTTTTACCCTGTTCCATATAAACAGCCTCTGCCATATATATGGCAAGCTGTTGTGAGAGTCCATGGTAAACGTCGGTAATATCTATATCATGTGCGCTTGATTTGTAATCGATAATCCTTACGTAAACTTTTCCGTCTTTTTCATAGGTATCAATCCTATCTATCTTACCGGTTATCTTTAATAACTTGCCATCGGCTATACTAACGGTTCTGTTAAACGAACGCTCAGTTTCCGCAAGTTCGAAGGAGCCTTGTTTAATCTGAAACTGAACAACTGAAACGGTTCGCATCATAATCTTTGTAATCTTCATAACCGTGTATGCCATTTGTTCATCTTCGCAAAGCATTCCCTGCTCATAATCGGCACAGTACTCTTTAACAGTCTCCTCTATAAGCTTTTCACCCTCTTCTTCGGAAAAGGTACGCCACGTAAGATTGTTTTCTTTAAGTTTCTTTGTGAAAAGGTCTATAACTCCGTGAAAAACACTGCCAAGATTTTTTCTTTCAAATAAAGAACTCTCTTCTTCCCTAAGTTCCATGCCGTATTTAAGGAAGTGTTCATAGGCGCACTGTGCGTACATTTCCATCCTGCTGATGGAAGCAGTAATCATATTGCCGTATAACTTTTCAACAATTTTCTTTGATAAAGCCTTTGCGGTATAGGAAATAAAAGCCTTATCGGTAATAAGCTTAAATTCCTTTGAAAATGATTCTTTATATATCAAGATAAGCGCATTAAGAAGCTTTTTCTCTTCATCCGTCAAATCTTCCGAAACGTAATTTCTGAGGAAACGTGCATAAAAGCCAAGGCTTGCCTTCGGTGTGATAAATGAATCTATTGTAGGAACGTCTGCGACCTCTTTAATCGAAAGATTCATAAAAAGTGCCTTTAATGTCTCTATCAGATATGCCGGTTTCAATGCCTTTCCCGACACATCCGTACAGGCGAAGCTTACAAAAAGTTTATCGGAAGGCTTGCACAGATTCATATAAAGATACAGACGCTGGGTAAACATCTCTTCCCTTGCGGTAGGTGCCATGTCTATTCCCTGCGAAACCAGCAGTTCTCTGTCCTCTCTCGAAAAGAGTCCGCCGTGGTCCGTATTCTTCGGAATGTTTCCGTCATTGCAGCCTACAAGGAACAAAACTTTAATATGTGAAAGACGTGTACGCTCTATGTCGCCGACCACAATCCTGTCGACATTCTGCGGAATTGTACCGATTTTAATCTCGGCTATGCCGGCCTCAAAAATACGATAGAATTCCGAAAGATCCATTTCTTCGTCGCCGATTAATGCTGCAATCGTATCCAAAAGTTCCATCACGGCCTTGTAAATCTGACCGTATTCCTTTGCCTTTGAAAGATTGTTTTCCGCTTCGAAGGAATCCTTAAGCTTGCAAAGCTTCTCATATGAATGATTGTCTTTTAAGAATTCATAGAGATTGTTTACGTAATCCTTTGCGGTATGTCCGGGCTTTTTAAGAGGTTTAAAGGTCTCTTGAATACGCTTCCTTACTGCCTCGTGAAGGCAGACTTCTTCCTTGGCCTTATCATTGTCTCCCGTACCTCTTTCGTATTTCTTAAAGGGCTTATCGTACATATATGAGCCTCTGATATTCAGGCTCAATACGTACCTGTCAAATCTGTCGATTTCATCATCGTCAAAATCCGTAAATCCGCTTCTTAAGTAATGAAATACGGACTCATAAGAATAGTCTTTCACCATTACAAGCAAAGCACTTTTCAAAAACTCGATAAAAGGATTAAGAGAAATATGGGCGGTCTGATCGATAAAGACCGGCATATCAAGCTCTCTCATACGGTTTTCAAAGATATATCCGTAATTTTCAAGATTACCGCATACCACGCCGATATCTCTGTAAGCATACTTTCCGCTCCTGATAAGCTTGCCGATTTCCGTACAGACATTTAATACTTCGTCATCTATGGAATTTGCCTTAAAGATTTCTATTGAGTCCCCTGTCTCGCCAAATACCTTTACGGGGTAACGGAATAAATTGGCTTCCAAATGAGAAAGAGCGGCATTTTCTTTAAATCGACCGTTCTCCCCCGATACAGTCACATCATCGACAATCTCGATATTTAAATCACGCGCCTTCGTCTTTAATCTGTTTGCGGTCTTCCGGGATAAATAAAAAAGCTTCTCCTCACCCTCAACATCCGAAGGCTTTTCCGGTGTCGATAAATCAAGGGTAATCTTCACGCTTTCCGCAACTTCGCAAAGTTTCAAAATTACGGCTTCCTGTATAGGCGTAAAGCCTGTGAAACCGTCAAATACAATCACGGAATTTTTCAAGAAAGAGGCACTCGGAATTTTAGTGCAAAGAGTCTGAAGTGTTTCCTCCGCGGTAATAAATTTACCGTCATTGAACTCGGCAAATGCTTTATAGATAACATGAAGGTCCGAAAGCTTGCTCTTTAATGCTCCCTGATGAGCATCTGCAGAAAGCTTTTCAACATCACGGACACTGAGTCCGTATTGCATAAACTCCGAAATCTGAGATTTCACCTCATGAATAAAACCGACCTTATTGAGATTACGACCGAGATACGGCATAGACTCGGCCACTTTTCCGGCCACGCGCCTTAAAACAAGGCTCTTACCCGTATCGTCAAGAACAGGAGTATCGGCCTTTCCGGTTTCCGAAAATACTCTGTACGACAATCGTCCAAAGCTTAAGACATCAATATTCAAAATACCCTTATTGGGATGTCTCTCTACGACATCCATCTGGGTCTCCATGGTAAACTGATCGGGAACAATCAAGATAAAATTGCGCTTGGGCTCAGCCATAGCGCCTTTAATAAGCTCATCCTGTACGAAGGTACTCTTTCCGCTTCCTGCGGGTCCAAAGATAAATCCGATACTCATATAACCCCTAACCTTTCTTCATATTGATCATTTACCGTTGCCGAAAGCTGAAACCACAAGAAAGCCGCCAGTATCAATGTAACGCCTCTTCTGACAACTGTAACACTTCTTACGGCATCAGTCGCCTATTTTATTCAGTCCTTCAATGCCGTAATCGGTACAACATACACCCCATCGGGTCTCTTGTATGCAGCATTACTGAGTCCGCAAATAACGCCAAGAACCTTCGGTGGTTTGCCTCCCTCTTCTTTTGCGATATCGTCTCTTATCGATATCAAAGATTTGGCTGCCGCATCTATTTGATTGGCGCCTAGTTTAATTTCAAAGGCTGCCCAGTTCCCATCGTTCAATTCAATAACAGCATCTATTTCTTTACCATTGTAATCCTGATAATGATAGACAGAAGCATCAAAGCAGTCAGCGTATATCTTAAGATCTCTTTCGCATAATGCTTCAAAAAGAAAGCCCAATGTTTCCAAATCTCCCAAAAGCATGTCGGGCGTCATTTTCAAAGCCGCACATGCAAGTGAAGGGTCGGAAAAATGCCTTTTCTCACCCTGTTTTACCCTTACGGACGATCTGATTTTGGTTGAAAAAGGCGGCTGATTGTCAATCAGAAAAAGCCTTTCATAAAGATTAAGGTAAGACGAAACTGTCTCCGCATCAATATCTTCAGCATCTTTTTCTTTTATATCGTTTTTTATTTTTTTAATAGTCGCCGTGGTACTTTCATTACGGGCTAAGGACTTAAGCAGCAGCCGCATCTTATGTACATCCCTTTTAATACCGTCAACCCTGAACGCATCATCCTTAACAATTGCTTCAAGGTACTCGGTTCCGAGAAGCATAGCTTTGTCTTCGGAAATGTCCTGATTAGCCGGCCATCCGCCTCTGACAATTTTATCAACGAGGAATTTAAGATCTACCTCACCGGTCATAATTGGATTTAACCTATCATGGCACAAATCGGATAAAGAAACCTGACCGCTTGAAGCTCCGGATTCGAACAACGACATTGGTCTCATTCTAAGGCTTGCTATACGCCCTGCCCCGCTATGCATAACTCCCTTATGATTTGGCGTCGAAGATCCCGTCAAAATAAACTGTCCCTTTTCACCGGTTTTATCAACCGCATATCGCACGGCATCCCAAAGCGGCGGAACTTCCTGCCATTCATCTATCATACGCGGATGAGCACCATCAAGGACAACTTCCGGACTCATTTCCGCCAGTTTTCTGTTCTGAAAATTGCCTGCCGGGTCACCTAAGAAAATTTCACTTTGACTATGTGCTTCCGAAGTCCATGTTTTCCCGCACCATTTTGGACCTTCTATGCACACGGCGCCAAAGGTTTCAAGATATTTATCCACTTTTGCATCTATAAGTCTTTTCTTATATCCGTCCTTTTTCATGCTTTACCTGTACGCCTTTCACGATTTCTTTTACCTGATTTTATACCAATCCGACAGATTTGGCAATCTCAATCCGACGGATTTGGCATTTTCAATCCGACAGATTCGGCAATTCCAATCCGACGGATTCGGCGTTTTCAATCCGACGGATTTTGCAAGGCTTTAAATACATTCCGCTTGCGGAACGCTCGCTCCGTCCTCGCCCTCTCCGTCCTCGCTTCGCTCGGCCACCTCTCCCAAAGGGAG
>CAVJJQ010000085.1:0-11649 GCA_963649755.1 bacterium | reverse complement strand
ACTGAGAGGGACTTGGCTCTCCCACGCGGAGCAATTTCCTATATAGTAAAAAAGGAGTCCCACATCGTGAGACTCCCAAAATCATCTGTTGGATTTTATTAGAACTTTCCTGCCTTTGCAGCTTCCTCAATCGAAACGGCTGTAGAAACAGTCATGCCGACCATCGGGTTGTTACCTGCGCCGATAAGACCCATCATCTCAACGTGAGCGGGAACTGAAGAAGAACCTGCAAACTGAGCGTCGGAGTGCATACGGCCCATGGTATCGGTCATGCCGTAAGAAGCGGGACCTGCTGCCATGTTGTCGGGGTGAAGTGTACGACCTGTACCGCCGCCTGAAGCAACTGAGAAGTACTTCTTGCCGGCTTCAAGTCTTTCCTTCTTGTAGGTACCTGCAACGGGATGCTGGAATCTGGTAGGGTTGGTTGAGTTACCGGTGATGGAAACGTCAACGTTCTCCTTCCACATGATTGCAACACCTTCACAAACGTCGTTTGCACCATAGCAGTTAACCTTTGCACGAGGTGAATTTGCATCCTTGGAGTAGCACTTACGAGAAACTTCCTTTACGGTGTTGGTATAAGGATCATATTCGGTTTCAACGAAAGTAAATCCGTTGACACGAGAAATAATCTGTGCTGCGTCTTTTCCGAGACCGTTTAAGATAACACGAAGGGGTTTTTTTCTGACCTTGTTTGCCTTCTCTGCGATACCGATAGCACCTTCAGCGGCTGCGAATGACTCGTGACCTGCAAGGAATGCGAAGCACTCGGTGTCCTCTTCAAGAAGCATCTTACCAAGGTTTCCGTGTCCTAAGCCTACCTTACGGGTATCTGCTACGGAACCGGGAATACAGAATGCCTGAAGGCCTTCACCGATAGCTGCAGCAGCTTCGGAAGCCTTACGGCAGTTTTTCTTGATAGCGATAGCGGCACCTACAGTGTAAGCCCACTTTGCATTTTCAAAACAGATAGGCTGAATGCCTTCAATAAGATGATATACATCAATACCTGCAGCATCGCAGATATCCTTACATTCCTCAATTGAAGAAATGCCATACTCCTTAAGCTTTGCAAGGATCTGAGGCTCTCTTCTTTCATATGATTCAAATAATGACATGATTTTCTCCTCCTTTTCCTTACTGCTTTCTGGGATCGATAACGCGAACTGCATCAGCTACACGTCCATACTGACCTGAAGCCTTCTCAAGTGCTGTGTTTGCATCATCACCCTTCTTGATAAAGTCCATCATCTTTCCGAAGTTAACAAACTTGTAACCGATGATCTGATCCTCTTCATCAAGAGCAATACCTGTAATATAACCGTCTGTAAGTTCAAGGTAACGAGGTCCCTTCTTTAAGGTACCGTAAGTCGTACCAACCATTGAACGGGTTCCCTTACCGAGATCTTCAAGACCTGCACCGATCTGAAGTCCGTCCTCTGAGAATGCAGACTGTGAACGTCCGTATACGATTTGAAGGAATAACTCTCTCATTGCTGTATTGATAGCGTCACAAACAAGGTCTGTGTTGAGAGCTTCCATTACGGTTAAACCGGGAAGAATTTCAGCAGCCATAGCAGCCGAATGAGTCATACCGGAGCAACCGATAGTCTCAACCAAAGCTTCCTGAATGATACCGTCCTTAACATTTAAGGAAAGCTTACATGCACCCTGCTGGGGAGCACACCAGCCGATACCGTGTGTGTAACCGGAAATATCCTTTACGTCCTTTGCCTTTACCCATTTAGCCTCTTCGGGAATGGGAGCGCATCCGTGATGTACGCCCTGGGTGACAGGACACATCTCTTCAACTTCATGTGAATAAATCATTTAATGACTCCTTTCATATATATAATCGCAACCCTTATTGTTGCATAAAACCCTTAAAAAATCCAGTAAAAAGCGACGAAAGAAAAAGAAAAAATTCAGCGATTATTCGTGCTTTTTAATAATATTGCCCTTAGCCTTATATATCGAATGTTCCGGCACCACTCCACGAACCGCCGAAGTGGGGTAAACATTTGAAAACTTTCCTATAACTGTTCCCGGATTAAGCACCGAATTACATCCGACTTCAACGTTGTCTCCAAGCATGGCTCCGAACTTCTTAAGCCCTGTTGCAAAATCTTCGCCCTCATTGTGAACTACGACGTTTAACTTGTCACTCTTAACGTTTGAGGTAATCGATCCTGCACCCATATGTGCCTTAAATCCGAGGATTGAATCGCCCACATAATTGTAATGCGGAACCTGAACCTTGTTAAAAAGAATAACATTCTTAAGCTCTGTGGAGTTTCCGACTACGCAGCCTGCTCCGACAAGAGCATTTCCCCTTATGAAAGCTCCGGGACGAACTTCCGTCTCGGGTCCGATTATGCAAGGTCCTCCGATATAGTTATTCGGATAAATTTTTGCGGTCTTACTGATCCAGACATTATCTCCCTTGTAATCATACTCATCCTTTGAAAGCTTGGGCCCGAGTTCGAGGATAAACTCCTTGATATGGGCAAGTGCCTCCCACGGATACTCGAAACCGGAAAGGAACTCTCCCGCTACGCTTTCTTCAAGCGTATATAAATCCTTAATCCTGATGTTTGCCATAACTCTCTCCTTTAATTGAAATCAAATATTACTTTAAAATCATCGTCAAGCTTTAATGCCGCATCAAACGGTTTACCCACTTTGCTTAAAAAGCCTGAAAGTTTTTCTGTTTTTTTATCCTTTAAAAGGCATTCAAACTCCTCTTTTGAAAGCATCCTGCCGGCTATCTTACCTATGTAAAAAGAACACCCCTCTGCGGCATTTACATTGTTCGCACACTTATAGCCGAATCTGTTCTTTATGATTGAGGCTCCGCACTTAGGACACTTAATGCCCTCAACCACCTCGTCGGTATCCTCGAATACGAATTTACAGCCTGTGACCTTTCCGTCTTCGTCCCTGTCAAGTGACAGTTGCGCTGCAAATTTCGAACCCTTCTTTGATTTAAAATCGGAAATCGTGTCTGTTGTTCCGGTACTTAACAGTTGCTTTAATTCTTCGAGTTTAAGAGTATGTCCCGCTATTTTTCCGCTTAAATTAAAGTTGCAGCTGTTTTCTTTATCATTGCGGTCAAAGCCGGAACACCCATAGCCAAAGGACGTCTTTACAAGCCCCCTACCGCACATCGGACAGGAAACGTCCTTAATCATTTTAACCTCAACATTTTCAAAGTCAAAGGCTATTTCCGTGCGATTCGATTCCTCGTTCTTTTTAAGGGTAAGACAGGCATCGAATTTCTTGCCGGCTTTGCTCTTAAATCCCCTGATTGTTTTGGTGGAGCCTTTGGTCAGGAGGTCGTTTACATCACTTAAGGATAAAGCCTTTCCCGCAACCTTACCGATGAAAAATTTACAGGAATTTTCGTCATCCTTATTGTTGTGCTCACAGACATAATTTTCCGAAAGTATCACGATCCGTCCCCCGCAATCGGGACAGACACAGCCTTCCATATACTCCGGACCGACCTTTGAAAAATCAAAATTTATATTGAATTTCCCTTCTTCGTCCTTTACAAGCTTTAAAGCCGCCTTAAAAGGCTTGCCGTTCTTGCCTGTAAAATCCGAAAGCACACCTGTTTCGCCGGTTTCAATAAGCTTAATGAAATCTTCCTCGGAAATATCCTTTCCTGCAATCTTTCCGAGAGCAAATTTACACTTGATATCCTCATTTCTGTAGTTGGAACAGCCGTAGCCAAATGAAGTCTTGTTAAGCTCACCGCCGCATACAGGGCACTTTATACCCAAAGGTCGTATCGCCGCAAGTCCCTTCGACTCTTCGGTGGTAAATTTATTGATATTTAAAGCTATCTGCGAAGTGAGGTCATTTGAAATCATCTTCGAGGTTTCCCTGCGAATATAATCCTCAAGCTTTGCCCTGTATACCTTGTCGTCTATCGTGCCGTTAGTGATTCCGTCAAGTCCCATCTCCCAGTTTGCTGTCATCTCGGGGTTAAGCAGCGTAGGCACGGATAAAAAAACAACCTCGTAAACCATCTCTCCAAGCCTCTCGGGAGAGATAATCTGTGTCTTTTGATTTTGATTTAAATACTTGATGCGAACAAGTTTCTCTAAGATTTCGCCTCTTGTGGCACTTGTACCGATGCCGGACTTTTTTATCTGCTCTCTGAGTTCTTCGTCCTCTATCAGGTTGCCTGCGTTTTCCATTGCCAGTATTAGGTTTCCCGAAGTATAGCGCTTTGGAGGTGAAGTCTTGCCTTCTTTAATCTCGTATCCCGATACAGAAACAACATCGCCTTTTTTAAGGGTCTCCGCTATTTTGATAAGGTCTTCTTTTGATATTGTTTCATCTGACTCATCATCGTCGCTCTTACCCTGAGGTATCCCCGAAACTTCCATAAATCCCGGTTTTACAAGCACCTTGGCCGAGGTAAAGAAACTCTCCGTATCGACTTTTACCGTTACTTTGACGTTTTTGTACTCAGCCGGAGGGTAAAAGATTGACAGAAACCTCCTGCATATGAGCAGATAAACCTTCCTTGCAAGCTCGGACAAATTGGAAAAAGAACCGGTCTGTCCCGTGGGTATTATCGCATAGTGATCGGTGACTTTTGAATCATCCGTATACTGCGTGTTTTCAAGTCCTTTATACAAGCCGTTATCAAGAACATTCTTTGCAAAAGTCGAAACATCTGAAATTCTTAACAGCCCGTTTAAATTCTTCGTTATTTCCTTGCAAACTGCCTTTGTAAGCACCCTTGCATCGGTACGAGGATAGGTCGTAAGCTTTTTTTCGTATAGCTCCTGAACCACATCAAGCGTCTGCTGAGGGCTTATTTTAAAAAGCTTTGAGCATTCGGACTGAAGCTCGGCAAGGTTAAAAAGAAGCGGCGCTTTTTTCTTTGAATTACCCTTTTCTATGGAATCAATTAAAGCCTCTTTCCCGGACAGTTCGGAAATGAGCGTCTTTGCACTTTCTTCTTTTTTAAAGCCGTTTTCTTTATACAGAAGCGGTGAATCGACATACTTTGAAGGCGCTACCGACTTCCATTCACCCGTCAGCTTACCGTCATGGAAGCTCCCGATCACCCTGTAAAAAGGAGTCTCGACAAAGTCCCTTATCTCTCGCTCACGCCTTACAACCATACCGAGGACGCAGGTCATAACACGCCCTACGGCAATTGCCGAATAGCTTTTTGTGGCAGCCGCATCATTTAACAAACGCCCGTACTTAACGGAAAGCGCTCTTGAAAAATTTATACCGAGGGCATAATCTTCAATCGTACGCATAATGCCGGACTTTCCAAGCAACGCATAATCCGACATAGGCTTTGCTTCTTTGAGGCCCCGCTTTATTTCTTCATCCGTCTGTGAATCTATCCAGACTCGAAGCTCTGTCATCCCGTTTCTTACACCACCGTAAGAACGGATATTTTCTTCAATCGTCTGTCCTTCTTTTCCGGAGTCTCCTGCCCAGTAGACGGTATCGATATCATCTCTGTGAAGAAGCTTATTTACCACCTCATACTGGTCTTTCGAACTTTCAAGCACCCCGTACTTGTAATCCGTCGGAAGAAACGGAAGGTCTTCAAGGCGCCAGGATTTATACTTTTCATCATAGCTTTCCGGATAAAGCATACCTACCAGATGACCGAAACACCAGGAAATCACATATTCATTGTTTTCAATAAAACCTTTCCCGTTGCCGCTTACATTCAGTACCCTTGCAAAATCTCTGGCAACGGAAGGTTTCTCCGTAATTATCAGTTTTTTTGACACTTCTAACCCCTATAAATCATCCGAATACAAAAGCTTAATGTTCTTTCTGACCTTGCCCTCCAAAGAAAGCTTTTCGTCAAAACGCTGATTTGTAAACAAATATATGTAATCAGGCGTAAGCTTTGCCGCCTTGGCATTATCAAGAAGCTTTAAATAGTCTTCGTAAGTAAACATCGCTTTGTCATAGATGCAAAGACCGCAGATGACCTTATTTGAATCATCCGACATCACTATATCAATGTTTCCGTTTTTGCCAAGCCACGTTCCGAACCGTTCAATCTTTATGGGAAGACGTTTCCTGTCGTTTGCCTTTAACATATATTCAAGACAAACCTCGCCGTAGTACTTAGAAACGTAAGCTTTTAAGCAGGGCGCCACAAATATGGAATAAAACTCCCCGGGTCCGTATTCCTCCATAAAGGAAGCGTTTTTGTAAATAAAGGAAAAATAAAAATCGACAAATTTATTTGAAATTCCGTATATACCCTTTAAAGAATTTTCACGTCCGTCCGTATCGATGCTGAAAACCTTTTCCACGAGTTCAAGTTCTATCAGATTCTTTAAATAAACGGAAATCTTTGCGCGTGAAAATCCCGTATGCTCATATAAATCGTTAAGCTTAATCAATCCGTTCGAAAGTGAGGAAAGAATCGTATTGTAAATGCCCATTTCCCTAAGCTCGTTAAAAACAAGCTCATTGTAGATATTGTGTAAGGGGCCTTCAGACGCAATAATCTTATTGACAATATTGTCCTTGACGCTTGCCTTTTCATCAAACATCTTCCAAAGGCCCGGAACTCCGCCAAGGCACGACCAACAGGTCAGACAGTCCTCATTTGAGTATAAAGAAAAATATTCGCGCAAATCATTAAAGGTAAGCTCCTTTACCTTCAAAAACCCCGAAAGTTCAAAGGCCGCTTCCTTAATCTTTGAAATCATTGTGTTTTCCACAAATTCGATTGATGAAGAAGAAAGAATAACCAGATATTCCTGATTGTTCCATGAAGAATGAATAAAAGAAACAAGCTCCTCCATAAAATCAGGACAAGCTTTAATTAAATTTTGAAATTCATCGAACACAAGAACCTTCTTTTGCGAATGCTTCTGACCGAAGGCCTTAAATATTTCCTTAAAATCGGGATAACGAAGGGTTTTTACCTTTTTTTCGGCAAAATAATTCCCGAATCTATAGTGCTGTTCACGCTCGCTTGCCTCTTCGCATTTATAGTAGAAGCCCGGCTTGTCTGTCATAAATTCTTTAATCAGTGCGGTTTTCCCGATATATTTTGCTCCGTATACCACCACTATCTGACTGTTTTCTCTGTCATAAAAATCCAAAAGCCGGTCAAGCTCGTTATTTCTGCCGATTAACATCAAAATCCCCTAAATCATACGTAATAAAAGTTCGTCAATCTCTTCCTTTGAAACAGGCTTTGAAAGGTAAAAGCCCTGAATCGAGTCGCTGCCTATTTCCTTTAAGTAGTCAAGCTGTTCCTTGCTCTCGACCCCCTCGGCGATAGTCTCATAGCCCAATTTCTTTGACATCACCATGATAGCTTCCGCAATGATCCTTGATGAAGACTCATTCGGAATATTGTCCACAAAAGACTTGTCAATCTTCAGAACATCAATAGGAAGTCCTCTTAAGTAAGAAAGTGAGGAATATCCCGTTCCGAAATCATCAAGGCTGACACGCACTCCGTAGTCTCTTAACTCTTCAATCTTTGCCTTTACAAGCTTGATATCCTCGATGAGAATTGACTCGGTAAGTTCGATTTCAAGTCTGTGCGGGTTCATTCCGTACTTTTCGATTGCCGAAATAACCTTAGGCACAAAATCGGCTCTGTAGAACTGCACCGATGAAATGTTTACGGACAGGATAAAATCATAGTCGAAACGCTTACGCCACTCCGAATACGTCTTTACGGCTTCATCCAATACAAAATCACTTATCGGAATTATGGTTCCGTTTTTCTCCGAAAGCGGGATAAATACCGCGGGGCTTATCAAAGCTCCTTCTTTGTCACGCAGACGCACCAAAGCCTCAACTCCGCGAAGCTTCTTCGTATCCGCATAAAACTGCGGCTGGAAATTTAAAAAGAAAGATTTTGAAACAACGGCTTCCTTTAACTTTGTTTCAATTTCAACATTCTTTAGGAACTTATTGAGTATGGATGAATCAAAGAATTTAATGGTATTCTTGCCTTCATCCTTTGCTTTGAGCATGACAACCTCGGCGTTCTTTATCAATGCAAGCGGATCGTCTGCACTTTCCGGAAACTCCGAAACACCAACCGAGACGCTGACGGAAACCTCAGTCATATCGGTTAGCTTAATAGGGGTTGAAAGATACTCTTTTATCGACCTGTATATGGTATCGACACTTCTGTGTCCGCAGGGGTCGAAAATCGCGATTCCGAATATATCGGAATCAAACCTTGCGGCAATGACGTTTGAATCGGTTAAAGCCCTTATAAAAAGCCCGAGATTCTGTATGATTTCGTCTCCGAGGACTATACCCTTACTGTCGCTTAACTTGTGAAAGTCATCGATATCAAGGAGCAGAACGCTTACAATCGTGTTTGCTTCTTTTGCTTTTTCCACGAATTCCTTGAGTTTGGAAATAAAATAATTACGGTTATAAAGATTCGTCAGATAATCATAATAAGCAAGAAAAGTAAGCTCATCGTTCTGAATCTTATTTTTCGTAACATTTGTAAATGAAATAACCTTGCTCTTTGGAGCATAAAAAGAATCATACTCGACCTTGCAGGTTACATTTATCCAGGTAACCTCGTCCTTAAGCCTGAAATTAAGGCTTTCGGTTTCTTTTTTTTCGTTTTCAATATATAAAAGACGTCTTAATTTTTCGGCATCCTCATCAAAGAAAGCATCCGAAAGCTTGTAAAGCTCATTTGGATCGTTAATCGAAAAATCAAAGAAAGCACTGACAGACCCTGCGGCTTCAACCGTATTTGTATCCAAATCAACATACAAAAACGCCGAACCCGTAGAGTCTATGATGTGCTTATCCATTTCAAGATTTTTTTCAAGCTTCTGATTTTTAGCCGTTAAAAGGTCAACCTGATAACGCAAATCACTCATAGTGTAACTGTCCCCAAAATCAATACATTAGTTTTTCTTTGTAATATAACCCTGAGCCTTTAAAAGCTCTGCGCAAAGAACCGCACCGCCTGCAGCACCTCTTACGGTATTGTGTGAAAGGCCTACAAACTTGTAATCGTAAACGCTGTCCTCACGGATACGTCCGATTGAGATTCCCATACCGTTTTCGTAATTTACATCCAAAGCAACCTGGGGACGGTTGTCATCCTCGAGGTACTGGATAAAGTTCTTCGGAGCACTGGGAAGATTTAATTCCTGAGGAGCACCCTTTGCGCTTCTCAACTTCTCGATAAGCTGTTCCTTGGTGGGTTTCTTTCTGAATTTAACAAATACGGCGGCAGTATGACCGTTTAAAACGGGAACTCTGATGCACTGTGAGGTAATTACGAGACCTTCTTTTTTGATGATCTCGCCGTCCTTAAGGGTACCGAGCACCCTCAAAGGCTCCTGCTCGCTCTTTTCTTCTTCACCGCCGATATAGGGGATGATGTTTCCGATCATCTCGGGCCAATCCTTGAAGGTCTTACCTGCACCGGAAATTGCCTGATATGTGGTAGCAACTACCTCGTAAGGCTCGAACTCGCTCCATGCCCAAAGTGCGGGAGTATAGCTCTGAATACTGCAGTTGGGCTTAACTGCGATAAAGCCTCTCTTGGTACCAAGTCTTTGTTTCTGAGTCTCAATAAGCGCCGTATGATTTGAATTGATCTCAGGCACGATCATGGGAACGTCTTTTGTCCATCTGTGTGCGGAATTGTTGGAAACAACGGGAGTCTCCGTCTTTGCGTACTCTTCCTCGATTGCCTTGATTTCTTCCTTTGTCATGTCAACTGCGGAAAAACAAAAATCAACTTCGGACGCAACGCTCTTAACATCGGTAACGTCCTTAACGATAATTTTCTTTACCGCTTCCGGCATGGGTGTGTCCATCTTCCAACGGTCGCCTACGGCATCCTCGTATGTCTTACCCTTTGAACGGGGGCTTGCGGCAATTGTCGTAACCTCAAACCAGGGGTGATTTTCAAGAAGAGAAATAAATCTCTGACCAACCATTCCCGTTCCGCCTAAAATACCTACTTTTAACTTGTCACTCATAATAAATCCTCCGTATTTATTCTAAAGCTTGGTCTTTCCAGTCTTTTGAAAGATATTTTTCATTTATCTGAATAATCTTTTCCATCTCTTGGGGACCCGGAGCTCCGATTGTAAGACGCTTTGAAACGCAGGTCTTCAAGCTGATTTCTTCATATACGTCTTCATCAAATAAAGGACTGAACTCCTTAAGCTTGTCTATCTCAATATCTTCGACGGCGATGTCTTTATCTATGCAATAAAGAACAATCTCTCCTATCACGGAATGCGCATCCCTGAAAGGCATACCTTTCTTTACAAGGTAGTCTGCAGCATCGGTTGCATTCGTAAACCCTTTTACGGCGCTCTTACCCATCACGTCTTTATTGAACTTGGTCGTGGAAAGCATTCCCGTAAACAGTTCAATACAACTTTTCACGGTATCGATTGCATCAAAAGCAACTTCTTTATCTTCCTGCATATCCTTGTTGTATGCAAGCGGAAGTCCCTTCATGGTCGTAAGAAGCGAAATGAGGCTTCCGTATACACGACCGGTCTTTCCTCTTACGAGTTCTGCAATATCGGGATTTTTCTTTTGCGGCATTATCGACGAACCGGTGGAAAAAGCATCATCAAGCTCTATGAAACGATATTCGTTTGAATTCCAGATGATGATTTCCTCACAGAATCTGCTTAAATGCATTGAAATAATGCAAAGAGCCGAAAGAAATTCTATCAAATAATCCCTGTCTGCAACGGAGTCCATGCTGTTAAGCGTGGGACCGTAAAATCCCAAAAGTGACGCCGTATATTCCCTGTCCAAAGGATAGGTGGTTCCGGCTAAAGCACCGGCACCCAAAGGACAATAATTCAATCTGTCAAAAATCGACGAAAGCCTGTCTCTGTCACGCTTGAACATTTCAAAGTACGCACCCATATGATGTGCAAGGGTAATGGGCTGAGCCTTCTGAAGATGTGTAAATCCCGGCATATAAGTTTCAAGGTTGTCTTTCATAATATTATGAAGAACACCCAGCAACTCCTTTAAAGCCTCATCCGTATAAAGAACCTCAAGGCGCACATAAAGTCTCATATCAAGAGCAACCTGATCGTTTCGGCTCCTGCCGGTATGAAGCTTCTTACCCGCATCCCCGATTCTCTTTATAAGATTGGCTTCCATAAAGCTGTGAATATCTTCGTACTCGTCGGTAATCAAAAGCTTACCGTTCAAAACATCATCCTTGATAGAAACAAGACCGTCTATAATCGACGTAGACTCTTCTTTTGAAATAATACCGCATTTTGCGAGCATGGCGGCATGCGCCACCGAGCCTTCGCAATCTCTCTCAAGTAATCTTTTGTCAAACCTGATTGAGGCATTGAAATCATAAACCTTTTTATCTGTTTCCTTGGTAAAACGACCGCCCCAAAGCTGTGCCATCTGTTTACTCCTCAATAATCAAATTTGAAATTAATTTTACCACAATGGTTTCATGTGTTCAATAAAAAGAAAACACTTTTTTACATTAATTCGATAAAGCAAAAAGTAAAAAGAAAAAGCTCCCGGCCGGATTCGAACCGGCGACCTACGCATTACGAATGCGTCGCTCTACCAGCTGAGCCATGGAAGCTTACTAACTCGGTTATTCTAGCACATTTGAAGCTGTATGGCAAG
>CAVJJQ010000084.1:0-11811 GCA_963649755.1 bacterium | reverse complement strand
AATTAAAATACATAAAAGTGCCATCGCAACAACCTCCACAATAAAAATTTAAATCGGGATAACATTTACTTTTTCATTTAAATTTCTCTACAACATTATATTCTCACAACATGTGTCCGTTAAAAATGCCAGCCTGCAAAGCCGTATGGTTACTGGGTTTCCTACGTTTTTTTCACAAATAAAAATCGGGCAATCAACACAAAAATCAATCTGCGCCAACTGCCCGAAATAGATCTTCATATATATTGTCTTCTTTATTTCTGCTGCATGGTATTGACCGATGCTATGCACATCATTTATGCCCTAAGAAAGTTAAATGCAGAGATTCGAAAGTGTTCCTTCTGCAAATTCTCTTAACTGCACATATCTTCAATGTACTCATTAAGTTTCTGTACGTTAACGATTGCACGGCCTCCGATTTTACGGACTGCTCCGGCCTCCTGTGCTAATTCAATAAAGCTGTTTCTGCCAAGTGAATAAAGCTTTGCTCCTTCAGCATAGCTTACATATGGTTTTTGTGAACATTGAACCAGTAGTTCAAGCGTTTCAATTGTAAATTCTTCCTGTCTTTGTAATCCCATCGTAAAATCCTCCTAAAAAAGTCATAATAAATCGGCTCGTTTTTTGTATATGTGCTCCCCTATCTCGCCCTTGCATACTGCGGAAAGTCTGCATTTACCCTCGCCGTGTAGTAACTGCTAATTGTTCATCGGCTCGAAATTTTGTCCCTATTTGGGACGAATTTTTTGAAGGTCTTCCGGCCTGCCTTCTCATGGCTTCATATCTCATCTTGTAAGCAAATGCTTTCTCACTCGGAAGAATCTCTTCCCTCTGAACATTGGCATCCACCATCATTATGGTTGCTTCATCATCGGTGACATGCTTAATGATTGCGGGAATTTTTACCAATCCTGCTCTCTTTGCCGCATGAAGCCTGCGATGTCCGGATATCATCTCGTAAGTTCCTTCATCATCAGGTCTTACGATAACCGGTGTAAGTATGCCGTTTACAATTGGCTCCCGCGGCTTTTGAAACCTTGACAAATAGCGCATAGGACATGTTGTAGAGCCGGGCTCCCTGATAATAGGAAACGTACCGGTGCCTTTTACTTTTCTTAATGTACTTGTCGAGATCCGGTGCGCGGCTTTTTGGGTTCTTCTTAAACATATTTATTCCTTTCCAGTAGCGATGTTCTTCATTGCCCCGCAGCAATAAGTCCATAACGCAAAAAGCACCTGTTTTCGGTATTTCTACCAAAAGCAAGTGCTTTACCTTTTTCCCTGTTCCTTAAGGGTTAATATTTATTTTTCATCTGCTGACTCAAATTTGACTCACTGTTTTTAGCACATTTGACGCAAATTTGACTCAATTGAAAGGAATTTATAGCCGTCCCCGATTTTTTATCGGATTCGTTTATTACAATTTAATTACGTTTGTCATTAACCACCGGATTTGTTACAGGTATGCTTCATTGTTACCCGGTAACATACATCTATAAATTGCTAAAAATCCGTATTTGATTGTATGGCTTAGACAGTACGCATCGTCGGGAACAGAAGTACATCTCTTATTGCCGAACTGTTCGTGAGGAGCATGCAGAGGCGGTCGATGCCGTAGCCGATGCCGCCGGTGGGAGCCATGCCGATTTCGAGGGCATTCAAGAAGTCCTCGTCGGTGTGGTTTGCTTCTTCGTCGCCAAGGTCTGCCAAGGCATCCTGAGCTTTGAAGCGTTCACGCTGATCGATGGGATCGTTTAACTCCGAGTAGGCGTTGCACATTTCCCAACCGTTTATGAAGAGTTCGAAACGCTCTACATAGTCGGGCTTGTCGGGCTTTCTCTTGGTAAGAGGAGAAATCTCGACGGGGTGGTCCATTACAAAGGTGGGCTGAATCATCTTGTCTTCGCAGAACTCTTCGTAGAAGAGGCTTAAGATATCGCCCTTCTTGTGATGTTCTTCGAACTCGACGTGATGTTCTTTGGCTACCTTCTTTGCTTCCTCATCGGAAGAAATCGTATCAAAATCAACGCCTGTATACTTCTTAACAGCGTCAAGCATGGTGATACGCTCGAAGGGCTTGCCGAAGTCGATTTCCACATCGCCGTATTTAAACTTGGTGGTACCGAGAACTTCCTTGGCAACATAGCGGAACATGTTTTCTGTAAGGTCCATCATGCCGTTGTAATCGGTATATGCCTGGTAGAGCTCCATAAGTGTAAATTCCGGATTGTGACGAGTGTCGATGCCTTCGTTTCTGAATACTCGGCCGATTTCAAATACACGCTCAAGGCCGCCGACAATCAGGCGCTTTAAATAAAGCTCGAGTGAAATTCTGAGGCGAAGGTCCTCATCCAAGGCGTTGAAATGAGTTTCGAACGGACGGGCTGCAGCGCCACCGGCATTGGAAACAAGCATGGGGGTTTCAACCTCCATGAAGCCCTCTCCGTCAAGATAACGACGAATTGCGGCGATAATCTTCGAACGCTTTATAAAGGTTTCCTTGGACTCCTCGTTCATGATAAGGTCTACGTATCTCTGACGATATCTCGTATCGGTATCGGTGAGTCCGTGATACTTCTCGGGAAGGATCTGAAGGCTCTTTGAAAGGAGAGTCATTTCGGAAGCATGAACGGAAACCTCGCCGGTCTTTGTACGGAAAGCATAGCCCTTCACGCCGTAGATGTCACCGATGTCGGCCTTCTTGAAGTCCGCATAGGATTCCTCACCGATTACGTCTCTTGCAACGTATACCTGAATGGTTCCCTTTAAGTCCTGAATATTGCAAAAAGAAGCTTTACCCATGACGCGCTTAAACATCATACGACCCGCAATCGATACATTGATGGGGGCGGCATCCATGATGGCACGACGCTCATTGTAATCGTTGTTGACTGCTTCCTTGGCCTCTTCCTCGGACAATCCTTCTGTAGAGACGGGCTTTCTGCCGCATAAAAGCTTTGCTTCGTGCTCTTCATACAGAGACTTTACCTCGTCGGTATGATGTGTCTGGTCGTATTTGGTGATTTTAAAAGGATCCTTACCTGCTTCCTGCAAGGCGGCAAGCTTTTCACGTCTTACCTTCAGAAGCTGATTGACATCCTGTGTCTTTACTGTTTCGTTTGCGTCATTTCCCATGGCTATTCCTCTCCTAAAATCCTTTATACATGACAGGGAGGGTTATACGCCCTCCCTGCAAAATTCGTAACGTGTCAATTAAGGTCTTTCGATACTTAAGATCTTGTACTTAATATCGCCTTCCTGGGTCTCGATGGTAACTGTGTCACCCTCTTTGTGACCTATGAGTGCCTTCCCGACGGGTGATTCGTTTGAAATCTTTCCCTGAAGACTGTTTGCTTCGCTTGAGCCTACGATTTTATAGGAAAACTCTTCATTTTCCTCAATATCCAAAATGCCTACCACACAGCCGACGTTAATCTTGCTTGAGTCAACTTCGTCTTCAACTACGACTTCGGCATTCTTGAGGATCTTTTCAAGTTCTTCGATTCTTGCTTCGATATCACGCTGCTCATCCTTCGCTGCATCATATTCGGCATTTTCGGAAAGGTCTCCGAGTTCTCTTGCCTCTTTTATCTTCTGAGCAACTTCTTTACGTCTTCTTACCTTTAAATCCTGAAGTTCTTCCTCATATTTGGTCAAACCTTCATATGTAAGAATGTTCTTTTTTGCTTCCATTTCTCCCATATTCCTTTCCGTGCGCAAGCTAAGCTATGCGCTAACTAAGGTATTATAAGCTCATTGAATATGTGTGTCAAGGAAACCTTAGTAAAATACGTGGTTTCCGATTACATAACCGTTTCTGTTGCCGGCACGCCTGAAGTGGGTCATGTCGCCTATATTTGTATATCCGTCAAGAACCTGCTGGGCTGCCTGATAACAGGAAGCACTCGCCGAATCGTTTGCATATGCCTTCTGAAAGCTTCCGGATCTGACAGGTGAGAACTGTCCCGATGCATAAATAACAGCATAGACCGAATCAGGGTAAGCAGACGAGCGGACTCTGTTCATGATGACCGAGCCGACTGCAAGCTGACCGTCGTAGCTTTCGCCTCTTGCCTCGCACCAGATGATAGTTGCAAGCATTTTCAAAGTATCTCCGTCAGCTTCGATGGCTTCATTCTGACGAACAAGCTTTTTCTTTTCCTCTTCTTCCTTACGCTTACGCTCTTTTATAGCCTCCATGGTCTCGCCATGGTCGATATCAAATTCAAAATCCACCAATTCGGTTCTTACAAAGCCATCATATTCGTCACAGGCTATGCAAAGCCAATCCGTGCCTTCTTCGTAAATTACTTCATACGTGGAAGATGCCGCTGCAAGTCCTAAAACTTCAGATGACGTATCCGCTTCGGCATATATCTTGATGCAATCCTTCTCGACCGTTGCATACATGGTGCCTACTTCCTTGGCAAAGGCTTCAGCTTCCTCATCAAAAAGAAGGTATTCGTTCGAACACCATCCTACCAGATCACCCGATTCGATAAGACTCCATTCGTCGCCCCTCTCAAGCACGATTCCTCCGCAGTCGCGATAGAGCTTGCCCAAGATGGTCGCCTCCGAATCACCTGATTCTCTTACGTTCAGTACGGATGTTGACTTTACCATTACAAGATTGCTCGAATCAACCTCGTCCTCTTCCGAAACCGTGATTCCGAGATTTGAAACTTCCGCATTGTTGTAAGCATTTACCGAGAACACAATCGATGCACCGACGCTTTCGTCGGAAAGTTCGATTGCAGTACCCGTTGCATTTGCCTTGGTACCTGTAAAATCAACCAAAGCAGTGACAAGCACCGCACATATTGCCCCCGCCGTAAGTAATTTACTTCTTAACTTCATTCAAATACCCGTTACTTTCTATAACTGCCTGACATCCCTTTGCCTCTTCGCCTCATATAGCAGAATTCCCGCGGAAATTCCGGCGTTGAGAGATTCCAATTTCCCCTCCATAGGTATACGTATGTATGTATCCGCAAGTCCCGCAAGCTCTTCGCTTAAGCCGTTGCCCTCATTACCGATAAAGAAAGCCGTCGGCTCTGTGTAATCGTATTCATAACAGGACTTTGTTCCTTTAAGATGCGCGGCATAGGTATGAACACCCTTTGCCTTAAGTTCAAGCACTGCTGCCTTTATGTCCTCTGTATAAACAAAAGGCACTCTGAAAATTGAACCCATCGTTGAACGGACTGTTTTCGGATTGTAAATATCGACGGTATCGCGGCTTAATATGATGCCGCATGCTCCCGCACCTTCCGCCGTCCTCATGATGGTTCCCAAGTTTCCCGGATCCTGAATCGCTTCGATTACGAGAAAAACCGAACCGGGACCGGCGTCTTTATGCATATCGTTAAGGCTGTAATGTTTCTTTCTAACCACACAAAGAACGCCCTGAGGTGTCAAAGTGTCCGTCATCTTACGAAACACCTCATCTTTTACCACCTCTACGGGTACCCTGTCAAGTTTCTCGCATTTTTCTGCGAAGTTCTCTGATATATATACTTCTTTAATCTCGTCTTCGGGAGTCTCCATAAAAAGCTTGATGCCCTCGATTACGAAGGCATCCTGCTCTTTTCTTGCTTTTGCTTTTTCAATTAGAGAAATAACGTTCTTTATCCGTTTGTTGTCAGTTGAAGTAATCATTTTTTGTTGAAATTGGTGTTTCTCGAAAGAAGTCTGCTGACTTCGTACTGGTAAGGGTCAATGGTCTTCTCCATTGCCAAAGCTTCCTCGATGTCTGTGTCGACGAATTTGCCGTTTCTGTAACAGATGCATCTGTTTGACTTGCCCTCTGCCAGAATGTCGGCTGCAAGAGCACCCATTATCGAAGCATAGTAACGGTCCTTACAGGTCGGCGATCCGCCACGCTGCATGTAACCGAGGATTGTAGCTCTGGTTTCAATACCGGTAGCGGCTTCAATACGTCTTGCCATTGAAGTCGAATGTCCGATACCCTCGGCATTTATGATAAGGTGATGAGTCTTACCGATCTTGCGGTTTGCGATAATATTGTTAACCAAAACCTGTTCGTTAAAGTCATACTTTTCAGGAAGAAGGATGTCCTCCGCACCGCTTGCGACACCGCACCACAATGCGATATATCCGGCATTTCGTCCCATTACCTCGATGATGGAACACCTCTCGTGTGAGGACGAGGTATCTCTGACCTTATCGATTGCCTCCATTGCGGTATTGATGGCTGTGTCGAATCCGATTGTATAATCGGTGCAGGCAATATCAAGGTCGATGGTGCCGGGAATTCCGATTGTATTGATTCCCTGGCGAGCAAGAGCCTGGGCGCCTCTGTAGGAGCCGTCGCCGCCGATTACGACAAGGCCGTCAATCCCGTGCTTTCTGCAGATATCCGCTGCCTGCTTCTGAACCTCTTCTTCTTTAAATTCAAGGCATCTTGCCGTTCCGAGAATTGTGCCGCCGCGCTGAATGCTGTCCGAAACACTCTTTGCTTCCATATCTACAATCTCTTCGTTAAGAAGTCCCATATAGCCTTTTTTAATACCCTTGACGCTCACCCCGTTATTGAGGGATTTGCGTACAACCGCACGAATCGCGGCATTCATGCCGGGGGCATCGCCACCGCTTGTAAGTACTCCGATTGTTTTGATTTGTTTGTTACCCATAATGATCTCCTTTTAGGTAAGCTTTATATTATCAGCGCCAAACTGAGCTTTCAAGGCATTTAACAGATTTTCATCCGCCTTAACGCCCCTTCCGTCCAGGTAATTTATGCGCCGGTTTTCTTTTATTAAATAAATGATTACCTTGTCCCTGCCATGCGAAGAATCAGTCATTCCGGCAAGTATGTCACTTTTTTCTTTGTATGTTTCCATACTGTCGAATTGAATCCATACAATTCGCGGCATTTCGTCGAAAGGTATTACCCTTTCGCATATCAGGCGTCCGTCCTTTGCATCCTCGAGGCTTACCCTTCCTTCGATAAACACTTTTGCGTCTTCCGTAAGAAGACTTCCGTATTTCTCGTAGGATTTTGAGAAAACAATCACCTCAACGCTTCCTATCAGATCTTCAATCGTTACGAATGCCATTGCGGTATTGTTCTTGGTAAACTTGACAGTTTTTGCGGTTATTATACCGCCGATTATTACCCTTTTGCCATCTTCTATTTTAACCGTATCGGTTTCCGGGTCAAGCATAAACTCTCCGGCATTGGCTGTGATGTTACGTTTCCACAACGCCCTGTAATCATCCAAAGGATGTCCCGATACGTAGATTCCAAGCACTTCTTTTTCATAGGAAAGCATGGTGTCCTTGGAAAATTCACCGACGTTCTCGGGGAGTTTTTCTTTAAGCCCCGAAAGGCTGTCCGAAGGGAGCATGTCAAAAAGGCTCATCTGTCCGGGAATTGCCTTCTTTTTGTCGGTGGCAACGGAATCCATGATGGTCACGTAAGCGCTGATATACTGCTTTCTGGTGCCGCCGAGCGAATCAAAGGCTCCCGATTTTATGAAATTTTCAACCGCTCTTTTATTGATATCCTTGCCTGACAAACGTGTCACAAAGTCGGTGAAGTCCTTGTATGGTCCGTTTTGCTCACGTTCCCGTACAAGAGCCTCTATTACGGGGCGGCCGACATTCTTGATTGCAGTAAGCGCATAGACAATTTTTCCGTCCTTTGCACTAAATGATACATCACCGGTATTAACGTCCGGAGGATTTATCCCTATGCCCATTGAACGGCATACATTTATATACTCCGATACCTTACCGGCATTATCTATAACGCTTGTCATAAGTGCCGCCATAAACTCAACGGGATAATATCTCTTAAGGAAAGCGGTCTGATAGGAAACAACAGCGTAACAGGCAGCATGGGACTTATTGAAGGCATACTTTGCGAAGTCCATCATGTCATCGTAAATCTCGCCCGCAATCTTTTCGTCAATGCCTTTCGATACGCATCCGGGAACACCTTCTTCGGCATTACCGTATATGAAATTGTTTCTTTCTACCTCCATGACATGCTGTTTCTTTTTACTCATTGCACGTCTTACGAGGTCACTTCGTCCAAGGGTATAGCCGCCCAAATCCCGCACGATCTGCATTACCTGTTCCTGGTAAACTATGCAGCCGTAGGTAGGCTCTAAAATCGGCTTAAGCTCGGGAGTGCGGTAAGTAATATTAGCCTGATTTTCTTTGCCCGCAATGTACTTCGGTATGAAGTCCATAGGTCCGGGTCTGTATAAAGAAATGCCTGCGGTCACATCTTCAAGACTCTGCGGCTTCAATTCTTTCATGAAGGCTTTCATTCCGGTACTTTCAAGCTGGAATATGCCTTCGGTCCTTCCGGAACCCATGATTGCAAAGACATTCGGATCGGCATAATCAATTTCATCGATATTGATATCCTCCCCGGTGCTTTTCTTTATCATATCAATTGCGTCTTTTATAACAGTAAGAGTCCTCAGTCCCAGGAAATCCATTTTGAGAAGGCCGAGCTCCTCCAAAGTAGTCATGACGTACTGGGTGGTAATCGACCCATCAGATGCTCTTTGAAGCGGTACGTACTCACTTGCAGCCTCCGGGCAGATCAACACGCCGGCAGCATGCATGGAAGTGTGACGCGGAAGACCTTCAAGGCACTTACACATATCTATCAGGTAATGAACTTCCGAGTCGCTATCGTAAAGGGACTTAAATTCGGAATTCATTTCCAAGGCTTTATCAAGTGTTATATTCAGCTCGTTCGGAATCATCTTTGCAAGCTGGTCACCGCGTGAATAAGGCATGTCCAGGGCACGCACGACATCGCGGATAACACCCTTTGCCTGCAGGGTTCCGAAAGTTACAATCTGCACAACCTTTTCGGGGCCGTACTTTTCCCTGACGTACTCTATGACTTCTTCACGTCTCTCATAGCAGAAGTCAACGTCAATATCGGGCATGGATACACGTTCGGGGTTAAGGAAACGCTCAAAAAGAAGATTGAAGCGGATGGGATCTATGTTTGTGATCTTTAAGCAATACGAAACAATGGAACCTGCCGCGGAGCCACGTCCGGGGCCCACCGGTATTCCCTGCTCCTTTGCATGGTTGATAAAATCCCACACAATCAGGAAATAATCGACATATCCCATCTTCTTTATTACGGAAAGCTCATAATCGAGTCTTTCTTTGTGCTTTGAAGCATCTTCGCCGTATCTTTCGATAAGGCCGTCAGAGCAAAGCTTGTTTAAATAACTCCAGGAATCGTATCCTTCCGGCACGTCAAAATGCGGCAGCTTCGTATGACCGAACTCAATTTCAACGTTGCATCTGTCGGCGATCTTCTGAGTATTGTCAATTGCCTCCAAAGCATAAGGAAACAATGCGCGCATTTCCTCTTCCGTCTTGACATAGTACTGACCGCCTTCGTATTTCAGACGGTTCTCATCCTTGACGGTCTTGCTCGTCTGAATGCAAAGAAGGATGTCGTGAGACTCGGCGTCACCTGCATAAGTATAATGAACGTCGTTTGTACAAATAAGGGGAACATTAAGCTCTTTACCGATTGAAACAAGTGCCTGGTTGACGATCTTCTGCTCGGATATTCCGTGGTCCTGAAGCTCGAGAAAATAGTTGCCCTCTCCGAAACACTCTCTGTATTTAAGAATCGTGTTCTTTGCCCCGGTGATATCTCCCTTGAGAATAGTTCTCGGAACCTCGCCCGCAATGCAGGCAGAACAGCAGATAAGACCTTCGTGATATTTTTCAAGTGTTTCGAAATCGACACGCGGCTTGTAGTAGAAGCCTTCGGTAAAACCGATGCTGACGATCTTGCAAAGGTTCTCGTAGCCCTTATTGTTCTCGCAGAGCAAAATAAGGTGGTTGTAACGTTCTTCGCCCGCACCCGGTTCTTTATCGAATCTCGAACCCGGAGCCACATAGACCTCGCACCCGAGAATTGGCTTTATGCCTGCTTCCAGAGCCGCCTTGTAAAAATCAATGCAGCCGTACATAACTCCGTGATCGGTAATCGCAGCCGCATTCATGCCGAGTTCTTTAACATATTTCACATATTCTTTTATCTTGTTCGAACCGTCCAGGAGCGAAAACTCTGTGTGGACATGAAGATGTACAAAGGACATTTTAATCTCCGAAAAGTAGAGTAAATGGTAGGTATATCAAATGTTATACGAATTGCTTCGCGCTACGCGCTCTCGCAAGCAAGCTTGCTTTAAAAATTTGTACTTTTGTCCCCTAGTATAACAAAAAAACCCCTCCGCAACAACGCGGAAGGGCATAGTTTCTTGACTTATAAGTATTTCTTTAAGATTTCAACCGAGTCTGTTTCTTCCCATGGGAATGTCACATCGGTACGTCCGAAATGACCGTATGCGGCTGTCTGTCTGTAAATAGGACGACGCAGGTTGAACTTCTTAATAATTGAAGCGGGACGAAGATCGAAATTTTCTCTTACGATTTTTGTAAGTGCTTCGTCCGAAAGCTTTCCGGTGCCTGAAGTGTCTACCTGAATGGATGTGGGCTCAGCTACGCCGATTGCGTACGAAAGCTGTACCTCGCACTTGTCCGCAAGTCCTGCTGCCACGATGTTCTTTGCAACATATCTTGCAGCGTAAGCCGCAGATCTGTCTACCTTCGTGCAGTCCTTTCCTGAGAAAGCGCCGCCGCCGTGACGTGCATATCCGCCGTAGGTATCAACGATAATCTTCCTGCCCGTAAGTCCGGCATCGCCGTGAGGTCCGCCTATTACGAAGCGTCCTGTGGGATTTACGAATATTTTGGTATTGGCATCAACCATATTTTTCGGAAGGATGGGATCAAATACATATTTCTTTATATCCTCATGAATCTGTTCCTGAGTAACATCCGGATCGTGCTGTGTAGAAAGAACAACGGCATCAAGCCTTACGGGCTTTCCGTTTTCGTCGTATTCAACGGAAACCTGAGTCTTTCCGTCGGGTCTTAAATACTTTAAGGTCCCGTTCTTTCTGACTTCTGCAAGCTTGAAAGAAAGCTTGTGTGCAAGTGAAATCGGGTAAGGCATAAGCTCCTCGGTCTCGTTTGTGGCGTAACCGAACATCATGCCCTGATCGCCGGCTCCCGTATCGAGGTCGTCCTTCAATTCACCTTCTTTGGCCTCCAAAGCCTTGTCAACGCCCATTGCGATATCGGGTGACTGCTTGTCGAGTGCCACGAATACGGCACAGGAGTTTCCGTCGAGTCCCTTTTCGCCGCTGTCGTAGCCGATTTCCAACGCAGTCCTACGTACGATTGCGGGAATATCAAGTTGAGCCTTTGTGGTAATCTCACCGGTTACAAGCACATAGCCCGTACATGCTACGGTTTCGCAAGCCACACGGCTCATCGGGTCGACTTCCATGCAGGCATCGACGATTGCATCGGAAATTGCATCACATACCTTGTCGGGATGTCCTTCCGTTACCGATTCGGAAGTAAAAATTCTTTTCTCCATTTTGGTTCCTTTCTTTGCGGATTGAAAAAGAAAATTCCTAATGAAAAAATCCACTTACACAATAGCATAAGTGGATTAAATAATAGCCTTACTATTTCAATCCCCTTATTGTTCGATAGTGGCGTCAAAACGCCCACTCGCTCAGGTTGGCACCTTCTTAAAAAAGGGTTGCCGTGGCTTCATCGATCCTATGTATCTCCACCACTCTGAATAAGAGTCAAGGAAAGTGTATACTCAACCACTTTCTATGTCAAGATTAATTGAAAAAAAACAATTATCATTTATAATGTAACTTATCCGAAACTACGAAGTAGTTTTCGGATAAAAGAGCCACGGAGTGGCTC
>CAVJJQ010000083.1:0-12103 GCA_963649755.1 bacterium | reverse complement strand
TTGCCTCTCCCTTTGGGAGAGGTGGCCGAGCGAAGCGAGGACGGAGAGGGCGAGCTCGGCGCGTGAGAGTTTCGCAAGCGAAACTCTTTTTTATAAAGGAGAAAGAAAAGAATGAATATCGGAATAAGACTTCATGATACGGCTCCCGGAAGCTTTGAAGAACGTATAAAAAGGGTAAAGGAAGACGGCTTTAACTGCGGACATCTTGCTTTATACAAGATGCTGAAAGAATATCCTTGCGACAATTCGGCACTTACTCCGGGATATGCTATGTATATCCGCTCGGTATTTGAAAAATACGGTGTCGATTGTGCGGTTCTCGGCTGCTACAAAAATTTGGCTCATCCCGATCCCGAAGCTTTAAAAAAGATTCAGGATGAATACAGGGCACATATCAGGTTTGCATCTTTATTAAATGCAGGTGTTGTGGGAACGGAGACAGGATGTCCCAACGCGGAGTATAAGACCTGTCCCGAAAATAAGACTGATGCGTCATTGAATATTTTTATTAAGAACCTTATTCCGGTAGTTGAGTATGCCGAAAGAATGGGTGTCATCCTTGCAATTGAGCCGGTTGTTCGTCACATTGTCTATGACCCCAAGGCCGCCAGAAAGGTTCTTGACGCTATTCCTTCGCCCAATTTGGGAATTATCTTCGATCCGGTTAATTTGCTTGAATATTACAATTACAAGGATCAGAAAGATATCTGCAACGAAGCAATCGAACTTTTAAACGAAGATATCATGATGATTCATATAAAGGATTTTACGCCGGCTGAGGATCACCTTAATTCCATGGCTGCAGGTCTTGGCATGATGGATTACACTGACATAATGAAATTTGTAAAGAAGCATAAACCGTTTATCCATATGACACTGGAAGATACGAAGCCCGATAATGCGGTTGCGGCTCGTAAACACATGGAGAAGCTTTTTGATGAAGCATAATTACAGGCTGTCAATTTCATATGACGGTACAAGGTATTTAGGCTGGGAACACCAGCCTAATACCGATATGACCATTCAGGGCAAGATTGAAAATGTGCTTAAACTGATGACCGGCGAATTGCCGGATGTCATCTGCGCAGGACGAACCGATGCGGGGGTTCATGCCAAAGGCATGATTGCAAATGTCTTTCTTGATACGGAAATGACCGAAAAAGAAATTTTAATCTATTTAAACAAATATCTTCCCGAGGATATTTGCATTAATGACGTAAGCATCTGTTCGGACCGTTTCCATGCCCGTTACAATGCTATCGGAAAGACTTATACCTATGCCTGCTACATGGGAGAGGTAAAGCCTGTTTTTGACAGAAAGTACGTATATACACTTCCTAAAAAGCCTAATGTTTCCCTTATGAAGGAAGCATCAAAGCGTTTAATCGGGAAGCATGATTTTGCGGCTTTTTGTGCAAATCCGAGGATGAAGAAATCAACTGTCCGGACTGTTGATTTAATTTCTTTTGAAGAAAAAGGCGATTATTTGTACATCACCTTCCACGGAAACGGATTCTTACAGCATATGGTAAGGATTCTCGTCGGCACTTTGCTGGAGGTGGGATATAAGAATATGACACCCGAAGCTGTGCTTGATATTCTTAATTCAAGAGATAGGAAACTTGCCGGTCCTACGGCTCCGGCAGAGGGTCTTACCATGGTGTCGGTTGATTATTCGTAGCCGGTATGATAAAATTTTTTCAACCTGAAGTGTTCGGTTTTCTTATTTTTGAACCTACAGTTACTTTAAACGGGATTCCTATATCCTCATGCCTATGTCAGGCCGCCATTGTCAGTGGAAGGCAGAAGCATGTATGCGGTTACCCACCTAGATATTATCTAGGAGTCAAAAGAGGGAATCGGCATTTCGGGGTTTGGTGAAATAATGAAAAAGTTAATCAAAATATTTTTAAACTACAGTGCCCAGCTTAAAAAGGATAATCTTAATTCTTACGCATCAAGCTCGGCTTTTTTTATGTTTTTATCCTTCATACCGATGATAATGCTTCTTTTTTCGATTCTCCCTTATACTCCGATTGATTCCAATCTGATTATTAATTGGGTGAGGTATGAATTTCCGTCGGGAACGGGAGAGTTTTTGATTTCTGTGATCAACGAAGTGTCCGAGCGTTCAATGGGACTTGTCTTCGTAACGGCAATCGGTACACTTTGGTCTGCCAGCAAGGGTGTAAATTCCCTGATGACCGGATTTAACGCAATCGACGATTATGTGGATAAAAGAAACGGTTTCCTGATAAGAGCCATATCCGCAGTATATACTCTTATTTTTCTGGTTGGTATTATTGCATTATTGATACTTCTTGTCGGCGGAAACTTTATTGTAGATCATCTTGTAGTGCATTTTCCGAAGATTGCAAACATAGTGTATACTCTTATGAATTTCAGAACCCTGATTTCGGTCGCTATTTTGTCAATTGTATTCATGCTTTGCTATTCGTTACTTCCCTGCAGGAAGCACAGATTCAGGGAAACCATTCCGGGAGCCTTTATTTCGGCAGTCGCATGGACCGGATTTACGTATCTTTTTTCTTTTTACGTAAACAACTTTAACGCCTACAGCATGTACGGAAGCCTCACCACCATAATCGTAATCTTAGTCTGGCTTTACTTCTGCATGTACATTTTGTTTATCGGTGACAACCTTAACAAGTATTTCAGACCCGTTATTTTGGCTTTACTTGATAAAGAAAATTCCTTTGACGATGTTAAAAGCGAGTTGAAAGAACTGTAATTTTACAATTCTTGACAAAAAAATGATTATCTTCTATATTTGTCTAGAAAAGGCCGTGAGGATGCACAGTAGTGTATGATTTGTCTAAAGAGAGAGGAAGTCGCAGGCTGAAAGCTTCCTTAGATTTAAGGTCATATATGAAATTCACATCTTAGCTTTGACAGTGAATTTTAGTAGTTGTCGACGTGTGTGCGCGTTAAGCATTAATTAAGTGCCGTATTTACGGAACATGGGTGGTACCGCGATTATTCGTCCCATGGCAGAGTTAATTCTTTGCTATGAGGCGATTTTTTATGATACAAGGGTTCAAAAGTCAAAACTTCGATGCAAGCTTGCTTGCAAGAGGAGTTTTGACCTTGGAACCCGAACAAAAATGAGTAAGTAGCCATTTTTCGAAGAAAAATGAGCGGATTACGAATTTATGCAGGATTGCGAGAGCGCGTAGCGCGTAGCAATCCGGTATCATATACAATTTCTTTTTACAGGAGGATTTTATGGCTGATTTAAAAGAACTGACAGAAAAACTTTCAGCACTTAAACAGGAAATTTCCGAAGAAATCGGTAATCTTGACAGTTCGAAGAGAGCATTCGAATATCGTAAGAGCCTGATGGATTCAAAAACCGGTAAAATCGGATCGCTGATGCGTGAGATGGGAAAGATTCCCAACGACATGAAGGCCGATTACGGTAAAAAGGTTAATGAGATAAGGGGCTGGGCTCAGGCCAAGTTTGACGAGCTTGAAGAAAATCTTAAGAACGCCGAGATGAAGCTTAAATATGAGGCTGAGAAAATCGACGTTACCATGCCCGCGAAGATGAGACCCGTCGGAAATCTTCATCCCAATACCCAGATCAGAAATCAGATAGTGGATATATTCGGTTCCATGGGCTTTGATATTTACGAAGGCAACGAAATTGAGACGGATTACTACAATTTTACAGCCTTAAATACTCCTCAGGATCATCCGGCCAGGGACATGCAGGACACCTTTTATTTGAGTCCCGAATTTTTACTTCGTACGCAGACTTCTTCCGGACAGATTCATGTAATGGAAGAGCAGAAACCTCCGATTAAGGTTATTTCTCCCGGTAAGGTATTCCGTTCCGACGACGACGCAACACATTCACCGATGTTCTCACAGATGGAAGGCCTTGTAGTCGACAAAGGAATTACCCTTTGCGACCTTCAGGGAATGCTTAATGTCTTTGTTGAAAAGATTTTCGGTGACGGAACCACCACAAGACTTCGTCCTTCGTATTTCCCCTTTACCGAGCCTTCGGTTGAAGTCGACGTAAGCTGCTTCCAGTGTAAGGGAAAGGGCTGCAAGCTCTGCAAGCAGACCGGTTGGATTGAGGTACTCGGAGCCGGTGTCGTAAACAAGAAGGTTTTGGAAGGCTGTGGCATAGACAGCGATGTTTACAGCGGAATTGCTTTCGGTATCGGTATTGAAAGAATCGCAATGCTTAAGTACGGAATTAACAATATCAAGCTTTTATTCGAATCGGATTTAAGAGTGCTTGATCAGATAGACGATTAAAGAAGGGAGAAAGAAAAATGTTAGTACCCTTAAGTTGGTTAAAGGATTATGTGGATATAAACGTTTCACCCGACGAGCTTGAAGAAAAGCTTTTCTCATGCGGCTTTGAGGTTGAAGAAAAATATGAGGTCGGAAAGGATATTTCAAAGGTTGTTGTAGGTCTTGTAAAGACCTGTGAAGCCATTCCCGATACGCACCTTCATTTATGCACCGTTGATGTGGGAGAGGACGAACCCCTTCAGATTTGCTGCGGTGCGGACAATGTTTGTGCCGGAAAGAAATTCCCCGTCGCACTTGTAGGCGCAACGGTTTATGCAACGGCCAAAGATCACAAGACAGTTGAAGGCGTTATGACCATTAATGCAGGTAAATTAAGAGGCTATGATTCTTTCGGTATGCTTTGCTCGGGCGTTGAAATAGGACTCACCGAAGATATGTATGAAGGTGCGGGCTACAACGGACTTTTACTTCTTCCGGACGATGCAACCGTCGGAGCGGATGTTAAACCCCTTGTCGGTCTTGATGATTGGATCTTTGACATTTCGATTACCGCAAACAGACCGGATTGTCAGAGTATTTTCGGTATCGCGAGAGAGGTTGCCGCAGTGCTTGAACTTCCTTTAAAGGAGCCGGATCTTGACTTTACGGAAACAGACGTTAAAAAGGAGTTTAAGGTATCGGTTGAAGCAGGTGACCTTTGCCCTCGTTACAGCGCTCATTACATCTATGATGTTGATATAAAGCCTTCACCTCAATGGATGCGCAGAAGGCTTGCACTTGTCGGATGCTCTGCAATTTCAAATATTGTTGATATCACAAACTATGTCCTTAAAGAAATCGGTCAGCCCATGCATGCTTTTGACTTTGATTATCTTGAAGGAAGTGAAATTAACGTAAGAAGGGCTCATGACGGAGAGAAGATTGTTACTTTAGACGAAAAGGAATTTACTTTAAATACCAACAACCTTGTAATCTGTGATAAGGTTAAGCCCGTTGCACTTGCCGGAATCATGGGCGGTCTTAATTCGGAAATTCTTGATACTACAAAAGAAGTCATGTTTGAATCCGCAAAGTTCATGCGTGACAATATCAGAAAGAGTTCAAGGGCTTTGGGTCAGATTTCCGATTCAAGCTCCAGATATTCAAAAGGCGTTGACGAATATTCAACTGTTATGGCATTAAAGAGAGCCCTCCATCTTGTTGAAGAGCTTAATTGCGGTAAAGTTTCGGCTACGTCCTTTGACGTAAATGTCGGAAATTCAATTGAGCCCAAGGAATTAAAGGTTAGCGTAAAGCAAGTTAATGCCGTTCTCGGTATAACCGTTCCGGATGAAGATATTCTTCGCATCCTTAAGAATTTGAATTTTGCACCCAAGCTAAACGGCGATGAGCTCACACTTATGGTACCTGCCTACAGAGGCGACATGGAGACTTATCAGGATGTGGCCGAGGAAGTAATCCGTATGTACGGTTACGACCATATCAAGCCTACCTTTATACCTACCGCTGAGGTGACAAGCGGCGGATACAATTTAAGACAGAAGACCGAGCTTAAGATTAAGCGTGCGCTTTGTGCACAGGGAGCATTTGAGGGTGTTCATTATTCATTCTTTTCACCTTCCGATCTTGACCTTTTAAGACTTCCCGAAGACGATCCTTTAAGACATGCAATCAAACTCATCAATCCCATTAACAAGGATTTGTCTTTGATGCGTACAACTCTTGCACCTCAGATGATTCGTGCTATGGTCTTAAATCAAAAGAATGGCACACTCAGCGGACGTATCTTTGAACTCGGTAACCGCTTTATTGCAAAAGAACTTCCTTTAAAGGAATATCCCGATGAAAAAGAAACAATCGCAATCGGAGTATTCGGTAACGACGAAGATTTCTATTCTCTTAAGGGAGTGGTTGAAGCCGTTTCAAAAGCTTTGGATATTGACTTTGAATATGATGTTACAAATAAGACCTTCTTACATCCTTACAGGACCGCAAAGATTCTCTGCAACGGTGAAATGGTAGGATATATGGGACAGGTTCTTTATGAAATCATCGATGAACTTGACATGAGAGTTCCGTCTTTTGTGGCAGAACTTGATTTAAACTTACTTTCAAAGTATTATGGCAAGGATAGGAAGTTTAAACCCTTACCCAAGTTCCCCGAGGAGAAGCGTGACCTTTGCTTCGTAATGGGAAGGGATGTAACCGCAGCCATGATTGAAAAGACCTTAAAGGAAACCAGCGAGTACATCACAAGCGTTAATCTTTTCGATGTATACGAGGGCCTGCAGCTTGGCCTTGACAAGAAGAGCATGGCTTATTCGGTTGTATTCACTCCAAAGGACGAGGAGTTTAAGGGTTCGTTTATTGACGAAGAAGTCAATAAAATTCTTAACGTCTTAAAGGACAAATATAATGTTACGCTGAGAGCGTAAAAGGAGCAGATTATGGAACACAAAAATGTTTGGGAAACCTATTCGTCAAAGCAGTTAAAGGAATGTGAAGTCTTCAACAAGGATTACAGAGATTTCCTTGACAACGCAAAGACGGAACGTGAATGTGTAAACGTTATTGTAAATATGGTTGAAAAGTCCGGCTATGTCGAGCTTGAGGAAAAGTTGAAAGAAGGCAACGGCTTAAAGAAGGGCGATAAGATTTATGCCGTTAATATGAATAAGTCCATTATTCTTTTTAACATCGGTAACGAACCTCTTGAAAAAGGCATGAACATTCTCGGCGCACATATTGATTCCCCCAGAATGGATATCAAGGCAAATCCTTTATATGAGGATACCAATATTGCCTACCTTGACACTCACTATTACGGCGGCGTAAAGAAGTATCAATGGGTTGCAATTCCGCTTTCTCTTCACGGAGTTGTTATTAAGAAGGACGGAACCACAGTTGAGATGGCTATCGGTGAAGATGAGTCCGATCCCGTGTTCTTTGTCTCCGATTTGCTGATTCACTTAGCACAGGAGCAGCTCGAAAAGAAGGCTTCAAAGGTAATCGAAGGTGAAGCTTTGGATATCATCGTAGGAAACAAGCCTCTTACTGTAAAGTCCAAGAAGGGTGAAAAAGACGAGAAAGAAAAGGATCCCGTAAAGGCACTTATTCTTAAGACCTTAAAGGATGAATATGATATCGAGGAAGAAGATTTTCTTTCCGCAGAGCTTGAAGTCGTACCTGCCGGAAAGGCACGCGAAGCGGGCTTTGACAGGAGCATGATCCTTGCTTACGGACAGGATGACAGGGTTTGCGCATTCTCTTCTTTGTATGCAATGCTCTTAACCCCCGATGTAGAAAGAACAGCTTGCTGCATTTTGGTAGATAAAGAAGAAATCGGAAGCGTCGGCGCAACCGGTATGACTTCCATGTTCTTTGAAAATGTTATTGCCGAACTTGTAAATCTTGAAGGCAATTATTCAGAGCTTAGCGTAAGAAGATGTCTTGCAAATTCCTGCATGCTTTCTTCGGACGTTAATGCGGCCTTCGATCCTTCATATGCATCTGCTTTTGAAAAGAAGAACTGCTCGGTAATGGGCGGCGGAATGGTATTTTCCAAGTTTACCGGCTCAAGAGGAAAGTCTGGTTCCAACGATGCAAATGCCGAATTTATCGCATACATCAGAAAAGTAATGGACGAAGCACACGTCGTATTCCAGCTTGCGGAGCTTGGAAAAGTTGATGTCGGCGGCGGCGGAACAATTGCCTATATCATGGCAAAGTACGGTATGAATGTAATTGATGCGGGCGTTGCCGTATTGAATATGCATGCTCCCTATGAAGCTACCAGTAAGGCAGATACCTATGAAACAATGAGAGGTTACGTTGCTTTTATAAAAGCTTTGGGAATGTAAGATGGAAGAACTTTTAAGATCGGATTATTATTATGATCTGCCAAAGGAGTTGATAGCCCAGGATCCGCTTCTGAAAAGAAGCGATTCCAGGCTGATGACTCTTAATAAAAAGACCGGCGAAATTGAACATAAGCATTTCTATGACATTATCGATTTCTTAAATCCCGGAGACTGTCTTGTACTTAACAATACAAAGGTTATTCCGGCGCGTTTGCTCGGGACGAGAAAGGATACGGGTGCCGTTATCGAGCTTCTTTTATTAAAGAGACTTGATGCAGACACCTGGGAATGTCTTGCAAAGCCCGGTAAAAAGGCAAAAATCGGTCAGATAATAGAATTCGGTGACGGGATTTTGACAGCCGAAGTAATAGATATTGTAGACGAAGGGAGCAGGGTAGTAAGATTCACATACGAGGGCATTTTTGAAGAAATTCTGGACAAACTCGGAGAAATGCCGCTTCCTCCCTATATCACACATAAGCTTGAAGACAAGAACCGTTATCAGACGGTCTATGCCAAATTTGAAGGAAGTGCTGCGGCTCCCACCGCAGGACTTCATTTTACTGAGGAACTTTTGGATGAAATAAGGGCTAAGGGAGTTAAAATCGTATTTGTTACCCTTCATGTAGGACTCGGTACATTCAGACCCGTCAAGGAAGACAATATTTTAAATCACCATATGCATACCGAATTTTATCAAGTTACCAAAGAGGCAGCCGATGAAATTAACATGGCAAAATCAAACGGCGGTCGTATTATATGCGTCGGCACCACAAGCTGTCGTACGATAGAAAGCGTTGCCGATGAAACCGGTAAGATAATTCCCGGTTCAGGTGATACAAGCATTTTTATTTATCCGGGGTATAAATTCAAGGCACTTGACTGCCTTATCACGAACTTTCACCTTCCGGAATCCACGCTTATAATGCTTGTTTCCGCGCTTGCGGGACGCGAGAATGTTTTAAATGCGTATAATATTGCAGTTAAAGAAAAATATCGTTTTTTCAGCTTTGGGGATGCTATGTTCATCTATTAAGCTTAAAACGACTTTTGGGTATATGTTATGACTAAGAAATTTGATATAGAAGATTTGAATTTGGAAATCGATGAAGAAAATGAAAGACGCATAGACAACTCTTCATATAAGAGGTTATTACTTAAAAGTCTGATAAACTCTTTGAGTGCTTTTCTGTGGTTTTTTATTTTGCTGTTATATGAAGAGACTATCTTTCATCTGTGGGCATTTGACAGTGTTACGGCTTATTTCCCTTTAAAGCTCTTTTTGTGTCTGTCAACCGCAATTATTTTGTCTTTCTTTTCATCCTTTTTTTCAAAGAAAGTAAATAAGATAATTTCAATTATAGAAACCGCCTTTGTGATAATCATGTATGTCGTACATATTCTTTATCATGCGATTTTCAAGGTTTTCTTTTCAATTGAATTTATCGATAAGACCAATACAAAGGTAGTGCAGTACTACAGGGAGATTATTCAGGGCATAAAGGATAATTGGCTTGTGCTTATCTTGGCTGTATTGATTCCGGTAGCGGCACTCATACTCCTTAATTATTTTAAAGTATTTACCTATAAGCCTGTTTCTCTTAAGTGTGCCTATGTGCCGTTTGCATACTTGGGTATTTCCATTGGCCTTACCTGTTTGTTGGTTCCTTTATACGGAAAAGATGAGTTTTCCGCCTGGGAGTTAATGAAGTATGAAAACAATGCGGATTATTCCTTTGAAAGACTTGGTGTACTTGCTTCAAATGAAATACAGATAAGAAACCTTATTTTCCCGAGAAGTTACGATTTGGACGATGAGGATTTAACGGCCTGGGTTTACAATCCTGAAGATGAAAACGTGACCGTCGATGCTTCCGCAAATGATGTAACCGAAAACGACGCAGAGGTAATTGAAGAGATTGTAAAGCAGATTGATACGTCTCCGAATATTCTTGACATCGATTTTGTTTCTCTGGCTGAGACCGAGACCAATGAAGATCTTGCAAGCATCAATAAATATATGGCTTCGCTTGAGCCCACTTATAAAAACGAATATACCGGCATGTTCAAGGGCTTTAATCTGATATTGCTTACATGTGAAGGCTTTTGTAACCTTGCCGTTAATGAAACTTATACACCTACGCTTTACAAACTTGTAAATGAAGGCTTTGTCTTCAACAATTTTTACAATCCCCGTACGGGCGGTTCGACAAGCGACGGTGAATTTATCGTGACGACGAGCCTTGTACCCACAAACGGCGGAGCCAAAAACTACCGTATAGTCGGCCAGAATGCCATGCCGTTTTCGATAGGCAACATTTTTAACCGTACCTACAATATTCAGAGTCGCGCATATCATGACAATGATTATGAATATTACGGACGTGATATTTCCTACCCGACGATGGGATATTACTATCAGGGCGTAGGAAACGGCGTTGAAATCGGAAAGCACTGGCCTGAGTCGGACCTTGAAATGATGCAGACAACAGTCGGCGAGTATATTGATGATGATGTGTTTAACGTTTATTACATGACGGTAAGCGGACATCTTAATTACAATTTTACCGGCAATTATTGTTCTAAGAAGCATTATGACGAGGTTAAGGATCTTCCTTATTCGGAGCCCTGCAAGGCTTATATTGCCTGTCAGATGGAGCTTGATAAGGCAATGGAATATTTGATAAATGCGCTTGAAGAAAAGGGCATTGCCGACAGAACCGTCATCTGCTTTACGGGCGATCACTGGCCTTACGGTCTTACGAATGAAGAATTTTCAGAGCTCTTGGGCCATGAGGTTGAGGAGAACTTCGAACTTTACAAAAGTAACCTTGTCCTTTGGAGCGGTGCGATTGAAGAGCCCATCTACATTGACAAATATTGCTGCTCAATGGATATAATTCCTACACTTTTGAATCTTTTTGGTTTCGACTATGATTCGAGGCTTTATACAGGTCGTGACATTCTTTCCACTTCGGAAGGGTTTGTTGCCTTCATGAATAAGAGCTACATCACCGATAAAGTCATGTATAATGCCTTGACCAAAGAATATACTTACTTAACGGACGAAGAGGTTACGGAAGATTATCTTGATGCATGCAAAAAGAAAGTAAATGCAAGAAGAAATTATTCTCAAAAGATAATGGACACCGATTATTATGCCTACATAGCTGATTTGCTGGGAATAGAGTACCAAAATGCTGTGCAGAACTATACTCCCGATTATTCTAAGTTTGAGCCATAATACTTAATTCATCCTTTACAGAATCTTTTAATTTAAGTAAAATATTGGCGTGGGGTTTAATATTCGGAGGTATTTGCGATGGAAGAAAAAAGAAAAAACAAACGTACCGAACTTTTGTCAAAGATTATTTTAAAGCGTTTGGACGGTACTAAGATTGAGGAAGCATCAATTGATGTTACTGATGTTTCAAAGACAGGGGTTGGCTTTACCGCAAAGGATGTGCTTACGATAGGCGCCGTTTATGAGGCTTATCTTACGATTTGGACAAAAGAAGTGCTTCATGCCTTTATCGAAATCGTTCGTATTGAGAAAAAGGGTACCGAGTATGCTTACGGTGCAATTTTCATCGGTATGCCGGAGATTGATGCCTCAAGAATCGAAACCTACCAGACAATCACAGATTATAATGAATAAGTTTTTAAAAGAATCTTTCGCAAGAAAGGTTCTTTTTTTGCTATATAGGAAATTGCTCCGCAATCCCCTATATAGCAAAAAACATAGTGAAATGATTTTTTGTACAAATTTACACAATTTTCTTGTCAAATTCCAAGGTGTCTTGTAAAATATATTCATGAGATTCGAGTTTTTGTTCTAATTTTTGTTAAAAACTGACAATTTGAGAATCTTAAATATATACCTTGGAGGTACATAGCAATGAATGTTTATACTACTGACAAAATTCGTAACGTAGTATTACTGGGTCATGGAG
>CAVJJQ010000082.1:0-12130 GCA_963649755.1 bacterium | reverse complement strand
GCCACCTCTCCCAAAGGGAGAGGCAAGTATTAGGTGCAGCCTCTTGGCTCTCCCGCGCAGAGCAATTTCCTATATAGCAAAAAAGGATGTCACATTAAGCGACACCCTCTTAAAATCAAATAATTTAAATCACAGGCCCATCGAAAGAATCCAAATTACCAACCCGTATACAACAGCGCAGAAATTAAGTCCGGAAAGCACCAAAGCAACGATTGCAATCGGCTTTATGCCTTTCATCTTCTTCTCGATATGCATATGCTGAAGGGCAATAGCCTCAGACTGCTGCTTTAATTCGTCCACGACTGCTGCCTGAACATTCCTATATACCCTGACATTTTCTTTGTGGCTCTCTTCCTCGGCCTTTTTAAAGTTTGAATCAACGGATTCCTTAAGTGCAGACAGTTCACCCAGAATCTTGTCCAATGACTCGGCATCAATGCCTTCGGATTCGCCCTTGACCTCTTCGATTTTCTCAATTGCGCCCTGAACAAGCTGTCCTGTGGCTTCATTTGTCTCAACGCATTTTAAGCTTAAACGGCGCATATCCGAAACTGCCTTTTCAAGCTCCTCCACACGTGCCTTGTATGCCTCAAGCTGTCTTGCCTCAGCCTCTGCGTTTGCCTTAATAACGTCTCCGGAAGAAAATTTTCCGGTAATCTTGTCTATAAATGTGTCCATTATCTTTCCTCCAAACATAGCATTACCTCATAAAGAAGCCGTGCGTTTGTAAATTCCGTATGCCTCGGCCTGCTAAATAAGCCCTTCGGCACCCAGTTTCTGAACTTCCTTGTTTAACAATAACATACGGTTGTCCAAAATGGAAACCATTTGTGCGCAGGCTACAAGCTCCGTCCTGATATCCTCAGGAACATTGCCTTCAAACTTGTAGTTAATCTTGTGTTCAAGGCTTGCCCAAAAGTCCATCGCGACGGTTCTGATCTGAATCTCGACCTTCGTCTCTACGATTTTGTCGGATAAATAAACCGGAATGCTTACAAGCATGTGATAGCTCATGTATCCGCTCGGCTTGGGATTCATGATATAATCCTTTACCTCTATTACCTTGATGTCCGACTGCTTGGCAATCATCTCGGCTATCTGGTAAATATCGTCCGTAAAAGAACAGATAATCCGGATACCCGCTATGTCGTTTACGTAAGTCACCATATTTTCAATAGATGACTCGCGCCCGTATTTTTTGAGTTTCTTGACTATGCTTTCCGCCGTCTTGAGTCTTGATTTGATATGCTCAATGGGATTGTACTGATGAACCAGTTGAAACTCGTCGTTTAAAATTTCAAGTTTTGTATTAACCTGCTTTAATGCTGCCGAATAAGTTAAAATAACCTCATTCCAAGTCTGTATGTCGCTGTTATACTCTCCGCTCGTAACTTCCATTTCTTTCCCCTGCTTTAACCTTCTCGGTTTGACTTATTACTTTCAAACCTCAGTACAAGTATAACATACAGAGAGCCTTAAAAACCGACTTAATAGTTTTTTAACTTTTAATCTTCCTCAATCACTTCAAACTCCAGATATTCAAAGGGCACGTCCTCTATGAAGGATTCATGCCTGAATCTGGTCTTTGCGTGGCGTTTGAACTCGGTAATGTTTTTATCAAACCATATTGGCTTTGAAAGGTCAAACTCCATGCACACCTTATCAAGCGCCGCATAAACCTTGTGAGTGCGGGTTTCGGATGAATAATCCTCGACCGTAAGGTCTTTAATCAAATGATTGTCATCAAAAATCTTTGCCCAAATTCTCATAGCCAAACCGTCATTTCGCCTTCACCCCTATTGTTCCAGGCAAAGTAAGGAATAAACGTAAGTATCGTATCCTCTGTTTCAAGCGAGGTATATTCGGAATATAAAGCTTCGGACTCTTCCGAGGCCTTGGCCCTGAATCCCTCAGCCTTAATACCAACCATATCGCGTCCGCCGATATTAATGGGGAATTCTTTTCTTTGTCCGTTAATATTTAAAATAAGATTCTGAAGGTTCTTTCCGTTGTCGACTTCTTCGAGGCAGTATACAAGCGGTCCTCTCATGATGCAAAGCTTGCCGGCATCTTCCCTGACATTTGTATTTGCCTTGAAAAGCTTAATCTCCATCGGGAAGTCAAGATTTACCGATTCGCCTTCCTGCCAGTCACGCGTGATGTAAAGATAGCCATCATGTTCGACAGCCCCTTCAATTTCAGGCTTTGAATCGCACCAGCCGGGTACTCTTAAGGCAAGTGTTCCGTGGCCCTTACCGGACGCAACGCTTACCTTTACGCGCGAATCCCATGGGAAGGAACTTTCAAGTCTGAAGGTTACCTCGCCGTCCTCAAATTTCTTGTTGATGTCGCCGCCGATGTATAAATGTACAAATAACGTGTCGTCGTTTTCAGTGTAAGCATAGCTTGCAACGGAAGAAATGAGACGTGCAATATTGGGCGGGCAGCAAGCGCAGCCAAACCATTTTTGTCTGACCGGTCTTACATGAAATTTGCGCTCATCCTTCTTGCAGGCTTCAGGATAAACTTCGAGCGGATTTACATAGAAGAAACTCTTTCCGTCCAAGGCCATTCCCGAAAGAACACCGTTGTAGAGTGCGCGCTCCATTATGTCCGAATATTTAGTGTCTGCCTTTATTTCAAGCATACGACGGGCAAAGAACACGAGTCCGATTGAAGCACAAGTCTCCGCATAAGCGGTATCATTGGGTAAATCATAGTCAAAGGTAAAGCACTCCCCGAGGTGTGAGGAGCCGATGCCTCCGGTGATATACATACGTTTCTTTACGATATTGTCAAAGAGTCTGTCGCAGGCTTTAAGGAGTTCTTCGTCGCCTGTGAGGCGTGCAATATCCGCCATTCCGGAATACAGATATACGGCTCTTACCGCATGTCCGGTTGCTTCGCTAAGCTCCCTTACGGGCTTATTTGCCTGGTTGTAATGGTAACGTTCTTTATCCTCTTCGCCTTTCTTGACTCTTGTGGGGTCTTCAATGTCAAAGTAATACGGACGCCTGCCCCTCTCGTTGATGAAGTACTCGGAAAGCTTTAAATATTTGTCGTTTCCTGTTGCCTCATACAGACGCACCAAAGCCATTTCGGCAATTTCATGTCCGGGATAACCGTGAAGCTTCCCTTCCTCGGCACCGATTCTTGAATCTATATAGTCCGCAAATTTCTCCGCAGTCTTTAAAAGCTTATCCTTACCTGTTGCTTTATAATATGCAACGGCGCCCTCCGTCAAATGTCCGAAGCAGTAAAGCTCGTGACAGTCCTTGAGATTCGTAAAAGCCTTGTCGATATCGCTGATAATGTAATAGGTATCGAGGTATCCGTTTTCAAGCTGCGCCGCACATACGGTATCTATAGCCGCATCTGCACATGCCTCAAGTTCCTTGTCGGGATGTCTCGTAAGCGAATAAGCGACAGCCTCTATCCACTTGGAAAAATCCGAATCCTGAAATACATATCCGTAAAATCTGTCATCAAGATTGTTTAAATCACCCGGAAATTCGCCGCCCCAAAGTGCAGGCATCTTTTCAGCCTTCTTGTAGTCCTTGCCGTAAACAATTCTCTCATTTGTAAGCTTTGCGGCAAGCTTGTAATTGCGCATGCAGAAGCTCGGCTCCGCGCCCTCAATCTTGTCATTTAAAGCATTCCACTGATAAGGAATTACTTCCTTTCTCACAAGCTCAAGTTCCGGTTCCCAGAAACCGTCCGTGATATTTACATCTGATAATTCCATAGGTTTACTGAATTTGCTTTTGTCCATATGTAACCTCGCATGAAAGTTTTTCTTTGTATAAATGTATAAAAAAGCGTTCCGCTTGCGGAACGCTCGCGCCGAGCGCGGTCGCGTTAGCGACATTTACCTATCGCGCGAGTGCGCATAATTGGCACGTAGTGCCTTTTGGGGCTATATAGGGGATTGCGGAGCAATTTCCTATATAGCCCAAACCGGCTCCTTCTTGCAAGAAGAAAAAGCCGATTTCTAATGTTTTAAATGTAATTAATCCTCATATCCGTTAGGATTGTTTTTCTGCCAGTTCCAAGAGTCCGCACACATCTCTTTGATGCCGTTTTCCGCTACCCAGCCAAGTTCTTCTTTAGCTTTATCGGCAGAAGAATAACATGTTGCGATATCGCCGGGGCGTCTGTCTCCGATTACGTAAGGTATCTTTACTCCGGTAGCCTCTTCAAAGTTCTTTACTATATCAAGAACGCTGTAGCCTACGCCGGTTCCCAAATTGTAAACCTTAAGGCCTGCCTTCTCTTTAATCTTTTCAAGCGCCTTTACATGACCCTTTGCCAGATCGACTACGTGGATATAGTCTCTCACGCCCGTTCCGTCATGTGTATCATAATCGTTTCCGTAAACCGTAAGCTTCTCGCGTTTACCTACGGCAACCTGAGTGATGTAAGGCATCAGATTGTTGGGAATGCCGTTGGGATTTTCACCGATGAGACCTGACTTGTGAGCTCCGATGGGATTGAAGTATCTGAGTAAGATTACATTCCATTCGGGATCTGCCTTCTGGATGTCCGTAAGGATCTGTTCGAGCATGGACTTGGTCCAGCCGTAAGGGTTCGTGCACACGCCCTTGGGGCACTCTTCGGTAATCGGGATAAATGCGGGATCTCCGTATACCGTAGCGGAAGAAGAAAAAATAATGTTCTTTATCCCGTGGTTTCTCAAAACATCAACAAGTGTAAGCGTGCCTGCGATGTTGTTTTCATAATATTCCCAAGGCTTTGCAACCGACTCGCCGACTGCTTTTAAGCCCGCAAAATGAATGCATGCGTCTGCTTTTTCTTTATCCAGGACCTTGTTAAGGCCTTCTCTGTCAAGGATGTCGCATTTGTAAAAAGAAACCGGCTTTCCGGTAATCTGTTCCACTCTTTTCAGAGATTTCTCCGAAGAATTGGAAAGATTGTCGACAACGACCACTTCGTAACCCGAGTTTAAAAGCTCTACAACCGTATGTGAACCGATGTATCCGGCTCCGCCTGTTACAAGAATTTTCATTTGGTACTCCTTTGATGTAATGTTCACTGTTTGTTTAAAGTATAAGCCAAATATCTCGTCCTGTTGTAGTTTCCTATGTTGCTACTAATTGTCAAAATGTTAAGAGAGTGATATGGTCTCACCGGGATTTACTTTGCACTTCTTTCCGCAAATGTCAAACCAGATTGTGAGTGCCGTCGGATTGTAAACCTTTGTAAGATTCATGTCATAGACAAGCTCATCAAAGGCCTTTACATAGTTGTAAACTTCGATATTTGTCGCATACCAGATGTCCTGTTTGCCTGAAACTTTTTCACAGAATTCTTCGATGCGGTTCCAGTTGTTGTTTGCTTCAAATTCATATGCATGTCCCCAAAGGTAGAAAAGCATCGAATGGCCCCAATTGTCCTTTGCATCTATGAATTTGTCCGCAAGGTTAAAAAGCTCCGGATCGTCATGATGACAGGTCGGATTAAGCCTAAGCCAGTCGGCGGGAATTTCAAAGTTGTGCGTGGAATTTACGGTACGCGCATAAACGATTCCCGCTGTGTTAAGAATATCCACCACTTCATCATTATAAGCCCCGAAAGGATATGCATGACCCTTTACTATCGTATCGAATAAGCTTTCAAGCGCTGTTCTGTCATCCACAATATCTTTCAGCGCAAGCTGCGTCTTCATCCTCGTATAGAAAGGATGCATAAATCCGTGGGTTGCAACTTCCATACCGTTTTTTGTATATAAGTTCTTAACTTCGCTTTCGCTCATGCGTCTGTGAATCGTACCCTCAGGATAAACCGTTCCCTCCGGTGCAAAGCATCCGCTGTTTAAATTGAAGGTTCCCTTTATCCCGTTCTTCACCATTATATCAATCAGACGCTTGTCCTGCTCAACACCGTCATCATAGCTGAGTGTTAACGCCTTTTTCAATCCGCCCGGAAAACACATAAATAGATTTCTCATACTTCCTCCTCGACCTTTTGTCTGTTAAAAAGATTTTTTAAATTAAGTGATGCATTATAAATTTCTTTTTTGCTTGCCGGTACACTCTTGTCCGAAGAAAGTACCGAAATTGCTTCCTTTAAGGAACAATCCCTTTTAATGCATACATCCGTAAGCATCGCTTCAAGGGATAAAGAAACTTCTTTTTCTTTTTCCGTGACTTTCTCCACATACATGCAGAAACAATACTCGCCCTTTTCCGTCTTCGGGTTTTGAATGATTTCGTCCAACACCTCTTTTGAAGTTCCGCGGTACACATGCTCGTGAATCTTGGTCAGATCGTTGCACAGTGCGATTTTCGCATCGGGGAAGTCCTCCGCAATTTTCTTTATCGTATCGATTATGCGCTTGGGCGACTCGTAGAAGATGTAAAGTTCCGTCCTGTTGCCCTTTATATAGTCAAAAAGCTTGGATACATCCTTGCCTTCACGGGGGAAAAAGCCCATAAAAGTAAAGCTGTCCGACGGAAGACCCGATATGGAAACCGCGGTTGTAACCGCAGAGCATCCGGGAATTCCGTACACCTCGATTCCCGCCTTTGAAGCCGCCTCCACAAGCACGAAGCCCGGATCGTTGATGCAGGGAGTACCGGCATCCGAAACAACGGCAATCGTTTTCCCGGATAGCAATTCACCTACCAGTTTGTCGACAGCCTGTCTCTCATTGAACTTATGATTTGCAACCTGAGGCTTGTGAATATCGAAATGGCTTAATAAAATGCCTGTGTTTCTGGTATCTTCGGAAGCAATCAGGTCGACCTCATTCAGTACTTCAATTGCTCTTTGCGACAAATCCGATAAATTTCCTATCGGTGTCGCCACAACGTAAAGCTTTCCGTTCATTAAAGATTAAGTCCTTTCGCCTCGTCGCATCCAAGCACGATATTTAAGCACTGAACGGCGGCACCCGAGGCACCTTTTCCAAGGTTGTCAAACCTTGTGGCAACAATAATTCTTTCATCATTTCCGGTTACGAAGATTTCAATTCCGTCCCAACCGGATGCGGCATCCGTAAACAAGGCTCCGCCTGCCTCTTCTTCATATTTAAACGGCATTACCTTTATAAACTTTTCACCCTTATAGTATTCTTCAAAGAAATCGTGAATCTCAAGCGGTGTTTTTCTGTCTGTAAGAAGGTCTGCATAAAGAGGCACTTCCACTACCATTCCGCTGTAGTAATTGGTGGTAAGAGGGCTGAAAAGCGGCTCTCTTGAAAGTCCGGTTATGGCTTTCATCTCCTTTAAATGCTTGTGTTTCTGACTCCACCCGTACATACGCGCGGAATCAAACTTTTTGTCACGCCCCTCTTCCTCGTAGGCTGCAATAAGCTTCTTTCCGCCTCCGCTGTAGCCTGAAACCGCAAATATTGATACGGGATAGTCCTTCGGAAGAATCCCCGCGCTTACCAGCGGATAGGCTGTCGTAATAAAGCCCGTTGCGTAGCAGCCCGGAACTGCGATTCTTTTCCCGTTTCTGATGGCGTCTCTGTGAGCCTTCGAAAGCTCCGGATAGCCGTATGCCCAGCCCTCCGCGGTCCTATGTGCTGTAGACGTATCGATAATAACGGTTCTGTCGTTTTCAACCATTTCCGCCGCCTCGATTGCAGCCTGATCGGGAAGGCACAGAAACGTTACGTCCGACAGATTTATGAGACGCTTTATCTCTGCGGGGTCTTTTCTGAGCTCCGGATCTATTTTCAAAAGTTCGATATCATCTCTTCCTTCAAATCTTTCATTTATACGAAGGCCCGTCGTGCCCTCACTTCCGTCTATGAAAACCTTTACACTCATTGCTTGCTCCTTAGGAATTTTTCTTTCTCTAACATTAGCACAAAAATAATACTTAAAAAAGAGGTTCCTTAGTTTGACATTGCCTCTCAAAACATATATCATCAAATGTATGTGAAAACGCTTTCAAGAAAGATAATGCAGGGTGGGAAATATGGCTGACGAGCGCACCAACAAACCGATTACTATCTATGATATAGCCGCCGAGGCGAAGGTCTCTCCTTCGACGGTATCCCGTGTACTCACCGGAAGTGCAAACGTACGGAAGCCCAAAAAAGACCGTGTTCTTGCCCTTATTGAAAAGTACAATTTTAAGCCAAACGCCCTGGCAAAGGGGTTGTCCGATACGCGTTCGAAGCTCATCGGCTTCATTACCGCCGACGTTCGAAATCCCTTTTACTCGGCCGTTTACGTTGCCTGCGAAACCGCGGCACACGAAAGAGGCTATCGCATTATTTTGTTTAATTCCCTCGGGGAAAAAGAACGCGAAATCGAAGAACTCGATATGCTGATGCAGCAGAGAGTCGATGCGATTATCCAGCTCGGAGGAGGAGCCGACGACCTTGTAACGGATGCTAATTTTGCCAAAGCTGCCGGCAATATAGTCAGGTCGATTCCCATGGTGGTAAACGGCAAGATTGACGGTGTCGATTGTTTTACGGTCAGAATAGACGCAAAGGCAGCCTGCCGGATGCTTATGGAGCATTTGTTGGAACTTGGGCACAGGGATATTGCTCTTGTGGGCGGCCGTCTTGATGTTGTTTCGACCAACGAAAAATACCAGGCATACAAGACCATTCTTCAGTTTAGCGCGATTGATTACCGTGATGATTACATCGTGACCGGAGGCTACGATCAGGAAGCCGGCTACGAAGGCGTAAAGAAGCTCTTAAAGCTTGATAAAATGCCCACCGCCATCATCGCAATCAACGATTTTTCGGCATGCGGAGTTATTAAAGGACTTTATGAAGCAGGACTCCGTGTTCCTCAAGATGTTTCGGTTGTCAGCTATGACAATACCTATATCACGGAGCTTTTAACTCCCAGACTTACGAGCATAGATTATGATTATGCAAAGCTTGGGGAAGCCTTTGTGGATGCTGCGATAGCCGCTGCCGAAGGAGTCGATACTCCCAAATGCCGTACCATTACTCCGAAGCTTTATGTACGTGATTCGGCAAGAAAAATTTAAAGTAAAAATTCAACACTTCCTATAAAGCGAAACGGCGTAATCCCTTGAAAATACGGGATTACGCCATTTTTTGTCAAAGCCTAGTCAGCCTGATGAATTATTTTCTCCGAAGGAATAAATGCATAAAGCAGTTTCTCAAGTTTCTTTGAATCAACGGGCTTTGACAGATACCCCTGAAAGCCTTCGTGCATATAGCCTTCTTCGGCATCGGAAAGTGCATTTGCCGTCAGCATTATCATCGGCGTTGCCTTGTTGGGATTATCGCCTTCGCAGATCAGCCTGTGTGCTTCTATTCCGTCCATTTCCGGCATCATATGGTCCATTAAGATAAGGTCAAACTTTTCTTCCTTTGCCGCCTCAATAGCTTCTTTTCCGCTTTGTACAAGTGTAAGCTTTACTTCGGTCTTTTTTAGAAGTCCCTTTATTACAGTAAGATTCATCTTGTAATCGTCAACTACCAGAATCTTTGCATCGGGTGCCTTGAAGAGTTCTTTGTACTCGTGTCGGGTTACAAGTTTGCTTGACTCATACTCTCCGGCGTGGCTCGGATCGACCACAATCTGCGGAATAATTGCCGTAAAGGTCGAACCCTTTCCGTACTCGGATTCAACCGTTATTTCTCCGTTCATCAGTTCAACCAAACGTGACGATATGGAAAGCCCGAGTCCGGTTCCTTCGATATTTCGATTCTTCTTTTCATCCACACGTCTGAAGGCTTCAAACAGCTTTTCGATGTTTTCTTGCTTTATACCGATTCCGGTATCCGTTACGGAAAGTATAAGTTCTCCCACTCCTTCGGGAAGTGATTTCCAGCCAAGCTTTACGGTAACCGTTCCTACGGTTGTGTACTTAACCGCGTTGCTAAGGAAATTTAAAAGTACCTGCTTTATGCGCACGTCGTCGCCCTTTAAAAGGCGCGGACAGTTTGTATCGCATTCTATTTTAAGATGCAGGCTCTTTTCCATAAGTTTTGTCATGATTACGGCTTCGCAGCTCTTAATAATCGAAAAAGGCTCATACGTCACCGGCACAAGTTCCATCTTGCCGGATTCGATTTTTGAAAAATCAAGAATGTCGTTTACTATGGAAAGAAGGCTTTCGCCGGATATTGCGATGTTGTTTGCGTACTCCCGAACTTCTTTTGGCAAATCCTCTCTCAAAATCATCTCGTTCATGCCGAGAATCGCATTTATGGGAGTACGAATCTCGTGGGACATATTTGCAAGGAAATCGCCCTTTGCACTGCTTGCCCTTCTTGCTTCTTCCCTTGCTTTTTCGGCGCTTTCTTTGGCAGTTTTTAAGGCCTGCATCGCCTTATACTGCCTTGTCGTATCATCGACGATAAAGTAGCAGCCGAGGTAATGGTCTCTTGAATCCTTTATGCTCTTAAATCTCGCACGGTATCTGACCTCTTCGCCGTCGCAGACGGTACTGTGCTCCCCTTCAAACTCATCCGCATGGCTTAGGTCGCGCCCGTACATCCAGTCGGAAATAGGACTCTCCGTAAATTTAAAATCAATATATTTCTTTTTAAAGAGTTTCTGAAGGAAGTTGTTTGCATAGATGCAGACACCTTCTTTATCAAATATCATGAGTCCCTCGCTGAACTCATCCGTAGTCTGCTTTAACGTCCTCGTAAGAAGTTTTTCAGGTATATAGCTCCGTGTGAAATAATGAACCATTATGCCCGCAACTATATAAAGAAGGACGGACCAGTCAAGCGGCATCTTAAAAAGAAGGTAGAGTGCGTTTAACGCAACAATGCCGAGTATAACTACAAGCGGTACGGAATATCTCTTTTTGTAGATACCGGGAGCCTTTATGATACGGTGTCCCAAAACCATTATCGTAATCAGTAAAAGGACATATGAGAGTGCAAGATGCAGCTTGTAAGGCAGGTATTCCGTAAAATGGAAATACCAATCGTCGTCGACATATCTTTGTAAGTAAAGTCTGAATGCGTGCTTTGTAAAGAAATTCAAAAGCAGCGAACCCGTATCCGTAATACACAGGATGAGAAGCGGTGCCAACTTTATTTTCTTTTTCACGTTGAGGTCCGTGGTATAGTCAACGGCAAAGCAGAGGAAAAAGAACAATACCCAGTCAATTGACGCAAAGTAAAGGGAATACGCCGCATAGGCGCGATTGAAGCTTAAGCCTAAATGGAGTGCAATTGTAAAGTTTGAGAGCTCGGTAACAAAGGATGCAAGCAGCAAACGCCTCATCCATATGCTCGGCTTATCCGTGTTCGTGCGGATAAAAAGTATATATCCAATGGTTACTGCCATTGAAATGAACATCGTAATGCCGAAGTAAACTCTCATTTCTACACCTCTCTGACATTCTACATATGAGATGTAAACCTTTAATTAGAGTTACTTTTTTTGTAACTATTCAGAGCCAAGCAAAATTTCATAAATCAGGCGTGGAATGCTTGCATTCCAAAGACTGATTTTGAAATTTTATTTGGCGAGAATCCCACATTCGCAAAAGGAAAGCTTCGAAGAAGCGATTTTGCGAATGGGGGCTGAATAGTTACCTTTTTTTCTATATTTATGGTAGAATAACTCTATTAAATTTCGTAAAAGGAGACTTATTATGAAAAATTTATGGAAAGATTTTAAGGCATTTATTGCCAGAGGAAACGTACTCGACATGGCTGTCGGTGTCATCATCGGTTCCGCATTCGGCAAGATCGTTACTTCACTTGTAAACGATATCCTGATGCCGCTTTTGGGACTTGCAACCGGCGGTGTTGATTTCAATTCAAAGGAGCTTATTCTTTCTCCCGCCGAGTACGATGCGGCAGGAACTGTCATAAAAGAAGCAGCTTCACTCAAATACGGAAGCTTCATTCAGAACATTTTGGATTTCCTGATTATCGCATTCTGCATCTTCCTGTTTACAAGAGGAATGGCAAAGCTTACCGAAAAGATCAAAAAGCCCGAACCTCCCAAGAAGGAAGAGCCGAAGAAGCCTACCACAGAAGAACTTCTTACCGAGATTCGCGATCTTTTAAAGGAAAAAGAAAACTAAATATAAAGAGTTTCGCTTACGGAACGCTCGCGCCGTCCTCGCCCTCTCCGTCCTTGCCCTCTCCGTCCTCGCTTCGCTCGGCCACCTCTCCCAAAGGGAGAGGCAAGTA
>CAVJJQ010000081.1:0-12204 GCA_963649755.1 bacterium | reverse complement strand
CTCCCTTTGGGAGAGGTGGCCGAGCGAAGCGAGGACGGAGAGGGCGCGCTCGGCGTGAGAGTTTCGCAAGCGAAACTCTTTTTTTTCGTGCTCATTTTCATTAAGGAAACATTAAGAATTTCTTTAAAAACCCTTGTAATATAGGGCTATTTGGTATAAAATGTGGGTAAAAGTGGTAGGCAGTGGATGATATGTGGTAGAAAGTGGTAGATAAACTTACGAAGGGAGGCCATTCAGATGTTCATGGGTGAATACAACCATACGGTTGATGAAAAGGGACGTCTGATTATTCCTTCAAAGTTTAGGGAAGAGCTCGGAAACGAGTTCGTAGTCACAAAGGGCTTGGACGGTTGTTTATTTGTCTATGACAAGAAAGAGTGGCAGATTCTCGAAGAAAAGTTAAGAGCCTTACCGCTTACCAATAAGGATGCGAGAGCCTTTGCAAGATACATGCTTGCGGGAGCTGCAATGGTGGAACTTGACAAGCAGGGAAGAATCCTGATTCCGGCGGTCCTAAGAAGTTTTGCCTCGCTTGACAAAGACGTTGTATTGATAGGCGTTGCAAGCCGAGTCGAAATCTGGAACAAAGAAAAATGGGAAAATGCTTCCTTTGACGAATCGGATATGGATGAAATAGCCGAAAAGATGGCGGACCTCGGTATATAGGATGGAATTTAACCACTATTCCGTAATGCTTACGGAGACAATTAATGAACTGAATATAAAGCCTGACGGAATCTACATCGACGGAACCTTAGGCGGCGCGGGACATTCATCCGAAATTGCAAAGAGACTTTTTAAGATAGGTCATCTTTACGGAATCGATCAGGATGAGGCGGCAATAGAGGCGGCAAGCGAAAGACTTAAAGATTTCAAAGATGTAACGACAATCATCAGGGCAAACTACAAGGATGCGGTAAGACTTGTAAAAGAGCAGGGTGTTAAAGGGGCAGACGGAATATTACTTGACCTCGGCGTTTCATCTTACCAGCTTGATACCGTTGAAAGAGGCTTTACATACAAATACGACACACCTTTGGACATGCGTATGGATACGCGTCAGAGGCTTACGGCGAAGGAAATCGTAAATACATATTCACAAAAAGATTTGGCACGAATCATCAGAGACTACGGAGAAGATGATTTCGCACAGAATATTGCAAAGCATATAGTTTCGGAAAGAGAAAAAAAGGAAATCGAAACAACCTTTGAACTTAACGAAATTATAAAGGCCGCAATTCCCATGAAGATCAGGAAGACCGGCGGTCATCCTTCGAAACAGACCTTTCAGGCACTAAGAATTGAGTGCAATCACGAACTTGATGTCTTAAGAGATTCGCTTGACGAGATGATAGATTTTTTAAATCCAGGCGGAAGGATAGCAATCATTACCTTCCATTCTCTGGAAGACAGAATAGTCAAGACCTGCTTTAAAAAGAACGAAGATCCCTGCACCTGCCCCAAAAACTTTCCGGTTTGCGTATGCGGAAATGTTTCGAAGGGAAAGGTAATCACCAGGAAACCGATTTTGCCGTCGGAAGACGAGCTTAATGAAAATTCAAGATCCAAAAGCGCAAAGCTGAGGGTATTTGAAAGAACATAACGAGGAAGAACCTATGAAACAAAGTCACGGAAGACAATTCAATAATTCATACATAAGAGGAACGGCGGTAAGCCGTGAGGAAACGAAGAGGCTCATGGAGGAAGCTCCTTCCTATTCAAATCTTTATGCTCTTGAAAATGAAAAGAAAAAGGCAAAAAGAATGAATATGAGCTTTGCTTACATTGTTTTTCTTTTTGCGGCTTTGACGGTAATGGGATACTTGCTGTTTACTTATTTGAGGCTTCAATCGGACATCACGAAGCTCGTTGACAACATTTCGACGTACGAGTCGGAACTTGACAACTTAACCCTTGCAAATGATGACGAGTATAGTAAAATAAGTAACGTGATTGATTTGGACGAAATAAGACGGATAGCGATAGAAGAGCTTGACATGGTCTATCCTTTGGAAGATCAGATTGTTTCTTACGAACGCGAGAACAGCGATTATGTAATTCAGTTAAGCGACTTATCGGATTAAAGGTGTAAAGTGTCATCTTCAAACGAAAATACAGGCAAAAAGAAAAATCGTAAGGTGAAGACCTACAGACTTGCGGACGGGTTAAGAGTTTTCTTTGTAATAATCCTCTTAGCCTTCGCACTCTTGGGCATTCGCCTTATTTTTATTACCAAAGACAACAATAACGACTACCAGAAAAAGATTCTCTCTCAGCAGACTTATGATTCAAGGACCATAACGGCAAAAAGAGGAGAAATTTTAGATGCAAACGGAACGGTTCTTGCAACCAGTCAGGAAAGTTATAACGTTATTTTGGATGTAAAAGTCTTGGTTAATGCAGATACGGACTCTGACGGAAATTATGTTCCGACATGCAAAAATGCAACTCTTGATGCACTTGTCAGCATATTCGGCGTTGACAGGGATACTGTGAGCGATTATATAAATTCGGTTCCCGATTCACGTTATTATGTCGTAAAAAAGGGTGTTTCATACGATGAAATGTCAAAGTTCACCCTTATTACCACGAAACCGAGCGAAGAAGAGAGCGAGACTAGCCTTTACAATGAAAATGTAAAGGGCGTCTGGTTTGAAAAATACTATACGAGGTACTATCCGCAAAATGAACTTGCCTGCGATTTGATAGGATTTTCACTTTCGGAGGGTCAGGCTTCATACGGCCTTGAAGAGTATTACAATGAAACCCTTTCCGGAACCGAAGGCAGAAAGTATGGCTATTTAAACGGCGATTCGACTATGGAGGTTACCACGATTTCCGCAACGGACGGAAATACATTGGTGACCACAATCGATTCGAATATTCAGAAAATCGTTGAAAAGCATTTAAAAGAATTCAGCGACGAGTACAAGGACAATGCAAGGGACGGACTTGGCGCCAACAATATCGGCTGCATAGTGATGAAAGCCGATACCGGTGAGATTCTTGCTATGGCAAGCTACCCGAACTATGACTTAAACAATCCTACAGACATTTCCGAGTATTATACTGAAGAAGAGATTTCCGCGATGCAGGAAGCGGGAACCCTTTCCGATGCTTACGATTCTTTGTGGAAAAACTTCTGTATCACGGATACATACGAACCGGGTTCGGTCATGAAACCCTTCACCATGGCGATGGCTCTGGAATCGGGCACACTTACAGGCAATGAATCGTATTATTGCGGCGGATATTTAACGGTAGGAGACTATGATATTCCCTGCCACAATACCGACGGTGACGGTTGGCTGACTTTAAAGCAGTCAATTGCCAAATCCTGCAACGTAGTACTTATGCAGGTTGCGGACCTGGTTGGAAAAGAAAAATTTCTTGAATATCAGAATATATTTAATCTGGGTCTTAAGACGAATATCGATCTTGCGGGCGAAAGTCGTACGGACAGTCTTGTATTTAATGAAACAACCCTAAATGAGACGGAGCTTGCGACGGCAAGCTTCGGTCAGGGCTTCAACGTAACCATGGTTCAGATGGCTGCGGGATACGCGGCTTTGGTAAACGGCGGATACTACTACGAGCCTCACGTGGTGTCAAAAATTTTAAGTCCTTCAGGTTCGACCGTTAAGAATATCGAGCCCAGGCTTATCAAGCAGGTTGTTTCTTCTTCGACATCGGATACGATAAGGGATTACTGCAATTCGGTAGTAACGGACGGTACCGGCTGGAGAGCAAAGCCCGCAGGCTATGCAATAGGCGGAAAGACAGGTACTGCCGAGACCGTTCCGAGAGGCAACGGTGAATATGTTGTTTCCTTTATGTGCCATGCTCCGGCGGACGACCCGGAAATCATCTGCTATGTGGTAATCGACAGACCGAACGTTGAGGTTCAGGAGGATGCAAAATATTCCTCAATAGTTTCAAAAGAAATATTGACCGATATACTGCCGTACCTTAATATTCCTATGACGGAAGAGGTAACGGATGACGAAAAGAGCGAGCTGATGGAACTCGAACTTTCCATATATACCAATCGCGAGGAAAAAGAAACCGTTTCGGAAAATGACGAGACGGCGGAAAGTACTGAAACCTCGGAGACAACGGAAACTCAGACAGGGGACAATGATTAACCCGGAGGAGATACATGAAGACATCACTTATAATAGCCTTTTTGGCGGCATTTGCACTGAGCATACTATTGGGACCTGTAATTATTCCGTTACTCAGGCGTATAAAAGCGGGTCAGACCGAAAGAGATGACGGACCCAGGGAACACCTTAAAAAGAACGGAACGCCCACGATGGGCGCATTTATATTCCTGATTTCGGCAGGTGTGGTATCTTTGTTCTTTATCAGGGATTGCCCGAAGATTGTTCCGGTTTTGTTGTTGACTTTGGGCTTTATGGCAGTCGGATTTCTAGATGACTTTATCAAGGTTGTTTTGAAACGTTCAATGGGACTCAGGGCATGGCAAAAGTTCTCGCTTCAGATAGTGGTGGCTTTGGTATTTGCTCTGTACATTAATTGCGGCGGAGTGTTCTCTTTTGATGCATACATTCCCTTTGCAGGGGACAAAACCGTAAACTTCGGATGGTTTAATATTCCTCTTTGTATATTTATAATAGTGGGAACCGTAAACGGATCAAACTTTACGGATGGCGTCGACGGACTTGAAACAACGGTTACGGCTGCGATTCTTACTTTTCTTTTTGTATGCGCGCTTGGACTTAATAGCGGGCTTGAAGCGCTTCCTGTTATTTTTACAGGCGCCCTGCTGGGATTTTTGATGTTTAACGTAAATAAGGCAAAGGTATTCATGGGAGATACAGGCTCTCTTGCCCTCGGCGGGCTTGTTGCGGGCCTTTCCTATGCGCTTTCGCTTGAACTTTACCTTCCCTTCTTTGCGATTATTTATTTTGCCGAGGTTTTAAGTGTAATCATTCAGGTGCTTTACTTTAAGGCAACTCACGGCAAACGATTTTTCAAAATGGCACCGATTCATCACCATTTTGAACTCAGTGGGTTTTCGGAAGCAAAGGTTGTGGCCGTGTTTGCAACGGTAACGGTTATGATTTGTGCCTTTATGCTGATTTTTATACCTACGGTTACTTTTTAAGGATTTTTTTAATGAACAGAAATAAGTCGACGGGAATAAAGAAAAAAACATATTTTGATTTTACTCTTTTTCTGACACTCTTTTTTTTGGTGGCCTTCGGACTTGTCATGATTTATTCGACAAGCTCTTATACAGCCTCGCTTACCTTTGACGGAGACGGTCTTTACTATTTAAAGCGTCAGATGATTTCCACCGCTTTGGGCATAGTGGCGATGGCCGGGGCTTATATTTTTCCCTGCGAAAAATACAAGCGTGTTGCGATTCTTATATATGTTATTTCCATTATTTCCGTTCTCTTGATCCTTACACCTCTCGGACATACCGCAAACGGCGCCAGACGCTGGCTTCGTATCAAGGGCTTCTCAGTTCAGCCTGCGGAAATCGTAAAGGTCGGCGTAATCATGATTACGGCCTATCTGATTGACGGCTGGAAAAATCTTCCGGACAAAGCAAAGAACAGCTTTAAGTATATATTGGTCATTTTGCTTCCTGCTTTTGTGGCCGCAATGATGATTCTCGTAATCACTTCCAATTTAAGCTCCGCAATTATAATCGGCGGAATTGCCTATGTAATGCTTCTTATTTCAAATCCGAAATGCCGTAAAGCTTATTTGTTTTTATTTCTGATTTTGCTTGCCGGAGGCGCTGTGGTACTTGCCTTGTATATAAAGGTTTCATCGGGAAGCGAGATTACGAGTCTCAGCTACCGGTTTGAAAGAATTCTTGCGTGGTTCGACCCCGAAAGATATGCGGACGGAACAGGATTTCAGACACTGCAGGCGCTGTACGGAATAGGCTCGGGAGGATTTTTCGGTAAGGGCTTAGGAAAGAGCATGCAGAAGCTCGGTTTCCTCCCCGAGGCAAACAACGATATGATTTTTTCAATTATATGCGAGGAATTGGGCTTATTCGGCGGACTTTGTGTCATATTCATGTTCGCACTTTTGCTTTACAGGATATTTGATATTTCGAAGGCTACGAAGAATTATTTTTGCAACCTTTGCGTAATAGGTGTTTTTGCTCACATTGCCATTCAGGTGGTGCTTAATATTGCCGTTGTCACGAATACCATTCCGAACACCGGTATTTCACTTCCTTTTATCAGCTACGGCGGAACAAGCGCTATTTTTCTGCTTTTTGAAATGGGTATGGTGATGAATGTGGCAAAGAAAGCCGATTTTACCGATACGAGGAAGCGTTCCGCAAAAAATTTAAACGTGCAATCAGGTGACGATGAGTAGGAAAAAGAAATTTGTAAACAAAAGAGCCGGAAAGTTTCTTGTCGTGTCGATTATTGTTCTTTTTCTGGTGCTTTTGGTTTGCGGAATCTTACTTTATTTAAAGGAAAGTTACGATATAAAAACCGTTTTGGTGGAGGGAAACACCCACTATACGGACAGCGAGATAGAAGAGCTGGTGCTTGACGAAAAGTTTTTAAACAACTCGCTTTTGGTATCCGCAAATTATAAGAATAAGGAAATTACCGGGATTCCGTTTGTGGAGACAATTGACGTTTCGATTGTTTCGAAGGATACGGTGAAGATAACCGTGCACGAGAAGGCATTGGCCGGCTTTATAGAGTATTTGGGGCGTTATATTTATTTTGACAAGGACGGCATAGTCGTAGAAAGCTCGAATATAAAGACGGAAGGCGTTCCGGAGGTCGTGGGCATCGAATTTGATTATGTGGTACTTTATGAGCCGCTTCCCGCAACCGATCAGGAACTTTTCAAGAAGGTACTTAACATTACCAAGCTAATGACAAAGTACGACGTTTATTGCGAGAAAATGTATTTTGCAGATAACGGGGAAATTAAGCTTTTCAAAGACGATATCACGATTAATCTCGGCAAGGATGAAAATATTGACGTTAAGATTATGAATTTAAAGTCAATTTTGGAAAAGCTTGATGGAAAGAAGGGGACTCTTAAAATGGAGAATTATGACGAAACGACCAAGAGAGTTTCCTTTGAAACGGTGAGCGGAAATGAATAAGCTGTACGAATATTTAAAAAAGGTTATTAACGGGAAAAGAATAGCAATCTTAGGGTTCGGACGCGAAGGAAAGGCAACATTAAAGGCAATACTTGAAATCGGGGGATATGAAAGCATCGCGGTACTTGACTCAAGGGACGTTTCAAACGAAGTAAGCAAAGAGTGCAGGGTAATTTTCGGAGAAGACTATCAGAATTCGCTTGATGACTTTAATTGCGTTTTTAAAAGTCCCGGAATTGTATTAAATAAGCCTATCGAAGAGTATTCGTGCAATATTACTTCCGAGATGGAAGTTTTTTTATCCTGTTACGGTTCGCAGGTGTTGGGAGTCACCGGCACCAAGGGAAAAAGCACGACGTCGAGCCTTATTTACCATATACTAAAAGGCGCCGGCAGAGACTGTTTTTTAGCAGGAAACATCGGAATCCCGGTATTTGAATTTGCCGATAAGGTTAATTTTGACACCATTGCGGTCATAGAAATGTCTTGCCACCAGCTTGAGTACTTGAATGTCTCACCGCATGTGGCGATTCTTCTTAATATATATGAAGATCATCTTGATCACTACGGAACCCGCGAAAAATACGGTCTTGCGAAGAAAAATATTTATATTAATCAGAGTGAGAGCGATTTTCTTTTTACAACCGAGGAAACACTTGATGAGTGGGGTAAGGGCTTAGGGAATACAAAGTTTATTACAAAGGACCTGCTTCCTTTTGAAAGTTTTGACGAACTTGACGGAGCTTCGCTTCGGGGTGAGCACAATCTTTTGAATGCGGCTTTTGCGTATGAAGCGTGTAAACTGTTCGGCATAACGGATTCGGAATTTATCAAAGGCGTCCGTACTTTCAAAACTCTGCCTCACAGACTTGAGAGCATAGGCGTTTTTGACGGAGTGGAGTTTATTGACGATTCGATTTCCACAACGGTGAACTCGACGATTTGCGCGATTGAAAGCATTGAAAACGCAAGAATCGTTTTGGTCGGCGGGATGGAAAGAAACATCGACTACGAGGAACTTGTCGATTATTTCGTACATTCGAAACTAAAGTTACTGATATGCATGTACGAATCCGGCAAGCGCATTTATTCGATGTATGCGGAAAAAGAAAAAGAAAAATCGTCGCCGAGAGCCCTTCTTTGTACGGATTTATATGAGGCTGTAAGGCTTGCAAAAGGTAATGCCCGTGCCGGAGAAGCGGTTTTACTCAGTCCTGCGGCCGCAAGTTACGGATATTTTAAAAACTTCGAAGAACGCGGTGACCGTTTTAAAGAGTTTGTAAAGAAAATTTGATGTTTTTTTGTTGCGATTTATTTGAAATAATCGTATGATTAATGATGTTAAGTCTTAAATTCAGGAAGACGTGAAGGAGGAAGTACCTTGCTGGAAATTATTAATAATGATTCTGAGTCCGCTGCTAAGATTATTGTAATCGGTGTGGGCGGAGCCGGCAACAATGCCGTGAATCGCATGATAGATGAAGAAATATCGGGTGTAGAGTTTATTGGAGTTAATACCGACAAGCAGGCACTTCAGTTATGCAAAGCACCTAAACTCATTCAGATAGGTGAGAAGCTTACAAAGGGTCTCGGAGCCGGAGCAAAGCCTGAGGTTGGCGAAAAGGCCGCAGAGGAGAGCATTGAGGCTATTGAAGCTTGCGTTAAAGGTGCCGATATGGTGTTTATTACCTGCGGTATGGGCGGCGGAACCGGAACAGGTGCGGCTCCCGTTATTGCAAAGGTTACACGTGAACTTGGTATTCTGACCGTAGGTGTTGTTACTAAGCCTTTCAGATTTGAGGCAAAGCAGCGCATGGTCAATGCGATAAGCGGTATAGACAAGATTAAGGACAACGTTGATACTCTTGTAGTCATTCCCAATGACAAACTTTTGGAGATTATCGACAAGCGCACTCCTTTCCCGGATGCTTTGAAGAAAGCCGATGAAGTATTACAGCAGGCAGTATCCGGAATTACCGACCTTATAAATGCACCTGCACTTATCAACCTTGACTTCGCGGATGTTCAGACCGTTATGAAGGGTATGGGTGTTGCTCATATCGGTATCGGTCAGGGTAAGGGCGATGACAAGGCTATGGATGCCGTTAAGATGGCAGTTGAGTCTCCTTTGCTTGAGACTACCATTAACGGTGCAAGAAATGTAATTATCAACATTTCCGGTGATATTACAATGGCAGATGTTGCCGATGCAACGGACTATGTAAGGGAGCTCACCGGCGATGATGTCAATGTTATATTCGGTGCGCTTTATTCAAAAGAAGAGCAGGAGTGCTGTAAGATAACTGTTATAGCAACGGGACTTTCCGTTGCACGTGAAGTTATGGGACTTAAGTCTTCGGTCAGTGCAAAGCCTCAGGCTGCACAGGCTCAGCCTGCGACGGGTTCACCTCTTCCGTTTACCCCCATTGATACTTCAAAGCTTACGAGCCAGCCCGAAAGGCTTAGGAGTAACGTAGAGACAAAGAGCCTTGAAATTCCTCCGTTCTTAAAGCGTTAAGTAACGGGAAAGCCAATTTGGAGGTGGAAGCATGAAATGCCCTTATTGCGGTAATGACGATACAAGTGTAATTGATTCAAGACCTGCCGATGACAATGCGTCAATCAGACGCAGGAGACAGTGCTCGAGTTGTAATAAGAGATTTACCACATATGAGAATGTTGAAACGATTCCGCTTATTATCATCAAAAAAGGCGGCGGCAGGGAGACTTATTCCAGAGCCAAGGTTGAAGGCGGAATTTTAAGAGCCTGTCATAAGAGACCCGTGAGTGTTTCACAGATCAGTGCACTTGTTGACGAGGTCGAGACCGAGATCTTTTCACGTGAGGAAAAGGAAATAGACAGTTCGGTCATAGGCGAGCTTGTCATGAATAAGCTTAAGGATATAGACGCGGTTGCCTATGTGCGTTTCGCATCCGTATACAGGGAATTTAAGGATATAAATACCTTCATGGATGAGCTTAAGAGTGTGCTTACCAACTAAAAATCCATCCAAGGGTTAAGTTAAATAAATATCTGCCGATATAATTTACGACTAAGATTTTATATAAGGTAGCGGGTCGCAAGTTTCAAACCCCGGAGATAGGTTTTAAACTTAAGATTTGGTACCGGGTTGGGGTCAAAAGTAATTTTGATTCCAATATCCTTTTAAATTTTCGAATGATTTTTTACTGGGAGATGTTTGGATGGCCATAAATCTTTTTTCCGATTACGGCGGCTTTTACAACAGTTACAGACCAAATAATATTCCTTATGTCGATACAAAGACGGTTGAGGCACAGGACCTTTTAAACAAGCAGGAAGAGGAAAATCTTCCAAAGGCTCTTGAAAGTGCTTCAAAGGTCTCGGAGGTTACGGTTGACAATAGGTCCAGAATCGCAGACCTTGAAAATATTTCTCTTACCTACAATCAGGGAGATGACTTCTCCTATATCGGTTCTGATTTGAATATCGACAATCCCGATATGGAACAGGCAATTTCCGATATGCATAAGGACAAGCTTTTACAGGATTATCAGTTCTTTGTAGGCTCCTCGGAGGACCTTTCAAAGCTACTCGACAATTCGGACGGTATGGTACTTATAAAGTAACTGCATTCTTTATAGAGGAAATCCGATGGATTTCCTCATTTTATGTCTAAAAACTTCTTGAAAAAATGAAATTTATAGTTTAGAATAACAAGGAATTTATTTGTGTATATATTTAGGAGGATAGAAAATGATTTCTGCAGGTGATTTCAGAAATGGTGTAACTATCGACATAGATGGCGCTATTTTTCAGATTATCGAATTCCAGCATGTTAAGCCCGGTAAGGGAGCTGCGTTCGTACGCACTAAGCTTAAGAACATTATCAACGGAGGCGTTGTAGAACGTACATTCAGACCTACCGAGAAGTTCCCACAGGCACGTATTGACAGAGCAGATATGCAGTATCTGTACAATGACGGTGATTTATATTACTTCATGAACACAGAGAACTACGAGCAGGTTGCTATTAATATCGATACAATCGGTGACGCACTTAAGTTTGTTAAAGAAAATGAAATGTGTAAGGTTTGTTCTCATGCAGGCTCAGTATTCATGGTTGAGCCCCCTCTCTTCGTAGAGCTTGAGATCACAGAGACCGAACCCGGATTTAAGGGTGACACCGCAACGGGAGCTACAAAGCCCGCAACCGTTGAGACCGGCGCACAGGTAGCGGTTCCGTTATTTGTAAACCAGGGCGATATTATTAAGATTGATACCCGTACGGGCGAATATCTTTCAAGAGTTTAATCTGCAATATCTTCTTAATGAATGCCGAGAGACAGCAAATTTGTTTGCTGTCTCTTTTTGTATGAAAGCGTTACCAAGCGGCTATGCCCAAGGAATGCTTGCATTCCATTGGGCATAGACATTTGGTAACCAAGACGACATGAGTATGGAGGGCGAAAGCCCGGAATACGAATGTCGTTGGCGATTGCTTACGCGCTGAAAGCGCGAAGCAATCGGCTTTCATACAAAGCGTTACTATTTAATTTCTCACTACTTTAAGAAAGGTATCTACTATGACATTTAAAGAATTTGAAAATGTTGTCTCGGATTATTGCAAAAATAATCTGTCTTCGGATTTTACCGTCAGCATACGTGACGTAAGAAAAAATAACGGAATTGTTTTAAGGGGCTTAAGCGCCATGCAGGAAGGCAGACATGCCGGACCGACTATGTATTTAAACGAGTTTTATTCGAGGCTTTTATCGGGAACGGGGCTTGAGGAAATACTAAAAGAGGTTGTAAGGATTCTAAAAGATTCCGATTTCGGCCCTGTCGAGGAACTTGATTTTATGAGCGATTACGACAAGGCAAAGGATCGTGTTTATTACAAACTTATAAATACCGAGAAAAACAGGGTCGCTTTGGAAAATGTTCCACATCTTAATTTCCTTGATTTATCAATTGTGTTCTACATAGTTGTTTCCTGCGGAAGTTTGGATACCGGCACGATACTTATCAACAATCAGATCTTAGACGGGTTTCATGTGACTCTCGACAGACTTTTTGAGGATGCGAAGCTTAACAC
>CAVJJQ010000080.1:0-12496 GCA_963649755.1 bacterium | reverse complement strand
CTTCACACGTCTGAAAATTTTCTCTCAAAGATTTTCAGGGTTGCATTGTTGTTTGATTGTCAAGGTGCCTGACTATTGTCAGTCGGTACTTGGAATGTACCAAACGGAGAAGGAGGGATTTGAACCCTCGCGCCGCTATTAACGACCTGCACCCTTTCCAGGGGTGTCTCTTCAACCTCTTGAGTACTTCTCCAAAAGCCTGAATAGATAATTAATTCAATTGCTTAATACCGCGCGGAGAGGATGGGATTCGAACCCATGCGCCCTTGCGGACAAACGGTTTTCAAGACCGCCTCGTTATGACCACTTCGATACCTCTCCATAGCCGATTTCATAAAGAAACCTTACACTGTTTTAATCAGCGCAAGGTTTATATTATCAAAATGCCTTTTTAATGTCAACCCAATTTTTAAAAAAATTTTAGGCAATTCATCCGACCGTTTTGCGACACATTAAACATCACAAAATCATAAGACAAGTTCATAATCAAACGTTATTTTTCATGCCTTTCAGGAAAGCTTCCGCAATCAAAAAATCCTCCGGCGTGGTAATCTTTATATTTCTGTAATCGCCCTCGCTAAGATGCACCGGAAGGCTTCCGAAATGTTCCATCACGGAGCTGTCGTCGGTAACCGCCGCATCCGTTTTCAAAAGCTTCTCGTAGGCCAAGATAAGTTCCCCCGCTTCAAACACCTGCGGAGTCTGGATGATGCGTGCCCTGTTTCTTTCTATATCGGCCGCAATAAACCCATCTTCATCCGACAGCTTTATCGTGTCTTTTGCCTTAACCGACGCAATTGCGGATCCGTATATTTCAGCATCCTCTTTAAGTCGCTGTAAAAGTGCCTCATCAAGCATAGGCCGTGCCGCATCGTGAATATACACGTATGCTTCTTTAGGCTTAGCTACCACCCTTAGCCCATTCAGTACCGAATCGCTTCTTTCGCTTCCGCCGCGCACAATCGCGCTTACCTTATCAAAACCGAAAGCTTCAACTATTTCCGTCTTTACGTACTCCTCATAGCCTTCTCCGACGACCATGATAATTTCATCGATAAAGCTCTCCTGCATAGCCTTGAGCGGATAAAAAACAACGGGCTTACCGCAAAGTTCCATATACTGTTTCGGAATGTCGCCGCCGACCCTTTTCCCCTTGCCGGCAGCCACTATGATACCGATATGTTTCATTATCTCTCTCCAAGACGCAAATTCGGAACGGCGTTCAAGTCGTAGCCGCTTACGTTTCCTTTGATGAATTCATAGTATCCCGCAGCACCGATCATCGCCGCATTGTCCGTGCAAAGTATCGGTGAAGGCTTGTAAAAAGAAACACCTTCTTTTTTGCAGGCTTCTTCAAGAGAGGCGCGAAGATGTGAATTTGACGCTACCCCTCCGGCTATGGCAAACTTTGATGCCTTAAATTCCCGGATTGCATGAATTGAATGCTCGGTCAGCACATCAACGACGGCTTTCTGAAATGAAGCCGCAACATCGGCCTGAACTATTTCGATGCCCTTCATCTCGCACTGATTTAAGTAATTGAGTACCGCGGATTTAAGACCGCTGAAAGAAAAATCATACTCCGAGCCTTCGACCTTCGCCCTGGGGAAAGAAATTGCCTCGGGATTTCCTTCGTATGAAACCTTGTCGATCTTGGGGCCTCCCGGATACCCAAGCCCGATTGCCCTCGCAACCTTGTCAAAAGCCTCGCCTGCCGCATCGTCACGGGTGCGGCCGAGTATCTCATATGAACCGTAATCAAGTACGCGTACGAGATGTGAATGTCCGCCCGATACCACAAGGCACACAAAAGGCGGCTCCAAATCTTTATTTTCAATATAGTTGGCACTTATGTGACCTTCGATATGATGTACTCCCACAAGCGGTATCTTGCGTGCAAAGCTTATTGCCTTTGCAGCAGATACTCCCACAAGGAGTGCTCCCACAAGTCCGGGACCGTACGTAACCGCTATTGCGTCAATATCCGAAAGTGTAACGTTTGCTTTGCTCAGAGCTTCCTCTATGACTCCGTTTATTGCCTGAATATGCATTCTCGAAGCAATTTCCGGCACTACGCCTCCGTATATCGTATGCAAATCTATTTGTGAAGATATGATATTCGAAAGTACCTCACGACCGTTTTTTACGACTGCCGCAGCTGTCTCGTCGCAGGAACTCTCAATAGCAAGAATCAACTTGTCATTCATCATCGGCTTCTTCCCAGCCATATATACGCCAATGGCCGTTTTCGTCCTTTCTGAGTATAAAGATTTCGGTAAGGACCTTATAGACCTTTCCGCTCTTTAAAGTAAAATCGCATCTGATCCTGGACCATTCGTATCCGTCCTCGGTAAAATACTCGACATCCGTACTTGCCTGCGGATCGTAATGGCTCAGAATAATGTTGTTTTCTTTGTAATAATTTATCTGAGTCTTTAAATCAAAGATGTAATTGTCATGATTGTTGTATGCTACAAGCTCATCATCATAAAGAAGCAGCATCTGATCCGCCAGTTTAATGAGCTCGTCATCGTCTTCAAAGGTCTCATTATAAAAGCACTTGCTAATCTCTCCGAAATACTTGATTACCTCTTTCGGAGTCTGAGGATAATTTGTCGTAAGGTTTCTTGCCAAAGCCTCGTCGATTGCCGTTACGGTAACTTCTTCAGCCTCTTCCGTCATGCTTGTCTTGATATTGTTTGCACGCCAAACAACCGCAATCAAAACGATTGCGGCCATAAGCGCTACTATGACGTTTTTTAAGCTTCTGGCCTTTGCTCTTGTCATACAGGCTTAATCCTCAAACCTAAGATCCTTTGTTTCTCCGTCCTTTGAAATAACGGTATTTGCAAAAATCTGCCTGACTTCTTTTTTAAATTCCTGAGGTCTTATTAAAGAAGGCGAATAGTGGGTAAGCCACATTTCTTTAACCGATGCCTTCTTTGCAAGTGTTGCCGCCTCATAGAAGGTCATGTGCTTGTGTTCTTTAGCCTTGTCAAGCTTGTCAGGCTCTCCGTACATGCCCTCGCAGATAAACAGATCCGCTTCATGAGCATTTTCTGCTATTGAATCGGTCGGACGTGTATCCGTGCAATAGGTAACCTTAAGTCCCTTTCTTGCTCCGAGTAACACCATGTCAGGAGTGTAAACCTTTCCGTCAGCCTCACATGTTTCACCTCTTTGAAGAATACTCCAAAGCTTAAGCGGAATTTCCAAAGCCTTTGCCCTCTCCGGATCAAACTTTGCGCCGCGCTCGACGATGATGTTGTAGCCGTAGCAGGCGATATTGTGATTTACCCTGAAGGCTTCAATCCTGAATCCGTCAAACTTAAAGCTCTGAAAATTGTCTTCTATCTCTACAAGTCTTACTTCAAAAGGAAGCTCGGGTGCTATAGTCCTGAGTGCCGATACAACCCTTGTAAGCCCCTTGGGTCCTATTATCGTAAGCGGTTCCGTTCTTTCAGAATTCCCTATATCAAGTAACATTCCGGGCAAGCCGCTTATATGGTCCGCATGAAAATGGGTAATGCAAATGATTCCAATCGGTTTGGGGCTCCACCCCTGCTCTCTTAAAGCAATCTGTGTTCCCTCGCCGCAATCTATCAAAATATTGGTGCCGTTGTAGCGCGCACAGAGGCTCGTAAGCCATCTGTTGGGAAGCGGCATCATTCCTCCCGTTCCAAGCAATGAAACTTCTAACATACTACCTCAACCACATTACATACGCATCCTCCGTGGGACGCTCGTAAAAATTCTTTCTGATTCCCTCGCTTTTAAAGCCAAGGCTTTCGTACAGCCTGTTCGCACTCGCGTTTCCGACCCTGACTTCAAGGGTATATTCGTTTATTCCTTTTCTTTTTCCGTGATCTAAGAGTGCCTGCATCAGGACCTTCCCGAGTCCTAAATTCCTGTACTCTTCATCAATCACGACGTTATTTATATAGCCTTCAAAACCGTTAAAGGTGTAGCCTGCCGTCCCGATGACGGTATCGCCGTCGCAGATTACAAAGTACGTCGAATCGTCCCTTGCAATCATCGCTTCGAAATCCTCACGTTTCCAAGGCATGGAAAAAGAACGCTCTTCAAGCAAGCAAACCCTGTCCAAATCGGCAGTTTCCATGGGACGTGTTTTAATGTTTAAGGCCTCATTCCGTTCGCGCTCTGCCTGCGAAAGTCTTAAATACTCGGGTGCATGGTCCTTTGCCGACACGAATTTACCTTCTTTGTACAAGGACATGCCGTAAACCGCTATCGAGGAAGCCCTCTGCATGCATAAATGTGCCGGTGCAAAGGAAAAAGAAACCCTACATTCTTTCTCAATAGTTTCCTTAAATACAGCCACCCCGTCTCCCATGAAAATAACGGGACGACCGTAGCCGTTAACTCTTTCAATCGTTGACTCAATCGGTTCTGCCGTGTCTTTTAAGAGTGTTTTAAGCTCTCCGTCCGTAAATTCATAAAGTCCCGTATAAACCTGGGAACGTCTTGCATCCATGATGGGACAGATAAGTTTGTCGCAGTCAAAAAAGTTGTACGCCATTCCCGCGGTTGTCGATACTTCGACAATCGGAATGTTAAGGGCGAGTCCCAGACCCTTTGCCGTAGCCGAGCCGATTCTTAGACCTGTAAAGGAACCGGGTCCCTTTGAAATGGCAATTGCGTCAACTGTTGACAAATCAAGCTCCGACATGCGCGATATTTCGTCAAGCATGGGAAGAAGTGTCTGAGAATGAGTTTTTTTGTAATTTACAAAGTATTCGGCCGTGAGCTTGTCGTCTTCAAGAATTGCAACCGACGCACTAAGCCCCGAGCTGTCTATACCGATTATCTTCATCTATGAAAACTCCGTAATGTAAATTTCCCTATAATCAAAGCCCTTTTCGGGATTTTTCTTTATCTCGATGCGGGTATGTTTCTTCGGAATGATGTCCTTTATGAGGTCGGCCCATTCTATAAAGGTAACTCCGTCCCCGTATACATACTCGTCAAAGCCGATTTCGTCCATCTCGGATTCATCCGAAATCCTGTATACATCGAAGTGATAGAAAGGCAAGCGTCCCTCGTCATATACCTGCAGAATCGTGAAAGTAGGGCTGTTCACAGGTTCGTCTATGCCAAGTCCCTTGGCAACCCCCTGCGTAAGCACCGTTTTTCCGACTCCGAGGTCACCGATAAGGGTATAGACGGAGCCTGCCTCCGCCTTTTTACCTATCTCAACTCCGAATTCATATGTTTCTTTATAACTGAAGGTTTCAACTTTCATATGTCAATCAATCTTTATCAAGGCGCATGGTAAGTCCGATACGTTTCTTTACCGGATCGACCTCAAGCACCTTTACATCTACAATGTCTCCGACGGAAACGGCATCCAGGGGATGCTTTATAAATCTGTCCGTAATTCTTGAAATGTGTACAAGACCATCCTGGTGAACGCCGATATCGACAAAGGCGCCGAAATCTATTACGTTTCTGACGGTTCCCTTTAAGATCATGCCGGGTTTTAAATCCTTTATGTCAAGAACGTCGCTTCTTAAAATCGGAGCGGGCATATCGCTTCTCGGGTCACGTGCGGGCTTTTCAAGCTCCTTTAAGATATCCTCAAGCGTAATCTCGCCGATTCCGAGTTCCTCCGCGGTTTTCTTTTTATCCTTTACCTTTGAAGCAAGGCCTGTAACTGTAGGCTTTGCAGGTTCAGGCTTACTTTCCGTAATCGCATTTCCCTGTAAGGCTTTTGCAAGTGCGACACCCATTGCGGTGTTTGTATTCTTGACGACAACCTTCTTTTCCTTAGGTTTGTCTTTAGCCGCAGGCTTTGCTGTGGGTTTGTTTTTGCTTTCCTTCCAGCCCTTCTTAACATCATCCATTGTGAGGTTAAGCTTCTCCAAAAGCTTCATTGCAGCTTCGTAGGATTCGGGATGTACGCTCGTTTCGTCAAGCGGATTGTCGCCGTCCAAGATTCTCATAAAGCCGGCACACTGCTCGTATGCCTTGGGTCCTAACTTCGGAACCGACAAAAGCTCTGCACGGGACTTAAATCTTCCGTGAGCTTCTCTGTATTCTACGATGTTCTTTGCGATTACCTTTGTAACACCGGATATATACTCAAGCAAAGGAGCGGAGGCGGTATTTAAATCGACTCCGACCTTATTTACACAGTCTTCGACAACGCCCGACAAAGCCTGCGAAAGTTTCTTTTGATCCATGTCGTGCTGATACTGGCCTACTCCTATAGACTTGGGGTCAATCTTTACAAGCTCCGCCAAAGGATCCTGAAGTCTTCTTGCCATAGATGCCGAAGAACGCTCTCCTACATTTAGATTGGGGAACTCTTCGGTCGCAAGCTTACTTGCCGAATAAACCGAAGCTCCGGCTTCATTTACGATGATGTACTGAACCGGTACGTCGAGTTCCTTGATGATCTCGACTATTACCTGCTCCGACTCTCTCGAAGCCGTTCCGTTTCCGAGTGAAATCAAGGAAACACCGTATTTCTTTATAATCTTCTTAATGACATCCTTTGTCTCCTGAATCTTAAGCTGGGGTTCAGTCGGATAAACAACGGTTGTAGTAAGCACTTTACCTGTCGGATCGACTACGCAAATCTTACAGCCTGTTCTGAATGCAGGGTCCCATCCCAAAACGGTCTTTCCTACGATGGGAGGCTGCATAAGGAGCTGTGTTAAGTTCTTTCCGAATACGTCTATTGCTCCGTCCTCAGCCTTTTCGGTAAGGTCATTTCTGATTTCGCGCTCTATTGCAGGCTCGATAAGCCTTGTATAAGCATCAAGACAAACCTCCTTTAAAACGGGAGTTGTAAATTCATTGTCCTTTGTAATGACCTGCTTCTCAAGATAGGTAAGAATCCTGTCCGTAGGTGCGTTGACCTTGACAGTCAGCATCTTTTCCGTCTCGCCTCTGTTAAGAGCAAGCACTCTGTGACCCGCAATCTTCGAAACAGGTTCCTCGTAATCATAGTACATTTCGTAAACAGACTGAGCCTTTTCGTCCTTGGCCTTTGAGGTGATGATTCCCTCGTCAAAGGTTGCCTTTCTGATATAAGTCCTGTAGTCTGCATTATCGGAAATTTCTTCGGCGATGATATCCTTTGCGCCCTGAAGAGCATCCGCTTCGCTTTCTACGCCCTTTTCTTTATCTATAAACTCTTTTGCCTTTATCTCCAAAGGCTCTGTGGCGTTCATCTCAAGTATGTACTTTGCCAAAGGCTCTAAGCCCTTTTCCTTTGCCACAGATGCCCTTGTCTTACGTTTAGGTCTAAACGGACGATACAAATCGTCTACCAGCACCTGCGTTTCCGCAGCCAGAATCTTTTCTTTAAGCTCATCTGTGAGCATACCCTGTGACTCTATGCTTGCAAGTACGGTCTCCTTCTTTTCCTCAAGGTTACGTAAGTATTCAAGTCTCTCGGAGAGATTTCTAAGCTGCTCGTCATCTAAGGACCCATGCTTTTCCTTACGGTATCTTGCGATAAAGGGAATCGTGTTTCCCTCATCAATCAGGGCTATTACGGCCTCGACCTGCCATTTCTGTATTTTAAGCTCTTCGGCGATTTTTGCGCTAATGTCCATTCATGTACCTCGTTTATTTATTTTTGGCGATACGGATTGCTACGCACTTCGTGCTCCCGCACTCGCTATTATACTCTATATTTCCATCTTTATAAAAGCTTTATTTGAATATTTATATCGTAAATGCTACTATGTTGTAAGTGTTTACGCACCATTATTTTATTCGGAGATTTTTATGAACAGTACATTATATGAAGAAAACAGGCTGAAGATGGCGCACCGTGCGAAATCTTTCGGATTTGCCGCCCTTATGTGCTCTGTTGTTCTTTTTTCAATCCCCTATATTGCAATCGGGCTCGGATTCCTGGCACTCCTCTTTGGTGCCCTTTCAAAAGGCTATAAGCCTAAGGTTGACCGGGATGCGAAGTTTGGCATGACGTTTGCCGCAATCGCAATTGCAATAGGTATCGGTGTCATCAGTTCTTCTTTTTACAAGCTTGCAACAGACGCCGAGTACAGAGGCCTTGTCAGCGAAGCCTTGGACGGCATCTACGGTGAGACTTACGAAGAAATGTATGGAGAAAACCCTTCAGACATTCTAAATGAGTGGTTCGGAGGTGACAGCACAAATGTCGACTTATAAAGAAAAACGCATTAAAGAATTAAAATCAAACGCCAGGGGACAGTTAATCGGAAAGTATTCTTCCGCAATCGCCGCCGCCCTTATCGTAACAATAGCTGAGTTTTTGGTAACCCTCATTACCGACTACACCTACACCGGAAGCGTCGGTTCCTACCTCATCAGACTCATCATTTCGCTTGTGGTTGACTTATTAATGGGAATTCTTATATTCGGACAGGCTCATTTCTTTTTAAACCTGCTTCGCGGTAAGGAACCTTTGACCTTGGGCGATGCTTTTTACGGCTTTAAAAACAACATGGATAAAGCAATCTTGGTGCAGCTTCCCTTTACCCTTGTATCCCTGATTGGCACACTTCCCGCCGTTTTGATTAATTTGGGGCTTATAAACATCACCGTAAACAGCTTTATCATTGTCCTGTTCACATATTGCTTCAGCATAGTGATTTCTTTCATCACCAAGCTTTTCCTTGCCATGAGCTTCTATGTGTTAAATGACAATCCCGACATGAGTGTTCCGGATATTTTAAGAAGAAGTGCCTGTCTTATGGCAAAAAGAAAAGGTAAGCTCATTCTTACTTACCTTTCATTTATCCCTATTACGATTATTGGAATCTGTGCTTTCTTTGTCGGTATCTTCTGGGTAATGGCATTCAGGGAAACAACCCTTGCAAACTTCTATTTGGATGCAATCGGTGAAGAACCCGTAAACCCTTCAATCGATAAAGAAAACGCTACTTCTTCTGATTATTCCATTTAAGATATTCGTTTATAAATAAATCAATGTCACCGTCAAGGACTGCTTGTGCATTTGCATTTTCCGCATTTGTACGGTGGTCCTTTACCATTGTGTAAGGCTGCAATACATAAGACCTGATCTGTGAACCCCAGCCGATTTCCTTTATCTCGCCTCTGATGTCCGAAAGCTTCTCCGCATTTGCTTCCTTTTTAAGAAGATAAAGCTTTGCTTTCAGCATCTGCATTGCCTTATCCTTGTTCTGATACTGGCTTCGCTCGTTCTGACACTGAACCACAATTCCGGTCGGAAGGTGGGTGATACGGATTGCGGAGGAGGTCTTATTTACCTTCTGACCGCCCGCACCGCTTGATCTGAATACATCAATACGCATATCCTCTTCGGGGATATCGATGTCAAGGTCTTCCTCGATATCGGGCATTACATCCAGCGAAACAAAAGAGGTCTGACGCTTGCCCTGCGCATTGAAGGGACTAATTCTTACAAGTCTGTGAACACCCTTCTCTGACTTCATATATCCGTAAGCATTTAATCCGTTTATCTGAAAAGTTACGTTCTTTATCCCGGCTTCATCACCTTCGAGGTAATCAAGCACTTCGATTGAAAATCCCTTTCTTTCTGCCCATCTGGTGTACATCCTGTAAAGCATGCCCGCCCAGTCGCAGGACTCCGTTCCGCCTGCACCGGCGTTGAGTCTTAAGATGGCATTTGACTTGTCATACTCTTCGTTTAAAAGATTTGAAATTCTGAGCTCTTCAAAACGCCTGATAAAGTCATCAAGCTCACCCCGAACTTCATCGGCATATTCTTCACTGTCCTCATCGGAACCCATCTCTATCAGGGTAAAGACATCCTCAAGGCTCTGCTTTAAGCCCTTTATGGTGTCCCTGATGCCTTCAAGGTCCTTTAGTTCCTTCATAAGCTTGTTGGAACGCTCGGGGTTGTCCCAGAAGGTCGGAGCCTGCATCTCCATCTGAAGTTCTTCTATTCTCTTGTCATTGTCTTCAAGATGAAGTGATGCCGATAATTCGTTAAGAGGCTCAACGTAACCCTGAGCCTCCGATTTCATGTTGTCTAATATAATCATTTTACTTTCTTCCGCAGCATTGCTTGTACTTCTTGCCTGAACCGCAAGGGCAGGGGTCATTCGGATAAATCTTGGTCTCCGCTTTCTTGACGGGAGCCTTTGTCAAAGTGTCATCCTTGTTGGTACCGGTAACCTTTGCGGTCTGCTCACGCTCCATCGAATTGCCCACGCGGATACGTGTAAGCATGGTAACTGTCTGCTCCTTGATGTTCTCGGTCATTTCCTCAAACATATCGTAGGCCTGAGCCTTGTATTCCTGTACGGGATCCTTCTGTGCATAGGCAACAAGTCCGATACCGTCACGAAGCTGTACCATATCGTCGATGTGAACCATCCACTTTGAGTCGATTGCTTTTAAGAGTACGATTCTCTCAAGCTCACGGATGATTTCGGGCTGAGGGAACTCGGCCTCCTTGGCCTCGTAAAGCTTAACTGCTTCTTCCTTGAGCTGCTGCTTGAGTTCGTTTTTCTTTTTCCCTTTAACGCGTTCCTTGGTCACGGGCTCTAACGGGATAATGGAGAGAAGAAGCTGATTCAACTCTGCGTAATCCCACTCGTCCTTGGACTGATCCTCGCCGATTGACTGATCGACGGCCTTCTCCACGATGTCGGTGATCATCTTGTATACGACGTCGCGCATGCTCTCGCCCTTAAGAACTCTCAGACGCTCATCGTAGATGATTTCACGCTGCTCGTTCATGACCTGATCGTATTCAAGCAGTCTCTTACGGGTTTCGAAGTTTCTTTCCTCAATCTTCTTCTGTGCGTGTTCGATGGCTCTTGAAACCATCGAATGCTGAATTTCCTGACCGTGCTCCAGATTCAATGACTGGAACATCTGCTTGGTACGGTCGGATCCGAAAAGTCTTAACAAATCGTCTTCCAAAGATACGTAGAACTTTGAAATACCGGGGTCTCCCTGACGACCGGAACGTCCGCGCAGCTGATTGTCTATACGTCTTGATTCATGTCTTTCGGTACCGATGACCTTAAGTCCGCCTGCCGCACGTGACTTGTCATCAAGCTTGATATCCGTACCACGGCCTGCCATGTTGGTCGCAATCGTAACGGCACCGAACTGTCCGGCATCGGCTACAATTTCAGCCTCGCGCTCGTGGAACTTTGCATTTAAAACGGTATGCTGAATACCGCATTTCTTTAAAAGTCTTGAAAGCTCTTCGGAAGCCTCAATCGTAACGGTACCTACCAGGATCGGCTGGCCCGTCTTGTGAGTCTCGACGATATCTTTAATGATAGCTTCAAGCTTTTCCTGTCTGGTGATGTAAACGGAATCGTCCAAATCCTTACGGGCAATCGGACGGTTCGTGGGTATCTCCACAACGTCCATTCCGTATATATCTCTGAATTCCTGCTCTTCGGTAAGAGCGGTACCGGTCATGCCGGCTTTCTTTTTATATTTATTGAAGAAGTTCTGGAAGGTGATGGTTGCAAGGGTCTTTGACTCTCTCTTAATCGAAACGCCCTCTTTGGCCTCGATTGCCTGATGAAGGCCGTCGGAATAGCGACGTCCCGGCATGATACGGCCGGTAAATTCATCGATGATGACAACCTCTCCGTCCTTGACGATGTAGTCCTTGTCCTTTGTCATAAGGTTGTTTGCCTTAAGTGCGGTTACAACCGCATGCTGGATTTCAACATTTTCGGAATCCGCAAGATTATCAATATGGAAGAAGCGTTCCGTCTCGGCAACACCTCTTTCCGTAAGGGTTATGACCTTGTCCTTTTCATTGACGATGAAGTCTCCGGTTTCTTCCTGAACGTTTCCAAGCAACATGTCAAGCTTTCCGACATCTTCAAGGTCTGCACCTCTGTGGAGTTGCTTTGCAAGCATATCCGCCATTGAATAAATGCTCGTGGACTTCGTGCCCTGACCGGAAATAATCAAAGGTGTACGGGCTTCATCAATCAAAATCGAGTCAACCTCGTCGATGATGGCATAGTTTAAATCACGAAGGACGAGGTCCTTTTCGTAAATGGCCATGTTGTCACGAAGATAATCGAAACCGAGCTCGTTGTTTGTAACATAAGTGATATCGCAGGCATAAGCGGCTTTCTTTTCCTCGGTATTCATACCGTTCAAAGAAACACCTACCGTCAGTCCCAGGAATCTGTGAACCTCACCCATCCACTCGGCATCACGCTTTGCAAGGTATTCATTGACGGTAACGACATGAACGCCCTTGCCTTCAAGAGCATTTAAGTAAACGGGAAGAATATCCGTCTGCGTCTTACCTTCACCTGTCTTCATCTCGGCGATGCGATTCTGGTGAAGAATAATGCCACCCATGATCTGCACGGGATAGTGCTCTGTATGTATGACACGTCTGGTTGCCTCTCTTGCAACCGCAAAGGCTTCCGGAAGGAGACTGTCCAAAGTCTCTCCGTCTGCTATACGCTTTTTAAATTCTTTTGTTTTTCCGGAAAGCTCTTCGTCGCTAAGCTTAACCATGTCGTCCCTTAAGGCC
>CAVJJQ010000079.1:0-12714 GCA_963649755.1 bacterium | reverse complement strand
GGATTTTTAGGTTTTGAACCCAGCACGGTGTTTATAAGAGCCTACAAGGTATACACTCTCCTTAGTGTTCATCTTCTCCTTTCAATGAAACATGCCCCTATGGTTTTCATTGCGTGGCCATATATACCTCCTAAAATATTTGGTTTACTCACTCCCTTGTAGGCTCCTATAAGCATCGTATTTTCGACAATATTATATTTTTGGCGAGGTGAAATGAATGTTAATCATAAATGCTGACAACACGATTGAATTAACTCGTGGTGATAGCGCATATATTTCGGTTCCGATTACCAATGAGATGACCGGTGATGAGTATAAAATGGCCTCGTCTGATACGTTGCGATTTACGATTAAACGGAAAGAAACTGACGAAGGGGTTCTTGTGCAAAAGACCGCTATCGGAACAAACAGTTTTCATATTTTACCGTCTGATACAGCTGCTCTGGCATTTGGTAAATATGTTTATGACGTAGAGCTCACAACTGCTAGTGGTGATGTTTATACGGTCATCGTGCCTACCGAATTTAAACTGCTCAAAGAGGTAACTTGGTAATGGAACTTTTGGGTAGAGCGATAGTCGACACTAATTCTGGCGCAGAATTAACTGGCAAATTGTCAGCTTCGGGTGTTTTATTCGGGACTATTTCAGCCTCGAAAGTTTTATCAGCGCATGTGTCAATGAACGTTGAATACGATCAATACACCGGTCCATATGAAGTAACTCCTGCTGTTGAAGCTCAGACGTTAAACACCACGAACAGAGTGATGACACAAGATGTCAACATTAAAGAGATCCCGTATTATTCAGTATCGAATTCTGCGCATGGAGAAACAATTATCATAGGAGGAAATAATTAATGGCTACTAATAAGGTTGTATATGGAAGTACGGTTTTGATTGACCTTACTTCTGATAGCGTGACCGCAGACAAGATTTTGGCAAAGTATACTGCGCATGATGCATCCGGTGCTGCTATCATCGGTACTTGCGAATACGATGTCAATTCTCAGGATGCTACGGTGGCGGTGGCTGAAATGCTTACTGGCAAAACAGCTTATGCCAGAGGTGCTAAGTTGGAAGGTACGATGCCTAACAACGGTGCCATTTCTCTTACCATCTCAAAAGTAACCGACGAGGTGTCCATCGCACAGGGTTATCATGACGGAAGTGGCAAGGTAAAAATCCTCGATACTGAAGTAGCAAAGCTGATTGCATCTAACATTAAACAGGGCATCACTATCCTCGGCGTGACGGGTAGCCTGGAACCGTCCAGTTCTGTTAAGGTCCATGCCAAGACAGTCACCCCGACTACAGCTTCTCAGACTGTCCTACCCGATACCGGATATGATTATCTGTCTCAGGTAACAGTCAATGCAATTCCCTATGTGGAAACAGAGAATTCTGCTGGTGGCACTACGGTAACGATTGCGGGGTGATGACCCGTGGCAGTTAACAAAGTGGTATACGACGGTAAGACACTGATCGATCTTTCGTTGGACACTGTAGCCGCTGATAGCCTTACAAAAGGGACGACCGCGCATGATAAGTCCGGAGCGCAAATCGCTGGTACGTTGACTCTTGCTACTATTTATACCGGAACCTCTGCTCCAGAGAATGACATAGGCTCGGATGGCGATGTCTATTTGGTGATTGGAGGATAAATCATGGCAGAGCTGAAAGTTACTCCAGCATCGGTGGTGGATGCTCATTGCGAATATGATTCCGTAGATTCTGCGCACCCTTTGAGCACTGTGATTGGGCATGACGAAACTAGCGAGGAATACGCCCGAGTTTATATGACGAAAGGTGGCGCTGCATCTACACTGCTGCTATATAGTTTCGACACATCAGCTATTCCAGAGAATGCAGAGATCGGAACGGTGCTCCTTCGGGCAAAGGGGCGTATGCAGAATAACTCTATTTTTCGCGGAGGTAACAATACAATTGCGCTGTGCGAAAACAGTACAACTATCAAACGTTCAGATAGTACGACCGTGTTTGGCACATCGGAAAGTATTGCAACCTTAGAAACAACAGAATTTACTCGCTCAATGCTGGAAAATCTGTGTTTTCGCTTTTTTGGTAATCGAGGCTATCTTAGCACAAGTACATCATACTACATGGATTTCTTCGGGGCCTCTGTTTCTATAGAATTTACCATACCCGAGCAGGCGGGTTACTTTATGTTAAAGTCTAGCGGAAGTTGGGTAAAGGGGAGCACTCTATACAAGAAAGTCGATGGGGTATGGGTTGAACAGACCGATTTAAATACTGCATTTGATCCGACAGTGAAGTATCGAAGCATTGTCTAGACCGCTTTATCTAAGTAGATGTTTTAATGAAAGGAGGGAGAGGCATGGCTAAAGCAAAAAGCGCAAACAATCAAAATAGTTCTAAAAGACTTCGGCCAGCTCTAACTCCGGAGTCTCGTGAAAATCAGATGATTGCCTTAGCCGTAGATCAGGCAGAACGACAACTTCGGGAGGGTACAGCTTCGCCGTCTGTTATCGTGCATTACTTGAAGTTGGGCACAACTAAGATGCAGCTTGAGAAAGACATTCTTGTGGAGCAACGTAAGCTAATTCAGGCCAAGACTGCTGCTATTGAGTCGACTGCAACTCTGGAAGCTGCGCTGAATCAGGCAATGGAAGCTATGAAAAAGTACCAGGGAACTGCTGAGGAGTATGATGATGCTGACCTATTGTGAGCTAAAACGTATTCAAAACTGGGAAGAACGTCGTGAATACTTGAAACTTAATGGGTCCGTTGGTAAGGATACGTTCGGTTTTGACCGGTATCTTAACCAAATGTTTTATAGGTCGGCAGAGTGGAAGCGAGTCCGCCGACAAATTATTTTGCGGGATAATGGTACTGATCTAGGAGTGGCCGGTTATGACATTCCTGGGAAAATTTTCGTCCACCACATGAATCCGCTCAAGGTTGACGACATTGTGAACTCAAGTGACTATCTCATAAACCCTGAATTTCTAATCTGTTGCTCTAAAGATACTCATGACTATATACATTATGGAGTAAAACGTAAAATGCCGGCGGTCGCCTTAGAGCGAACTCGATACGATACTTGTCCGTGGAGGCGATTAAATGAATAGTTCTGACAGCATCCTAGAAACCGTAAAAAAACTAGCTGCCAATTTGGTCGCTGAATATGAATACTTCGACACAGATCTGATTGCGTTTACAAATTCCACTTTAGCGATTCTTACTCAGCTTGGGGTCGGCCCCGATACGGGGTTCCTGATTGAAGATGATTCTGCGACGTGGGACGATTTCTTGTCTGAGAATTCTTCGAAAGTCATTTTCGGATTGGTGACAGCATATGTCCCGCTGAAGGTTCGACAGAAATTTGACCCCGCGACATCTACTATTATTTCTAATTCTCTGGATGCCTGTATTGCCGAGTTGGAATGGAGAATTAGAGAGGCAGCCGAGGATTTGAAATCCGAAAAATAAAGAGGTGATACGAATGTGGACATATGCGTGCCCGGTAAGGCCGGATGCACTTTACCACCATGGCATTCGAGGAATGAAATGGGGTGTTCGCCGATTCCAGAATTCTGATGGCACTTTGACTGAGGCTGGGCGAAAACGTCTCGCTAAGCTTGAAGGGCAGGAGGCTAAACTGGCGGAAAAAAAAGCTGCTGTTACCGGAGGCAAGAGTGGATCTTCTTCTAAAGCTGGAACCACCAAAAAGAAATCCGCTAAAGATATGACTGACGAAGAACTCAAAAAAGTTAACGATCGAATGCAGGCGGAAATAAATTACTACGAACGTTATAATAAGCTGAACCCTAAAAAAGTCAGTATTGGGAAACAGCTTGCCGATAAGTTTGCCCAAAAGACACTGGATAGTGTAGCGCAAGGTGCCGCGAATGCTGTTGGAAATGCTGTTGGGAAAAAGCTTGGCGCAACTTTTGATAAAATCCTTGATTCTTCGGTTGACAAGAAGGGGATCAAAGATGCCGTTAAATCTGCCAAACCGGATAAATCGTCCAAAGATAAACGCAAACAGGAGAAAACTGTTGGCGAGGAAATCGTCAAAAATATTATGTCCAAAGAACCTTCGTCTGTTTTCGATATGTCATCCGATGAACTCCAGAAACGAGTTGATCGAATGAGACTCGAGGAAACTTACGAAGACTTGTATAAGAAATACAAGGACAAGCACGCAAGTTGATTGGAGAATAATAATGTCATTGTCAAATACTGCTGTCCCCAAATATTATGGGGAGTTTCGGGAGACGGTAATTCGAGGAGAGATCCCGGTAAACCGAGAGGTTTCTCTGGAGATGAATCGAATTGATGCCCTGATTGACAACCCCGGAATCTACTACGACGATGCTGCTGTTGAGGGATGGATTGCATACTGCGAGGGAGAACTTACCTTAACTGATGGTTCGGACGTTAATATGCTCGAATCTTTCAAGCTTTGGGGCGAGCAGGTATTTGGATGGTATTACTTCATCGATCGAAATGTCTGGGTTCGTGATGACGGCGACAGCCATGGTCACTATGAAATGCGCCGTATGCGAAAACGCCTTATCAACAAACAGTATTTGATTGTTGGTCGAGGTGCTGCAAAATCGCTTTACGCAGAATTCATCCAGGCGTATTTCCTCAATGTTGACACGTCGACTACGCATCAGATTACCACAGCGCCGACGATGAAGCTTGCTGAGGAGGTAATGTCTCCATTCCGCACGGCTATTACTCGCGCAAGAGGGCCGCTGTTTAAGCTTTTGACTTTTGGGTCATTGCAAAACACGACCGGTTCTAAAGCTAATCGATGCAAGCTTGCCGCAACCAAGAAGGGGATTGAGAACTTCCTTACAGGGTCGTTGCTTGAAATTCGTGCAATGTCTATTGCAAAGCTTCAGGGGTTGCGGTGTAAGATTGCTACTGTGGATGAATGGCTCTCTGGTGACATCCGAGAGGATTGTATCGGTGCAATCGAGCAGGGTGCCTCCAAACTGGATGACTATCTGATTGTGGCTACCAGCTCTGAGGGTACTGTCCGTAACGGAGCTGGCGATACAATCAAAATGGAGTTAATAAATATTCTTAATGGAGAATATCCCAATATTCATGTTTCCATTTGGTGGTACAAGCTTGATTCCATCGATGAGGTTGCCGACCCTGATATGTGGCTAAAAGCAAACCCCAATATCGGAAAAACTGTTACATATGAAACGTATCAGTTGGATGTTGAGCGTGCCGAAAAAGCCCCCGCCGCAAGAAACGATATATTGGCAAAACGATTTGGTATACCTATGGAAGGGTATACTTATTATTTTACCTATGAGGAGACCATACCCCACAATAAACAAAGTTTCAGAGATATGCCCTGCGCTATGGGAATCGACCTGTCGCAAGGCGATGATTTCTGTGCTTTTACATTTCTGTTTCCGCTTCGGAATGGTTGCTTTGGAATCAAGACCAGAAGCTACATTTCGTCATTGACATTCAATAAATTGGCGCCAGCCATGCGGTTCAAATACCAGGAGTTCATTGACGAAGGTAGTTTGGCCGTTCTCGAGGGTGCCATTATCGATCTGGAAGAAGTCTATGACGACCTGGAAGTATTTCTCGATAAACAACGGTATGACGTTAGGTGTGTCGGATACGATCCGTATCACGCTTCTGAGTTCATCGACCGATGGGCTAGGGAAAACGGCCCTTACGGAGTTCAAAAGGTACCTCAGGGAGTAAGGACAGAATCTGTTCCGCTTGGTGAGCTAAAGAAGCTGTCCGAGGAACGCATGCTGTTGTTCGATGAGCAGCTGATGATGTTCTGTATGGGTAACTGCATCGTTATGGAAGACACCAACGGCAACAGAAAGCTTCTTAAGAAGCGATATGAAGAAAAGATCGACAATGTTTCTGCAATGATGGACGCATTGGTCGCTTACAAGGATCACAAGGAGGAATTCGAATGAGGGATGCGATCGCATGGCCGTAAATCTACCGAATCGTCTTAGGCATGCGTGGAGTGCATTTATGAATAAGGACCCTACTACTCGACGAGTGTCCTACGGTTCGTTTGGCGGGAATTACAGTCGAAATCGACTGACTCGGGGTAACACCCAGTCAATTATCAACCCGCTATACAACCGAATTGCTATCGATTGTAGTCAGGTTTCCATTATGCATGTAAGGACCGATGACAAGGGTCGCTATCTGGAACAGATAGACAGCAAACTAAATAATTGCCTTACTCTTGACCCAAATATTGATCAAACAAGCCGCGCCTTTATTCAGGACGCGGTTCTTTCTTTGCTCGATAAAGGTGTTATTGCAATTGTTCCGGTTAGTGCGACTATTGACCCGGAGATTTCAGAAGCATATGACGTTGAACAGCTGCGCGTCGGAGAGATAACTGATTGGTACCCCGACGCAGTCCGAATTTCGGTTTATAACGAAAAAACCGGTAGACGTGAAGAAATTGTCATGCTTAAGAGGAATGTAGCTATCGTTGAAAATCCGTTTTATTCGGTTATGAATGAATCGAATTCTCTTGCTCAGCGGCTTATTCGCAAACTGAATCTTTTGGATGCGGTGGATGAACAGAGCTGCTCCGGTAAACTCGATCTGATTATTCAGCTTCCGTATGCTACTAAAACGGAACTTCGGAAGCAACAGGCTGAGCGCCGGAGAACTGAATTGGAACAGCAATTAGCTGGGTCCAAGTATGGTGTGGCTTATGCTGACGGAACTGAGAAAATTGTGCAGTTGAATCGTTCGGTGGAAAACAATCTGCTATCTACTGTCGAATATCTTACGAGCATGCTTTATAGCCAGTTGGGAATGACGCAGGGGATACTGGATGGATCCGCTGATGAACAGACACTGCTTAATTATCACAGTCGTCTTATTGAGCCAATTATTTCGGCTATTGCGGATGAGATAAAACGTAAATTTTTATCCAAAACTGCTCGCAGCCAGAATCAGTCCATTATGTTCTTCCGTGATCCGTTCAAGCTGGTGCCCGTATCCCAGATTGCTGAGATCGGCGACAAAATGACCCGAAATGAGATTATGACTTCCAATGAGATCAGACAGGTCATTGGGTTGCAGCCTTCCTCTGATCCGGGAGCTGATGAACTGCGTAATAAGAATCTGTCCCAGTCGAAGGACGAACTGGAGGCGCAGCAAGCGCCAAATACCGAAATAAGCGACAAGAAGGAGGAAAATCAAAATGCCTGAAACTTATGATTTTCAGGGCAGAGCTACCGCCTACAATGTGCGCTGTACGGATGGCCGAACTATTTTGCCGAATGCATTTAAGGATTGCACCGGTAAGACGGTTCCGCTCGTCTGGAATCACCAGCATAACTCCGTAGGAAACGTTCTCGGTCATGCTCTGCTTGAAAACCGGGATGACGGCGTGTATGCGTATGGCAAGTTTAATAACACCGAAGACGGTCGAGCTGCAAAAGAGCTTGTCCGCAATGGTGATATTAAGGCGCTGTCCATTTATGCAAACCACCTTAAGGAATCTGCACATAACGTTATGCACGGTGCTATTCGGGAGCTGAGTCTGGTACTTGCCGGGGCAAATCCCGAAGCATATATCGAATCTGTAATGTGCCATGACGACGAAAGCCTTGAGTCGGCAATGTTCTGGGCAGTCGGTTCGACTATTCAGGATGGCCCGATTGAGGTTGAAACTTCCGCTGAGATTTCTCATGGGGACGATCCGGAGAATACTGAAGCAGAGGAAGATCAGTCGAATACTTCCACAGATGAGCCCGATCATGAGGACAGTTCCGATGGCGAGCTTGATCATGCAGATTCTGATGAAAACAAAAACGATAAAACCATCGGCGACATCATCAAGACCATGAATGAGGAACAGAAAAACGCTATGTATTTTCTGATCGCGAAGGCCAAGGATAATGACACTGATGACAATACCGACAGTGAAAAAGGAGGAGACGAATCCATGTCCCACAATGTTTTCGAGAAAAATGAAAATTCTACGCCGGGCGGCGTTCTTTCTCATTCTGAGATTGAAACTATTTTCAAGGACGCTAAGCGTGCCGGTAGCCTGAGAGAGGGTGTTCTTGCCCATGCCGAGGAGTATGGCATTACCAATATCGACTACCTGTTTCCTGAAGCCAAGTCCCTTACCACCACCCCTGAGTTCATCAAGCGTGACACCGGCTGGGTATCCAAGGTTATGAACGCGGTTGCGCATACGCCTTTCTCCCGGATTAAGACCGTATTCGCCGATATCACCGAGGATGAGGCTCGTGCAAAGGGCTACATGAAGGGTAAGCTGAAGAAGGAAGAAGTATTCTCCCTGCTGAAGCGCAGCACTGCGCCCACTACGATCTATAAGAAGCAGAAAATCGACCGCGATGATGTGATCGATATCGTTGACTTCGATGTCGTGGCCTGGATCAAGGCTGAGATGCGCATGATGCTGGATGAGGAAATCGCCCGTGCGGTTCTTCTGGGTGATGGTCGTCTTGCCTCCAGCGATGATAAGATCGATGAGAACTGCATTCGCCCTGTTGCGAAGGATGCTGAGCTGTACTCCATTCACAAGACTGTGGATGTCGCCAACGGCGCAACTGACGAGGCCAAGGCCAAGCAGTTCATTCGGACTGTGATCAAGTCCCGTAAGGATTACAAGGGTTCCGGCAACCCCACTCTGTATATCACCGAGGATCTGCTGGCAGATATGCTGCTGCTGGAGGATGGCATTGGTCATCTGATGTATACTTCCGAGGCTCAGCTGGCGACTACTCTGCGCGTGAAGGAGATCGTTACCATTCCCGTAATGGAAGGCCAGACCGGCGTCAACGAGAAGCCTCTGGTTGGTATTCTCGTCAACCTGACCGACTATAAGATCGGTGCCGATAAGGGCGGTTCTGTCAACATGTTCGATGATTTCGACATTGACTATAACGCCCAGAAATATCTGATCGAAACCAGATGCTCTGGTGCACTGGTCAAGCCTTATTCCGCGATCACCTATGAGATGAACGTGGCTGCGGCTTAATTTTTTGCCTACGGGTTAGGCGTAACTAACTATAACGATGTAAAGGAGAGATACTCATGACCAAGGTATTTGAAGATACTAATGATCTGCACGTTCGCAACGTGATCTTCTATGGCAATACGACCGACCACAAGCTGTACCGAGAGGCCGATTACACTACTCAGATTACAGTGGCCGAGCTCGAGAATGCATTCAAGAAGGGCACATGCCTCGTGTTTGACGGAACCAATCACCTTGTACCTGTGGCGTTTGCGGCTGGCAAGGTAATTACTATGTCCGGCACCACTTCCGTGACTGGAACTGAGTGGGCGGCCAAGGCAGAGGAGTAATTCAAAATGGCAAAATTCGCTGGAGTGATCGGGTTTGAGGAGACTGCTGAGACTTCGCCTGGGGTCTATTCCGAGAACATAGTGGAGCGTCTCTACTATGGCGATGCTGTGAAAAACTATCGCCGACTCGAAAACTCCGGCGAAGTTAATGACAATGTGACTTTGTCAAATGAAATAAGTGTGGTCTGTGACGAGTATGCGTATCGGAATTACGCATCGGCGCGATATGTTGAGTTTATGGGTGCTAAATGGAAAATCACTTCCATTTCAGTTCAGCACCCGAGGCTGGTATTAACTGTTGGAGGAGTCTACAATGCATGATCGGATTGAGCTTCAGCAAATTCTTGAAGACATTTTAGGTTCTAGAAATGTTTATTTCCAGCCTCCGGCATCGGTGAAGATGGCGTACCCGGCAATCGTGTATGAATTGTCGGATATTGAAAATGAGCATGCCGATAATGCGCCGTATGTACAGCGAACGAGATACTCGATAACCGTGATAGATAAAGATCCGGACAGCCGCATCCCTTTTGCTATTTCGAAACTCCCCACATGCTCTTTTGATAGAGCATATAAATCAGACAATTTAAACCACTACGTACTGAATTTGTACTATTAAGGAGGCTAAGCTACTATGGCATCTAAAGCTCTTGTATGGGACCAGATCGGTGAGCGCGAGTACGAAACCGGTGTATCCAAAACGGTCCTTTACCCTTATGACAACACTGCCAAGGACTATGGCGTCGGCGTTGCCTGGAGCGGTGTAACCGCTGTCAATGAATCCCCCGAAGGTGCAGAAGCAACCGACATGTATGCGGACGATATTAAGTATCTGTCCCTGATGTCTGCTGAGACTTTCAAGTGCACCATTGAGGCATATACATATCCCCAGGAGTTCGAGGAGTGCGATGGGTCCGCGGAGATCACGTCCGGCGTAACCGTTGGTCAGCAGACCAGAAAGACCTTCGGTCTGTGTTATCGGACCGCTGTCGGTAATGATACCGAGGGTACCGATTACGGCTACAAGATTCACCTCGTGTATGGCGGCAAAGCAAGTCCTTCCGAGAAGGATTATTCCACTGTCAATGACAGCCCCGAGGCTTCTACCTTCAGCTGGGAGGTCAACACCACCCCGCTTCCCGCATTCGAGATCGCCGGTAAGCAGTTTAAGGCGACCGCCACTCTTACCGTTAACACTGCCCGGATGAGCGAGGCACAGAAGGCGCATCTGCAAGATCTCGAAACCTATCTGTATGGCGGAGAGAATACTGATCCCAAGCTCCCCACCCCGGTTCAGGTATATAACCTTATCAACACCGGTAAAGTTGACGGTGGTACCACTGGCTAATTGATTTTTATGAGCCGTATTCAGGTAAGCTGGCGGCTCATTTTTTATTGAAAGGAGATAATCGCATGCTTCCTAAGACTATTACTTACACCGACTACAACGGTGTCGAACGTACTGAGACTTTTTATTTTAATCTCAGCAAATCTGAGCTCACTCGGTGGGCCATGTCCGTAGAAGGCGGACTTCACGAGCGTTTGCAGCGTATCATCGATGCAAAGGACAACGTGGCTGTCATGAAGGAATTCGACAACATCATTGCCAGAAGCTATGGCGTAAAGAGCGATGACGGACGTCGATTCATGAAAAGTGAAAAGATTACAGAGGAATTTATGCAGACGCCTGCCTATGACCAGCTGTATATGGATCTCATTACCGGCGGAACTGATGTGATGTCGGCATTTATTAATGGGATCGTGCCGATGGATTTGGTCAAAGAGGCGGATGCCGAACATAAAGCAGCCCTTTCTGTTGTGAACCCCGTTTGATTTGGTGGTGACCCATTTTGCTTAAAATTGTAGTTCCGCCTAGAGAGCTTTTCAATGAGCAAACCAATGAGTTTATCTATCTCGAAAAGCCCACGACGTTGACACTGGAGCACTCACTGGTATCAATTTCAAAATGGGAACAGCGATGGCACAAATCTTTCCTCTCTACAAAAGAGAAAACAAATGAGGAAGCGATTGACTACATACGGTGCATGACTCTTACGCAGAACGTCCCGCTTATTGTGTACAATTGCCTGACCGCCGAGAATGTTAACGCTATTAAGGACTATATCGAAGATCCTGCAACGGCTACTACTATTCGCGAGCCAGCCTCAAGAGGAAAAGGGAAGATCATAACAAGTGAACAAATTTATAGCTGGATGTTTGCACTCCAGATTCCAATGGAGTGTCAGAAGTGGCACATTAATCGGCTGCTGATGTTGATTAAAGTATGCGAAATCCAGCAAAATCCCAAGAAGACCAAGATGAAGATGAATCAGATGCTCGACGAACGACGGGCTCTCAATGAGAAGCGGAAAGCGCAGCTGCACAGCAAGGGGTAATTGGAAATGATAACCATCAAGCAGAAAGGCGATTTCAAAAAACTTAATCGCTATTTAGAAAGACTGCTCAACGTTATTAAACGAGGCGAACTTGATAAGTACGGCCGAATGGGCGTTGATGCTTTGATGGCGGCTACTCCTGTTGATACTGGAAAGACCGCGCAATCTTGGTACTATGAAGTGAAACATACAAATGGGGGCGCTTCCATTGTATTTCGAAATTCGAATGTCAATGACGGCGTCCCTATCGCTATTATTCTTCAGTTGGGCCATGGCACCGGTACTGGAGGGTATGTGGCTGGTCGAGACTATATCAACCCGGCTATTCAGCCTATTTTTGACCAAATTGCAAATGACGCCTGGAAGGAGGTTACGAGTCTGTGAGTAAGACAATCGACGATAGAGTCGTCCAAATGGAATTCGACAATTCCAAGTTTGAATCGAACGTTAAGACGACTATGAGCACACTCGATAAGCTGAAGCAGGCTCTTAACTTCAAAGGTGTGCAAGATGGTGCCGAGAAGTCGGCAGCGAATATTTCCACGTTGGGCTCCGCGGTGCAAACCGTTGGGGCTCGTTTTTCTAGCCTTGAGGTAATCGGTATTACCGCTTTGAGCAATATCACCAATAAGGCAATCAATGCCGGTGAGGAGATCCTTAAGTCGTTGACCATCGAACCAGTAAGTAGCGGCTTTTCAGAATATGAGCTTAAAATGGATTCTATTCGAACCATTATGGCGAGTAGTAAGGCTGATCTGGCAACAGTCAACCAGTATCTGGATGAACTAAATAAGTATTCTGATGAAACTATTTATTCGTTTTCGGATATGACTGAAAATATCGGTAAGTTTACAAATGCTGGTGTTGATCTGGATAAAGCAGTTCTGGCAATCAAAGGTGTCGCAAATGAAGCTGCTATATCTGGAGCAAATGCGAACGAGGCATCTCGTGCAATGTATAACTT
>CAVJJQ010000078.1:0-12742 GCA_963649755.1 bacterium | reverse complement strand
CTCACGCGCCGAGCGCGGTCGCGTTAGCGACATATACCTATCGCGCGAGTGCGCAAAAAAGGACCTTCGTTTAGCGAAGGTCCTTTAAAAGTCTATTCTGTTTTAGCATCTTTCCATATCCTGTCAAGATTGTAAAATTCTCTTGCTTCCGGCATAAACAAATGCACCATGAAATCGCCGTAATCCATTAGTATCCAGTTTCCGGCCTGATATCCCTCGATATGCTTTGGATTAACTTTAACTTTATTAAGCTTTTCAAGGATTTCATCGCTCATCGCATGAAGCTGATTCTGATTTGAGCCGTTTGCAAGTATGAAATAATCGGCTATCGGAGAAAGTCCTTCAAGATTTAAGACCTTAATATCCGTGCCCTTCTTATCCTCTATCACATTCTTGCAAATATCCACCAATTCTTTAATATCTGCCATTTATTTCATCTCCTGATGTGTGTAAAAATTGTATGTGTCAATCGTCATGGTATCAATAACGCTTTTTGTTTCTTTAAGATGTTCCACGGTGTCCGACAGAATTATTCTAATGCCGTCATCAATATTTTCAAAGCAAATTTTTCTGATTTCATCAAGCCTTGGAGCTTTAAAACGACCGGGTTCAATGTAATCCGCAGCGAAAATAATCTTTTCAAGCATGGACATATCCGGTTTCCCCGTAGTATGGCAGACTATGCTTGAAAGAATTTCTTTATCGGTAACCTGATATCTTTCTTTTGCAAAATATGCACCGAGCTTGGCATGTAAAAGCCCCGGACTTTGCATTTCAAATTCATTGACTGAAATTCCGTACTTTTTTGCCATCTTTACATATTCATCGGACGAATACGCCTTCGCGCAGTCGTGAAGAAGGCCGGCGGTAAACGCCTTGTCTATATCTTCTCCGTAGCGCATAGCTAGCGATGCTGCCGTGTATGCCACTCCGATTGTATGCTTAAATCGATCTTTCTTTAAGCTTTTCTTTAACTTATTGGTTATTTCATCATTTGACAAGCCCACATCGATCCTCCGAATGATTATTTTGGAAGTTCAATTTTTTTATTGTCTTTATTTTCTTTATAAAGAACAATCTTTTTCCCTATTACGCAAACAACCGTTGAACCTGATCTCTCGGCAAGCATGTTTGCCATAACTTTAGGATCTTCAAGGCAGTTATTCAAAACACTTATTTTAATAAGTTCATGCGTGTTAAAGCATTCAATCACAGCCTCGGTTATTTCGGGAGTAAGCGATCCCTTGCCTATCTGAAATACAGGGCTTAATGTGCTTGCAAGGCTCCTTAAATATGCTCTCTGTTTAGAATTCATCATAATCCTCACTATTTATAATAATCAAACGAGAAACCGTACATTCTGACCGTATCTCCGTCCTTTATGCCAAGGTCTTCAAGTTCCTTGAGTATTCCGTTATCTTTGAGGAAGTCCTGGAAGAACTTAAATCCCTTCTCCGAATCAAGATTTGTATATCCGAGCATTTTCTCGATTCTGGGGCCTTCAATGACATATTCCTTTGCTTTTTCATCATATGTGACACTGAAAGGTTCATTTGAATAAAGCCCGCCGAATTCCGGAATAAGCTCCGGTTCGAAGACAATCGTCTTCTTGGGATACTTGCTTAAAAGCTCATAAATATGCAAAAGAAGCGGCTTTACCCCTTCTCTTGTGGCTCCTGAAATCGGAAATACTTCATAGCCTAAGGGCTCAAATTCATCCTTTAATCTTTTAATAACTGCTTCTTTGTCAGAGCAGGCATCAATCTTGTTTGCGGCAATAATCTGCGGCTTATTTGAAACATCAATGCTGTACTTCTTAAGCTCATTGTTTATGGTATAAACATCCTCAACCGGATCTCTTCCCTCAACGGATGCCGCATCCACAACATGCACCAAAATTCTTGTACGTTCGATATGTCTTAAGAAATCAAGCCCCAAACCGACGCCTTCGCTGGCGCCTTCAACAAGTCCCGGTATATCGGCTACCACAAAACCTCCGACACCTTCCATATCTACAACACCGAGATTTGGCTGAAGGGTTGTAAAATGGTAGTTTGCAATCTTCGGCTTTGCATTTGAAATTACTGATAGGAAAGTTGACTTACCGACGTTCGGAAAGCCTACAAGGCCCACATCCGCAATAGACTTTAATTCAAGCAAAACCGTTAGCTCTTTTGCGGGCTGTCCGGGCTTTGCATACTTCGGAGCCTGCATAGTGCTCGTTGCATAATGCTGGTTGCCGAGCCCGCCTTTTCCGCCTTCAAGAAAAACAACATGCCTATTGTCTCCCGACATATCGAGTAAGACCTTACCGCTTGCCTCATCCTTGACAACCGTTCCCATCGGAACCTTAAGGATGATATCCTTACCGTCCTTGCCGCGGCAGTTGTTCTTTCCGCCGTCTTCACCGTCTTCGGCTCTGTAATGCTTGTTAAAACGAAAGTCCGTCAGTGTATTCAATCCTTCATCGACTTCAAAAATTACACTGCCGCCATGACCGCCGTCACCGCCGTTGGGACCGCCGTCAGGCACAAACTTTTCGCGTCTGAAGGAAACATGTCCGTCTCCGCCCTTGCCGCTCTTGATATATATCTTTGCTCTGTCTGCAAACATAATTTTCTCCTGTATAAAGAAAAAAGCACTCTGTTAAACGCATACCGGTCAAGCCTGGCACGCAAACTCCGCGAGACCTCTTTTGCTATATGGAATATTTAAACTCAATTTCCCATATAGCAAAAGAGGATTTCGTAAGCACGAAATCCTCCTGATGGCTAAACAATTTACTGTTCTACGGGATATACGGAAGCCTGCTTCTTGTCTCTTCCAACCCTTTCAAAACGAACAACACCGTCAACCAATGCGTATAAGGTATCATCTCCGCCACGTCCAACGTTTACACCGGGATGAATCTTAGTGCCGCGCTGTCTGTATAAAATGTTGCCGGCCTTTACAAACTGTCCGTCAGCTCTCTTCGCACCTAATCTCTTGGATTCGGAATCTCTGCCGTTCTTGGTAGAGCCTACACCTTTTTTATGAGCGAAAAATTGAAGGTTCAATTTCATCATGGTTTACACCTCCTATTTGTCAGTTTCAAATTTTTAGGATATTCCTCTTGGATACCATTCAAGCCAAGCCTTAAGGATTCAAAGAGTAAGGTAACATCCGCCTTCTCATAATCCTTTATCGTGACATTCAACGATCCTTCTTTTTCCTTTGCAATGCAATCACATGCTGTGTTTGTAAGCTTTTCAACCGAATTGATAAAATTAATCGTCAAAACGGAAATTGCCGCACAAACAATGTCTTTTCCGAATTTGTCAAAGCCCGCATGTCCTTCGCACGAAAAGCCAAAGGGTTTATCGTTTTCATCACAATAGAATGTAACTTTAGTCATATCAGCCCAAACTATGCGTTAATCTTTTCAATCTTAACCTGAGTGTATGCTTGTCTATGACCGTTCTTCTTGTGGTAACCGGTTTTTCTCTTGTACTTGTATACAACAACCTTCTTACCACGACCCTGATCCATAACTGTTGCCGTAACGGTTGCATCGGAAACATCCTTACCAACCTTAAGCTTATCAGAGCTTACTGCGATAACATTATCAAATGTAACTTCAGCTCCTGCCTCTGCATCAAGCTTCTCAACACGGATAATGTCGCCTTCGGAAACCTTGTACTGTTTTCCACCGGTAGCAATAATAGCGTACATAGTATGTACCTCCTATATCTAAACCATAAATGGTTTTACTCGCCAGCTTTGGTGATGAAGTTCATGCTTAAACCTCGCTGTGCGGCATACTCGTATATAATAGCAAAGTGTTCCACTTATGTCAACAACTTTTAAAAGCCTACTCTTATGAGTAAAATAGTAGTAAAATTTCGCTTATTTCAAGGATTCATACAACGGTGAATACTTCTTTTCCCTCGTAATTTCCATAAGTCCCAACGGAGTAATATCAATGGCTTTCGCCTTTACACTGTCATTTTTCAGTAACTCATTCATTTGAGAAAGAAGCTCTTTACTTTCCTTTTGATTTATAAAATCAACAACGATTATTCCTGAAAGGTTTCTTAAAACAAGCTGCCTTGCAATCTCTTTACATGCAAGAAGATTTACCTGTTTGACGGCTTCATCCTTGTCGGATTTTTTATCAAACTTACCGGAGTTTACATCAATAACCGTAAGGGCTTCGGTAGGCTCGATATACAAAAATCCTCCGTACGGAAGCATCACTTTCTTTTCGGTTGCCTCCGAAAATGCCCTGTCAAAAGAAAAAAGCGTTTTAAGAGGAAAAGAATCCGTGTACAGGCTAAGCTTATTAAGCCCATTCAGGCTATCAAAAATATCCTTACTGTCTGTAAGAATCTCCGAATAGGAATCTATGTTTATATCCTTTATGCGGTTATAGACAGCGGATTTTCCGGAAAGCATCTTTGTATAAAGAACCCTTGTCCCCGAATTTGAAATAACCTCATCCAAAGTCTTTGAAAGGTTTGAAGCTTCCGATATCACCTCATCTATATCGGAATTCTCGGCATTTGTACGGACCACAAGACCGGTTTTAAGCTTCAAGCTTTCAAAACGACTGTGGTATAAAGAAATATATTCTTTTGAAAGTTTCGCCGAGAAATGCAGTTTTTTGTCATCGATTTCCGCAACCGAATAAATACCCGAAAGTGAAAGTTTCATCGTGAGAAAATACGGTTTCCCGCGTTGAGGCTCTTTAACTACCTGACAGGCTATCAGATCACCTTCAGTGAGTCTTCCGTCATATTCTCTTTGAATCAAGGTTTCGCCGAAAATATTTTCAAAAGGCAAAAATCCCGTTACGCCCTTTTGAAAGTCCACAAAACATGCTTTCAAGTCAGCCTTTACCTTTGAAACTCTTCCGACATAAATGTCACCCAGATTGATCCCCGAAGAGTTGTCAAAGAAAATACTTTCCGCCCGGTTATCATTGAAGATAAAGCATGTATTACGCCCTTTATATTCAGTTACAACGATTTTTTTAAGCAAACTCATACCTGATTTAGCGGAACAAACTGCCCTTCCTCATTTCGTTTCAGGGTATCAAGCCTCGTAATATGAAAAGGGTAATCCGATATATTTTTTCCTACAAGCTTTAAGAGGCTTTCGCACAAAACGGCCGGCTTTAAATTTCCGGAGCTTGATGCATCAAGACGCGTGTAAAGTTCGCTATCGGAAATCAAAGAAATATCAAAAACAAAATCCTTTACATTTATTTCTTTTTCCCCGGTTTTGGTCTTTTTGATATAAAGAACCTCATCGAGGGCCTTAAACTTATCAATCAGTTCTTCACTTAACGGATTGTCTTTGTAAAAAGAAACCTTTACGTCTGCGGCAGCAACACTTGCCATGGCATTCACAGTCTTATCGGGAAGCTTTACGCATTCAAGGACCTTAATGCCCTCCGCCATCTGCGGATTAAGCTTTGAAGCGAATAAAGAAACATCCTCATCGTCATAAACTTCCACATCAAAATACTCTCCGTCGCTTTCTACCCCGACGCCCAAAGGCTGTGCAAAAGACATAATCATATGCGGGCTGAAACCTTTTGAATAAGAAACCTTTATGTCGGTTCTCCTGAATGCCTTCTGAAAATAACGCATCAAATCAAGATGACCTATGTATTTTAAAACACCGTGTTTTGAAAATTTAACTCTGACCTTCATAAAATGTTCTCCGGGTTCAAATAAAAGCCTCACTTCATGAGCTTGCATTTGAACCGCCAATCAAAGTTTGAAAGTCTGCTTTCAAACTTTTACCTGTTTATACAAATTCCGCAATCAAAACGTGCCGAGCCGCAGCCGGAGCACTTGGACTTGCAGTTGTCGGTTACGATACCTGCCTTTGCCTTGTGCCACTCATCAAGCAGGAATCTCTTTGTAACACCGCAGTCTATGAAATCCCAAGGGAAAATTTCATCCTCGGATCGTTCTCTTGCCGTATAAAAATAAGGATCGATTCCGCATTCTTTGAAAGACTCAAGCCACAAATCGTTTTTGTAAAATTCCGACCAGGCATCGTAAAAACAACCCTTTTTGTATGCCGTAAGAATTACTTTGCTTAAGCGTCTGTCACCTCTTGCAAACACACCCTCTAGCAAACTTACGTCCGCCTCGTGCCAATTGTACTTAATAACCTTCTGATTAAGCTGCGAGGCAATATATCTCTTGGTATGCTCGGCCTTGTCTATGAATTCCTCAGACTTGTTCATAGGCGCCCATTGGAAAGCCGTAAATGGCTTAGGGACAAAGAAAGACGTGCTGGCTACAATCTGCACCTTACCGTTAACACGTTTTTCTTTGGGCACGGTGTCATAAAAGGCGGCAGCAATATCGTTACAAAGTGTTGCTATGCCTTCGATGTCCTTCTCCGTTTCAAAGGGAAGTCCAAGCATAAAGTAAAGCTTAACCCTTGTCCATCCGCCCTTAAAGGCAAGTATTGCACCGTTTATGATGTCTTCGTAAGTAAGACCTTTGTTTATGATATTTCGCATCCTTTGGGAACCGGCCTCGGGTGCAAAGGTAAGGCTGGACTTTTTGATATCCTGAACCTTGCTCATTACATCAACCGAGAACTGATCAATTCTCAAACTGGGAAGTGCAATATTGACCTTCTTGTCAGTACAGTCTTTTATAAGGAAGTTAATCAGTTCCTCAATTCCGGTATAGTCGGACGAGCTTAAAGAGCTTAAAGAAAGTTCTTCATGGCCTGTATTTTTTAGCATCTTTACCGCTTTGTCCTTTAAGAACTCAACACTTCTTTCTCTCACCGGTCTGTAAATCTGACCCGCCTGGCAGAATCTGCAGCCTCTGATGCAGCCTCTCATTATTTCAAGAACTACCCTGTCCTGAGTAACCTTCATAAAAGGAACTATCGGCTTTTCCGGCCAATAGGTATGATCCATATCCTTTACAAGTTCTTTGACAATCTTTAAAGGAAGGTCTTCCCTCAAGGCTTTAAATTCCTTTATGGTGCCGTCCTCATTGTACGTAGGCTCATAATACATGGGCACATACATTCCCGGAATCTTTGCGGCCTTATAAAGGAACTCTTCTCTTGAATCTCCGTTCTTTCTCGATGACTTATAAAGGTCAAGAAGCTCTCTGTAGCGGGTTTCGCCTTCACCCATATAGAACATGTCAAAGAACTCTGCAATCGGCTCGGGATTATAGGAACATGGACCGCCGCCGATTACAATCGGATCGTCCCAGGTGCGTTTGCAACTCTGCAAAGGAATATTCGACAAATCAAGAACCTGAAGAATATTCGTATAGCACATTTCATACTGAAGAGTAATTCCCAGAAAATCCATGTTTCTGACCGGTTCCTGCGATTCAATGGTGAATAAGGGAATGTTTCTTTCTCTCATGATTTTGTCAAGGTCTACCCAAGGCGAGTAAACTCTTTCACACCATGTATCCTCGAATTTATTGAACATATCATAAAGAATCTGAATGCCCAAATGCGACATTCCGATTTCATAAACGTCAGGAAAGCACATTGCAAACCTGACGTCAACTTTTGATTTATCCTTATATACGGCATTGATTTCGTTTCCGATATATCGCTCGGGCTTTTCAATGCTTAAAAGTACCTCTTCGGGTAAAGCCAAATCCTGCATAAAAACCTCTTATCTGTTTGAAAGCTCCGTTAAAATCTCTTCCCAGGTAACTCCCTTTTCAACCATCAAAACCATTACATGATAAAGAAAATCGGAAATTTCATACTTAACTTCGTTGGGATTGGGATTCTTTGCTGCGATTACAATTTCCGTTGCCTCTTCCCCAACTTTCTTTAAAATCTTGTCTATTCCCTTGTCGAAAAGATAGTTGGTATATGAACCTTCCTTGGGATTTACCTTTCTGTCTTTAATGACATTATAGACATCCTCAAGCACAGACATGGGATTTTTTTCTTCAAAATCATAGGTAACAATGTCATTGAAGAAGCAGGAATACGAGCCTGTATGACAGGCTGCTCCGATCTGCTCGACCTTTGCAAGTAAAGTGTCATTGTCACAATCATAGCTTAAAGCCTTTAAATATTGGAAATGACCGCTTGTTTCGCCCTTAAGCCACTGAGTCTGTCTGCTCCTTGAAAAATAGTTCATCTTACCCGTACTCAGGGTATTGTTGTAAGCTTCCTCATTCATATAGGCAAGCATAAGTACCTGATTTGTCTTGTAATCCTGTACGATAACCGGAATCAGACCGTCCGAATTAAGCTTAAATTCACTGAAGGCCGTTGTCTTAATACCGGCAAGTTCTTTAATATTCTTAAGCTCACTGATGTTTGAATTGATAACCGGACCGCAGACGCCGACAATCTTCTCCTCGTTTAAATACTCCAAGAGCTTGTCAAGCAGCACATTCGGAAGGTTTACAATAAAACGAAGCGAAGTATTCTTGCTGATCTTTTCCGACTTGAAAACATCCCTGTCCAAAAACAAAACTGTCTTTGAATAATCAAAAATATCCGAATAATTTTCCGCATATTCGTCCGCATCAAGTATAATCGGAATAATCTTGTCCGCTCCGAATTTAAGAGATACCTCTCTTAAAAGAGCAACATTACTTTCCTTTGAAAAGTTAAGGCAGGCTCTCTTGCATCCCGCATAAAGAAGCTTTTTGATATCCTCCATGCGCGAAACATTTCCGGCGCCTATTACGGGAATTGTGGAAACAGCACAAAGCTCATGAATCTGGTCGATGTTTTCTTCATGCATCGCATCGTCATCGGAAAGGTCGAAAACCAATATCTCATCCGCTCCGTTTTCACAGTACTGGTGAACAAGTCTTTCGGGATTGGTCTCTATAACGGTTTTGTCATCAAATCCCGAAACAGCCATTTTATTGTATAGATAAATAACAGGAATCAAATATTTTTTCATGAAAGTGTACCCTTTGTGGAAAGAATGCCGGTTTGCCTTGAATCAAAGGAAGTAGCCTCATCGAGTGCCTTGGCAAAGGCTTTAAACATCGCTTCAATCTTGTGATGATCGTTTACCCCGCTCAACACCTTAATATGAAGATTCATGGCTGCGCTGTAGGATATTGCGTAAAAGAATTCGCGCACGGTTTGAGTCTCCAAATACCCGACTCTTTCGGATGCGAAATCGCATTCAAAAGAAAAATACGGTCTTCCGCAAAGATCGATTGCACAAAGAACAAGTGCGTCATCCATTGGAAGTATGAAGCTTCCGTATCTCTTTATGCCGGACTTGTCACCGATACATTCCTTTATCGCAAGTCCCAATACAATGCCCAAATCTTCAACGGTATGGTGACAATCGACGTTCAAATCACCTTTTTCTTTAACCTTTAAATCAAAGAAACCATGCTTACTAAAACCTGTGAGCATATGGTCAAGAAAACCTATTCCCGTATCGATTGAAGAATTTCCCGTGCCGTCCAAATCAAGCTGCAGGGAAATGCTTGTTTCTTTTGTCTCACGTTCAATAAGCTTGGATCGTCCCATCTGCTATCTCCTAATCTTCAAAACGAACATGAATTGAATTTGCATGAGCGGTTAAGCCTTCATTTTTCGCAAATAACTCAATCTGATTGTGAACTTTTTCAAGTCCTTCTTTAGAATAACATATTATGCTCGATTTTTTAATAAAATCATCGACGGAAAGCGGTGAAAAGAATCTCGCGGTTCCGTTTGTGGGAAGGATATGGTTGGGTCCCGCAAAGTAATCTCCCAAAGGCTCCGATGAATATTCACCGAGGAAAATCGCACCGGCATTTTTGACCTTGGTCATTACATTGAATGCATCTTTTGTAAGTATCTCAAGATGTTCGCTTGCAATATCGTTCACGGTATCGATTGCTTCATCCAAATCCTTTGCAATAAGTATATATCCGTAATTGTTTAAAGAAGCACTTATAATATCTCTTCTTGAAAGCTCCTTTAAAAAGCCTTCGATTTCTTTTTCAACCAATCCGGCCACTTCTTTGCTGGTGGTAACCAAAATTGCCGAAGCCATCTGATCGTGCTCGGCCTGCGAGAGCAAATCTGCGGCAACGTATCTCGGATTCGCGCTTTCATCGCAAAGAACGGTCACCTCACTCGGACCCGCTATCGAATCGATACCGACATTTCCGTAAACCGCTTTCTTTGCAAGGGCAACGAAAATGTTACCGGGTCCCGTAATCTTATCAACCTTTGGAATTGACTCAGTTCCGTAAGCTAAAGCCGCAATGGCCTGAGCTCCGCCGACCTTGTAAATTTCATCAACACCCGCTATATCGGCTGCGACAAGTGTCCCGGGATTGATGATGCCGTCCTTGCCGGGAGGCGTCACCATGACGATTTTATTAACCCCTGCAACACGGGCAGGTATGACATTCATAAGAACACTTGAAGGATATGCGGCCTTACCGCCGGGCACATAGGTACCTGCCTTTTCAATGGGTGAAATTCTCTGCCCCAAGATGGAACCGTCGGACTTTGTATCAATCCATGTATTTCGAAGCTGCTTTTCATGAAATGACTTTATATTCTCTGCCGCTTCCTTTATGACATCCACATATTTAGAATCAAGCAAAGAGTACGCCTTGTCAATCTCTTCACGCGTCACCTTAATGTTTGAAGCGTTAAGAATAAAGCCGTCAAATTTTAAAGTATATTCAAAAACAGCTTTGTCGCCGTTTTCTTTAACATTTTCAAGTATATCCGCAACACTTTTTTCATATTCGGGATAACTTCCGGTACTTCTTTTTAAAAGTGTTTTTAGTAAATCTTTCTTGTTTTCTTCATTGATATAAAACGTCTTCATTTACAAAACCTCTTTAATCCGTCTGATTAAATCATTTATACGCGCCGATTTAATCTGCATGCTCACCTGATTGACAATCATTCTCGCCGAAAGCGGGCAAACAACTTCCAAGACCTCAAGTCCGTTTTCACGTAAGGTCGAACCCGTTTCGACAATATCCACGATCACATCGGAAAGTCCTACTATGGGTCCCAACTCAACGCTTCCGTTAAGCTTAATAATATCTACCGTTTGCTGTTTTTGTCTGTAAAAATAATCCTTTGCGATAACCGGATACTTCGTGGCAACCCTGATTCGTTCGTGATGCTTTAAAAGTTCATGTGCCTCTTTCGGACCGCATACGCACATGTTGCACTTACCGAATCCCAAGTCCAAAACTTCTACCGCACGGCGTTGTTCTTCCAAAATCGTATCTTTACCGACAACGCCGATATCGGCGGCTCCGTACTCTACATAGGTCGGAACGTCGGGACCTTTGGAGAGAAAGAACTTAAGCTTTAAATCTTCATTTACGAAAATAAGCTTTCTCGTATCCTTGTCCAATATTTCATCACAGGTAATGCCAATCTTGTTAAGAAGTTCAATCGTCTTATTGGCAAGTCTGCCCTTACTCAGAGCAAAAACCAGATATTCATCCGAATTCATCTTTTAACCTCCAGACTGACACGCGCGCCGCTTTTTCTTTTTTCAATTACTTCTTTTAAAGTCGCTTCATAATTGTTTTCGGAAACAAATATCTTTTCCGGAGCATCAGGCGTTTTAATCTTGATTCCCTGACTCCTGCATGCAAGAAGGCAATCATCCACCACAACTACAAAGCCGATTGCAGGCTTGGATGTGCCGAATGATGAAAGAAGATTGTCGTAACGACCACCCTTTATAAGAGCATCTCCGAGTCCGTAAGTATATGCTTTAAAAATGACACCCGTGTAATAATTGTGTCTGCTGAGAAGTCCGAGGTCAAAAGAAACATATTTCTCATTACCGAAAACTTTCAGTACCTCGTAAATTTTTTCAAGACGCAATAAGGCATTCTTTGATTTAGGATTAACGGTTTTATTCAAAGCGTCTTTTATGACAGATATGTCACTGATGTTCATGCTTGTTTCTATCATCAGTTTTACCACGTCTTCATCGGATACGTTTTCTTTTAAAATTTCCTCGGCAGTGACAAAATTTTTTGAGGCTATATGCTCCCTCAATAAAAGTTCTTTTTCCTCGTCTATGCCGCTGTCTTCACATAAGCCTTTGAAATAATCCATATGGCCGATAGAAATCTGGAAATCGTTAAGCCCTATACCCTTTAATATTTCAATGCAAAGATTGATGGTTTCGGCATCGGCAATAAAGGAATCGTCCCCGATAAGTTCGACGCCGATTTCGGTGTCTTCCTTTAGCTTACCCTGAAGGCTTGAATTGTTGACAAAGGTGTTACCTTTATAGGTAAGCCTGATAGGTCCGGTTTCGTCTGAAAAATACTTACTCACACACCTTGCAACCGAAGGAGTAAAGTCAGGTCGCAAGCAAAGCGTATTCCCTTCTTTATCAAAGAATTTATATAACTCATTGGACGGTGTCGTCCCGATTTCCTTTGAGAACACATCAAAGAATTCAAAGGTGGGAGTCTGAATGTCCTCGTAGCCGAAGGAATAAATGACGTTCTTGATCTTTTCTTCGATACAGAGCTTTCTTTTTAATTCATCTCCGTATATATCCCTTACTCCGTCGGGAGTATGTATCAGTTCTTTCATAAACAGCTGCCTTTCACTTTATTGTGGTAACGTGCTACCCAATTATCATAGTAGAGTGTTTTGAAAGTGTCAACTTTTTTCCTCGGCCAATTCCTTCGCTATCATATCAAGATAGGGAACAAGCACATTTGAATGCTTGTTAAGGAAATGCTCATCTTTCAGTTCCGCAAAGGTAAAACTC
>CAVJJQ010000077.1:0-12824 GCA_963649755.1 bacterium | reverse complement strand
TGACTGAGAGGGCCTTGGCTCTCCCACGCGGAGCAATTTCCTATATAGCAAAAAAGAGTATTTATTGAAAGCCAATAAATACTCTTAGTATCTAACCTTTCACTCCGCCGGCGACGAGCCCGCTCTGAATGAACCTTTGCAAGAACATGAATACAATCATAATAGGCAACGACGAAATGACTGCTGCCGCGGAAAACAGTGTCCAATGTGCCGCGAACTGATCGCTGATAAAGGACTGAAGTCCCAGTGCCAACGTCATCTTTCCCGGTGTCTGCAGGAATATTGAGGTAATCACATATTCACTGTAGGTCGCAATAAAAGAAAATAAGAAGATAACCGCCATCTGCGGCATTGCAAGCGGAATGATTATTTTATAAAAAACCTGAAACTGATTGGCTCCGTCAACCATTGCCGCTTCGTCAAGTTCCATGGGAAGTCCGTCAATATATGACTTAAGCAACCAGATATTATAGGCGCTTCCGCCTGCGAGCACAAAGATAAGCGCAAGTCCGCTGTCAACTAAACCAAATTTGTAAATCAAGATGTAATATCCCGCAACGGCCATACTGTTTGGGAAAACCTGCAGGATTAAAAGTGACATCAGTCCGTACTTTCTGCCTGTAAATCTGAGTCTGGCAAAGGCATAGGCCGCAAGGGAGGTAAGTGCCAGCTGAATGATTGCGACGATAAAGCAGAATTTCAACGAATTAAATACCCAGATTGTAAAATCCGTTTCTTTAAACAGGGTCACATAATGTTCCGTACTGAATTTTTCCGGAAACAGCGATGAGAGGAAGAAACTGTCGCCTGCCGAAAAAGATGACATCACTATCCACACAACCGGAAAAAGAACGAGAATCATCACAATCCAGATTACAATCCTGCTTTCCCATAGTGTTCTCATTTGAGAGGCTGTTATTTTTTCTTTTTGCTTCACTTAATCAACCTCCTTAAACGATCCGGACAAGCGCATATTAATCAGGGTAAAGGTTCCGACAATGATGAATATCAGAACACTGAAGGTTGCGGACAATTCATACCGGTTCGACCAGGTAGTCATCTTGTACGTGGTACTTGCCAGGATATCCGTATATCCCGCGAACTGATTGTCCACTCTTGCAGGTCCGCCCTGTGTGATCATGTAGATATTTCCGAAGTTATTGAAGTTTGCCGCAAAAGAAGAAATAACAAGCGGAATTGACAGTTTCGTCACCATAGGGAGTGTGATGCTCTTAAAGCACTGAAATCTTGACGCTCCGTCCATTTTTGCCGCTTCGTAATATTCCGTCGAAATAGCCTGAAGTCCTCCGAGGCAAACATTCATCATATAGGGAAAGCCAAGCCAGATATTTACAATGATAAGGCCCACCCTTGCCCAAAACGGATCTGTGAGCCACGGAACATTCCATGCTATACCGACGGCATGAAGCAGATTGTTGATACCGCCATACTGTTCATTTAAGAGTCCCTGCCACGCAAGTATTGCAATCGTAGACGGCAATGCCCACGGAACGATTAAAATCGCACGATAGATTTTTGATTCTTTCATATGCGGATTATTAAGCAATATGGCAAGTATCAGTCCCATCACATATGCTCCGAGGGTGCTTAGCACGGCAAAGCATACGGTCCAACCCAGGACGGGCAAAAAAACACTCTTAAGACTTCCCGAAAATACCGTCAGATAATTTTCAAATCCCACAAAGCTAAAATCATTCAGATGATACATGTTGTAGTTTGTGAAGGACAAAATAACGGTATAAATAATCGGAAGACACGTCACCAGTAATATTGAAATAAGTGTCGGCGCCAGGTAAGCATATGCCATGGCATTTTTCTTTTTCTTCATAATAGGACTACTTTCCCGAATTCATAAGCTCTACGGCTTCTTTTAACTGCGATACCATATTCTCTGCGGCCTGCTTCGGTGTCAATTCGCCCGACCACATGGAACGGATATTGTTTGTATGAATGCTCCAAAGCTGACCCATTTCGGAAACGGTCGGCATCGGTTCGCCGTTGTTGCTTTGTGCAATGAAAGCCTGAGTATATTCATTGCTTTGTATGGCATCAAGATCCTGGTCTGAAAGCTTTGCCGGAATTCTGTCGCCGGCTTCATACATATCTAGAGCCCCGTTTTCAATAAGGTAACCGATAAAATTCCAAGCCTCGGTCTGTTTGTCACTTTCAACACTTACAAAGCTTACCTGCGTTCCGACGGGAGTTATAAAAGGCTGTCCGTTAAAGGTAGGCATTTCGGAAATTGAAAAATGAGTGCCTGCCGAAGTAAAGCCGTCAATATCCCATGGTCCGCCTATATAATACGCACACTTTCCGTTCTGGAAATTGCTTCTTGCAATATCAGCCGTAACGTCTGCCGTAATAAGACCGTATTCGTTGCACAAAGAATTGATGAACTCATAAGCTTCCACCGCACCGTCATTTGCAAGACCGATGTCGGAGGTGTCGTATGTGCCGTCAGCGTAATTGAAGATATATCCGCCGCATGCCCTTACAAAGCCGAGATCATAATAAATGCTGGTTGCGTCAAACTGAACTCCGCCGCTTACCATTGCATCCTCTACAAGTTCTTCCCAGGTTGCGGGTACATCTGATACCAAATCCGTATTATAGAAAAGTGCCGTTGTTTCTACCGACAGCGGAGCCGCATAACGCTTTCCGTCTACGTAGCAGGCCTGTATCGCTGCTTCCGCAAAATCGGCGTCTGCATACAAATCGTCCGGAACCAAGGCAGCAAGCCCGGCATTTACGTAGTCGGCAAGCTGATCGTTCGGAATGCCCACAACGGCATCCGGACCGTCTGCACTCTTTACGGCCTGCGCAAACTTCTGAACCGAGGGTGACTGATGAATTACTTCGATTTCCATGCCGATTTCAGCCCCGTACTCGTCGGCGTATTTCTGAATGGTATCCGCTTCCTCACTCATGTTGGTCCAGATTACCATTTTTTTGTCTGTTCCCTTATTGCCACATCCGGCAAGTGTACCGACAAGCATTATCGTGGCAAGCACAATCATTATTGTTTTTTTCACTGTTTTTCCTCCGGGTTTAAATCAAACCCGCAGTTTCGCAGGTTTGATTCAAACCGTTATTCAAAATACCTTTCTCTTTACATGCTTTCCATATGTATCAGGGCATCGTTTGCATTTCCCTTTTCATCGAATAAAGCCATGTTCGCCTGCGCGTTTCCCGCCTTGACCTTATCGTGCATGTAGATGCTTCCGCTTTCGCTTGCCCAGGTACACTCCGGAATCGGAAGCCATTCGGGCTCCCAGTAAAAAACTCCTATACCTCTTTTGCCATCCACGTCACGGACAGTCTTAAACAAATCTCTTAGGAATTTTTCCTGTCCTTTTTTAGTTGCGGGATAACCGGTTAATTTTTCATGTTCCTTACAATATACTATTCCGTCTAAACCGAAATTGTCGGTCGTATAGCCTATGGAAGTTTCCGCAATCAAGACGTCCTTATTGTATCTGAATGAAATGTCGTCCATGTTTTGCTTTAAAAGTTCAAGGCTTCCGTTCCAATGGGGGTAATACGACATTCCTATTATATCAAAATCGACTCCGTAAGACGAAACATCATCAAACCAGCGTCTGTACATGGCATTGTCGGTTCCGAAATCAAGATGAAGCACGATTTTCGCATCCGGGCATTCCTCGCGAACACCTTTGATTCCGGCCTTTAAAAGGTTTGCCATGCTTTCGGTCTTGTCTACATAACCCTCCGGCCACAAAAGGCCTTTCGTAATCTCATTCCCCACCTGCACCATTTTTGGTTCAAGCCCCTGATTCTTTAAAGCCTTCAGGGAATCTACGGTATGTAAATATACCGCCGTTTCCAAGGCCTCTCCGCTTAAATTCTTCCAAGCCTTCGGCTTTACCTGTTTTGCGGGATCTGCCCAAAAGTCACTGTAGTGAAAATCAAGCAGGAAATCCATACCGCTTTCAACCGTTCTTTTTGCGATATCTATTGCGGTCTGCAAGTCATTGCCTCCGCCGCCGTATGAATTGCCGCTTTCATCATAAGGGTCGGGCCAGATGCGAATCCTTATCATGTTGGTACCGCATTTTTTCAGAATATGAAACAGATCATCCTCTATGCCGTTAAGCTTATAGGAAACTCCCATGCTTTCAAGTTCTTTCACCATGGAAACATCCATGCCTTTAATAAACTGCATAGAATTACTCCCTTACAAGTGTTACGTCGTCAATCGTTCCCCAACCGCCGGGTGCGACCTGCACTCTGACGCCAATCGTTATTTCTCCGTCTGTGGGAGCAATTCCGGGAATTTCAACCGTATACCAGTTTACGTATCCGTTAAGTTCGCCGTCGACCTTCACTTCCTCGCCGTTAACCATCGCATAGAAATACACAGTGGCATTTTCATCTCCTGCAGTATCGCCCTGAATGTGTGCTGTGAGCTTGTATGTGCCGTCTTCCAAACCGCTTACGGTCTGCTCGGCCTTAAAGTTAACGTCGGTACTTCCCGAATAAAAATGCATTGACTGAACCCCTTCAAAGCAGTCCGTTGCACGATCGTAAACGTCAAGTTCCTCCGTCGAATCATCGATATTTGTGATGTTCCATCCGGTAAAATCAACCTCTTCAAAGCTTCCGTTAATCAGGTAGTTTCCGTTTTCATCCGCTACCGCTTTTACGGTTTCCGCCTCCCCGCATGCCGTAAGCGATGCAACCATTCCAAGTGCCAATAATACTCCGAGTAATTTCTTTTTCATAGACCTTCTCCTTTAAATGTTTTTGTAGTCAACCTTTTACTTTGTTTTAAGTAAATTGTTTACTTGTTTGGAGTATAATATTTACGATATGTCTTGTCAAGGCGCTATTAGGCGATTCTTACAGTATCAACAAATTTGGAGTGGTGATTTTGTTAATTTTAGACAAATAAAGAAAAAAGAGTTTCGCTTGCGAAACTCTCACGCGCCGAGCGCGGAGCAATTTCCTATACAGCAAAAAACCGGGCGATTTTGCCGCCCGGCATTTTTCTTTTTCTATGAACTTTTCCTGAATACCGGCACTCCGTTTACAAGCACCAGTTTTGTAACCTTTCCGCCGTTTAGAACACGATTTCTCAAAAGATCCAATGCCGTTTCACATATACAGGGGATATCTATATGAATCGTGGTAAGCGGAGGTGACAGATACTTTGCTATGTCCACATCGTTGATGCTGAAAAGCGCTACCTGCTCCGGCACCTGAATATTTCCCTCATTTAATGCCTGCAGGACGCCTACCGCCAGGGTATCGCTTGCTATACAAAGTGCGGTCGGAAGTGACTTTCTTTTTAACAATTCCTTGCCCATTTTGTATCCGTCATCTACCGTGAATTTGTCCGATATAAGGATATAATCCTCATTCAGGCAATTATAATAGGCGGCACTCTGTCTGAAGGACCATTCCCTTATGTCCATCGAAGGCTTGCCCGTATCGATGTTTCGGTCGCTTCCGCCGATAAAGCCAATCCTTGTATGACCCTTTCCTGCGAAATAATCGACCATCTGCGTTACAAAGGAATCCATGTTCGGCTTAACCGCATCGAAGAGCTTTTCATCCGGCGAAGTTCCGATGAAAACCCCCTTTTTGCATATCTTGTAAAGCTTGTCAATTTCTTTCCGTGTGAGCCACCCTACAGCAATGAAAGCATTTAAATCCTTCGGTATCGCATTCATGCCATCCGCTTTGGAATAAATGCTAAGGCTAATGTTCATCTTCTTTGCCTGCTTTATGATTTCTTCCTTGACGTTGCTGTAGAAGACATCCTCAAGCTCATCTTCATTGTCGGTAAAATACAGCAAGCCGACATTCTCAATCTTAGGATAAATAACCTTCTTTTTATATCCGATTTTTTCAGCCGTGGCAAATATGGCTTCCCGCGTTTCGAGACTTACGGAAATACCCTCATCGTAATTCAAGACTCTGGAAACCGCTGAGCTTGAAACCCCAACTATTTCCGCAATTTCCTTTATCGTTGCCATAAATTTCGTCTAACCCTGTTTCCCCTGCGCGTTCTTTTTCCTTATGAAAGTGCCTTTCTGTACTTGTCAACTATATCCGCATATTCCTCATCAGTCAAAAATTTTTGCTTGGGATTCATTTCAAAGACGCCGCCCCATTCGTATTCTCCTTCATACTTCGGAACAAGATGAAAATGAAGATGATGGCCTGTATCGCCGTAAGCGCCGTAGTTAACCTTTGCGGGGTGAAAGATTTCGTGCATTGCATTTGAAGCCTTCGCAATATCCTCTATATACGCGGCCCTTTCCTCGGCCGTAAGCTCTGTTATTTCGCTTACATGCTTTTTGTGCGCCACGATAATTCTTCCCAAATGGCTCTGTTCTTTAAACAAATAAACCTTTGAGCTTGAAAGCTCGCAAATCTTTATACCAAATGCCTCTACCAATTCACCTTCCACGCAGTATGCACAATTTTTGTCTGTCATTTTTGCCCTCTTTTCCGTAACCTTTATACTCTTAACAGTTCTGTCAAAGGAACTGCAACACTTGCTTCATTATAGCATCCGGAGGTTTTAGGGACAATGCGTAAATGAAAAAAGCGTTCCGCATGCGGAACGCTCGAACCGAGTGCGGTCGCGATAGCGACATTTACCCAAAATTAATCCTAAGCTTTGCAAAGAAATCTTCAAGGTCAAGTCTGACATCCAACTTATGGTAAAGACGAATCTTTCTGTTTGTTTCGGAAGGGGTATACGACATATCCGGATTTATATGCGGAGCCGGAATTTCCGCGTACCCATCGTTTCTTTCTGCTTCCTCAAGCAAGGCGCAAACGCATCCCTCATCACCCAGTGTCCAAATATCTCCATGCGGCCAGGAGTCAAAAAGAAGCATATTTTCGTTAAATGTAACAAGCTGTTCAAACAGGTACTTTCCGATAGCACCACAAGGATAAACTTTTGCCTGGAGTTCGGCAATTGAAACTGCAAACTGCTTATAAAGAACCCGCGGTATCTGCCAAAGCGGCATTTGAGAATCAAATACTATACTTGCGGCTTTAACATCCTGAGCAAGGTTAAACTCCCCTCCGCCGTTCGGATAGTCACCGCCGCCTATCCAAATACAGGTCATACGCTCACAGATCCTAGGCTCCATAAGTATCGCACAGGCAAGGTCCGTTATTGAGCCCTGACAGCCTATGTACAGGGGTCTGTCGTCATCTTTCATGGCCTCTTCAATAATAAATTTCGCGGCCTCGGTTTTAATAGGCTTCCCGTCTTCACCGATAGCTATGTTTGACCCTAAATATACCGGATATTTGCCCGAAAGTCCCATAAGGTCAAGCACTTTATTAATCTCCGCAAGACTTGCATCCGCGGTCGTATGCTCAGGAAATCTTCCGTAATTTGCCTTGTCGAAGTGTCCCGCAATAATACCCTTAACATCAAGTTTATCCGTCATCAAAGCATGAACTACAGTAAACTGATCGTCTGCTTCATTTTTACAATCCGTATGAATGATGTATCTGACCTTCCGCTTTTCCGGAACATTGAATTTATAGTTAGGCCACATTGACATAGTTATTTTACCTCTTGAATCATCTGTTGCATTTTTTTAAATATTTATATCCAACAACTACACGGATATTCTAACATAGTCGAATCTGTTTTACTAACAGTTAGTGAACCTTACTCCACTGAAATCGAAGGAAATTTCTCGAAATCTATTGACAGAATATATATAATTGGATGTGCGAATTTGTTTTTCAGATAGTGTGGATTACTGCACGAGTGATATGTGGCAGAAGATAGTATTTCTGATACATATCAAGATAATTTTCCTTTATAAACTTTTGAATGACAGTAATCTGGTTGTCTTTTAAGTCACCTCTTTTTTCCAATTTTGAAGATCCGTCTGCATAAACAAAAAACTTTGCCGACATTCCTTCGGAAAGTTCTTCATCGCTTGCATGAACATGCATCGCCTCTACGATGCAGAACGATGTAAAATATAGATAATGATCCGCGATTCGGAAGGCATAGTATTTAGGCATATCATTCCTCCATAAATTGCAAATTTTTGCGACTTATTTCACGTACGATATGTTGTTCAATTTCATCCATATTCGTTTCTATTAAATCACCATTCGTGTTTATGACCATCGCGCAGTCAGGATGGTTAAGATTCAGAATACTAATCCAACCATTATCCTCTTTTGTAAAGGCATATCCGTTCACAATCATATTTGCATTATCAGCTATTTTATCTATTGCATCCTTAGACATATTCAATCCTCACTTCTTTAATCGGACTCAAGAATTTTTCTTTGTCCATATATAGTCCATCAAGTATCGGTGCCAAATCGATATACTCCTCGATTTCGTCTTTCTCCTGCTTGTATTTAGCCAGAACCTCTATGTATCCGTTCTTCCACAAGAGGACTTTTGTATATCTTTCCAATCCGTTACAAGTTCGAAAAGTAAGCTTCTTTCCTGCATATGAAAAAGTTGTGAATTTATCGAAACTACTGAGAATTGCGACACCATTACCTGCATTTTTCATAGTCTTCACCTCACTATTTTTCCCAAAGCTAATCCTGATCTTGGCAGATAAATTTTCAAGGCCAAGCTGACATGTTTAATTTAGTCTTTAAATTCTCTTTGCTTTTTAAATGTTTATATACATCAACTCCACAGATATTTTAACATAGTCGAATCGGTTTTACTAACCGTTAGTGAACCTTATTTTGCTTTCTTATAGCACTCCTCAAAACTCTTAAGTTCTATCACCTCGCCCTTCAAATTTGTGATTACTCTCTCGCTTTCATCAACATTAAAAATCTTCTTTCCGTTGATAAAGGCTTCAGAAGAATGTCCTGAATTTTTTATGGCAAAACTCTCGCCGTTAAAAATCTGCTCATACTCGGCATTTGTACCGTGAAAGCATCCCCAGTAAATCAAATTGCCTTCCCTGTGAACTCCGTACATTCTCGCGATATATTCAAGGGTCGAAAGCATCGCCGGGCCGTAGGCATCCATCTCGCCTTCCAAAGAAACCTTCGAAGGTTTGCAGGTGAACGGGTCATATTGCTGTACGAATACGCAGTCCTCTCCTATTGCATTAAATAGCTTATTTCCAAGCAGTGGCTCAATCCATTCAAAGCCATAGTTATCAAGTGCTCTTATGGCTCTCTGGTATGTAAGTGCCTCAGGTTGACCGCTCCAGTCGTTCTTGCTTTCGTTCCTAAATAGCCGGTCGTCTGCGGCAACAGACGGCAATGGCATATTCGTCCAAAACTCCTTCGGATTTAAAAGATGCTTATAAACAAAAGCATCCGCCATGTCCTTGTCTATGCTGTTCCAGTACATTGCTCTTAAGGTATTGTGCATCTTTACAAGCATAGGATTGTGTTGTCTGTCTCGGTCAATGCACATTTCAAGATCATCATTCCAAAGATAATCCCTTGTTTTCTTTTTAACCTCGGAGGCTTTTATCTCCCATATTTTTCTCAAATCTTCTTTATTTAAAATACCGGCGATTTTAGAAAGGGTCTCACGCGCCGAATACGAATAGCTCATGACATCAATTGAGGCTATCGGAACTTTTTCATACCCTTCGGGAGGTGTTTCTTTATCCCACCAATTGGGCGCATCCCCATACCGAAGAGCATTGTCCTCACCGGTATCGTACTTACACCAGCTTTCAAGACAAGAGTCTCCGTCTGAATCACGCACCTTCCAAAGATACTCGTCAAACCTTTCAAGCGTTGTATAAAGAAGGTCCAAGTATTCCCTGTCCTCTCCCGCAAGATAATACATATTAAGTGCGGGTGCCGGAAAGCAAAAACCCTGAAATTTATTAAACTGAGGTGTTATTTTCCCGTCTATTAAAGCTATGCTTCCGGGAATGCGTCCGTCAGATCTGGCATATTCCATAAAAAGAAGCTGATTGTTGATTGCGGCCTCCATGTTTCTTTTTGCATACATTTCACCGCCCATAGGCTGTGTTTCAAGCCAGATTTTCTCATACCCGCCGCCCTCAATCAAAACTTTGCGCCCTGCAAAATCCTTTAGATTGTTAAGACATTTTCTTTCTGCAGTATCAAAAAGTTTTTGAAGAAGCGTATTCTCGGTTTTAAAAATAACTTTTGTCTCGCAAATATTCATCGGCTACCTCTTTTAAGAATTCTACCCCTTCAATCCGCTTGTTCCAATACCTAAAAAAGGAATATTTCATTATTGACCCTAAATTCTCGGGGTGTTACATTTTTCTGGTGAAGACCTGTTATTGGTCACAATGTATAGGAGAGTTTTATTTATGAATATTTACGTAGAAAATTACGGAGCAAAAGGTGACGGAGTATCGATAGATACACGTGCGCTGCAGGCTTCGATTGATTACTGCCGCGAAATCGGCGGCGGAAAAGTTGTGCTTTCCGGCGGAAAGACCTATCGAAGCGGCACCCTTATTCTTTATTCAAATGTGGAATTGCATTTGGAGGCAGGTGCGGTTTTAAAGGGCAGCGATCATTTGGAAGACTATAATGTCTTGGGTTTGCAAAAAGAAATGCCAAAGCATCTTACAAGACCCACCTACGAAAACTGTGACTTTAACGGAGCTCCGACCCTTTACTTTATCTATGCACATGATCAGGAAAATGTCGCAATAACCGGGCTTGGTAAGATAGACGGCAACGAAAAAATCTTTTACGGAAACGAAAATAAATACCATATCGACGGATATTTTTATCCGAGAGTTCCCCTTCTTTTTCTGGAAAATATAAAGCATCTCACGATCCGGGATGTGACTCTTACAAACAGTGCCTTCTGGACCACACACATGATAGGATGCAGCGACGTGCTAATCGACGGCATCCGCATCCTTAACAATCTGCGCCTTGCAAACTGCGACGGAATAGATCCCGATCACTGTAGGAATGTGCGTATTTCAAACTGTCATATCGAATGTGCGGATGACTGCATCGTATTTAAGAACACCGCAAACTTCATGCAATACGGTCCCTGCGAGAACATCACCGTCGAAAACTGCACTCTTACATCCACGAGTGCCGCTGTCAAATTCGGTACCGAAAGCGAGGCTCTGTTTAAAAACATACTCATAAACAACTGTACTGTAAGCAATTCAAACAGAGGAATTTCTCTGCAGCTTCGTGATAAAGGGTCGATTGAAAATGTTATTTTTTCTAACATTACTATTGGCACAAAACTCTTTTCAAAGGACGAGTGGTGGGGTTGTGCCGAGCCTATTGCAATTACGGCTGTAAAAAGAAAACCGGACACAAATGTCGGACATATAAAAAATATTCTTTTTCAAAATATTCTTTGCGAAAGCGAGAACGGCATCCTGATTTACGGTGACGATTCGGTTAACATCTCAGACGTTTCATTTAGGAATGTCAAACTGAATCTCGTTAAAAAGACCGAACGAGAAAAAGGAATGCACGATTTACGCCCCTGTGACGGAAATGTCATACTTAACAGCAGCTTGACCGGAGTATACATGAAGAATGCCCGGGATGTGGACTTTGAAAATGTAAAGATTTCCGCCGATGAAGAGATGAAAAATCTTTTGAAAGAACATTTTTGCTTAAATAACAATGGTTGAAATTCAATGATTCAATATTGTTACCTTGCATATCTTGGTTAAATATGGTACATTAGCCGTATAAGAAGGGAAAGCCAAAAGCATACAGCCTACCCTCTATAGTTAAAAGCTTTTTGTTCAGCCGTCAACTAGTGGATGTAGTTGGCGGCTATTTCCTGCCCTTGTAAATCTCAAAAAGAAGACTTGCAAGAGCGACCAATAAGATACCTATCTGGATAACATCCGAATGTGTAACGTACATTGGCATCGCCCTCCTTTCTTTGTCTTGGAGGGTTAGCCCCTCCGATGAAGGAGGGTAGACCGCCTTATATGCTCTGACTTTCCGTGCTGAGAGTATAGCATGATTCAATACAATATACAATCTGCACTTCAAGGTACATTTTTAGGAGAAATGTTTATGAAGAAAATTAAATTGCCAAGTGAGGGGGCATATTTTGTTGCCCTGATACTCTTGTCACTGGCTGTTGCGATTTTGACACAGGCAAATTTCGGAGTGTCGATGATAGTCGCGCCGGCCTACCTGTTAAGTTTAAAGTTGGGAGTCATCACCTTCGGTCAGGCCGAATACATCGTTCAGGGAATATTGTTTATAATTCTTTGTGTAGTACTAAAGAAATTTAAGCTTGTATACTTTGTATCGTTTATAACCTGCCTGATTTACGGATTTGTCCTTGATTTATGGAGAAAGCTTCCGTGTTTTGACTCTTCCGTAACGCCACCCGAAAGCATACCTTTCTGGGGACGAATATTAATGTTTATAATCGGAATGATTCTTACCTCTTTTTCAATTGCTCTGTTCTTTAAGACATATCTGTATCCGCAGGTTTACGATTTCTTTGTAAAGGCAGTTACCGTAAAATACAACGCAAACCTTTCACTCTTCAAGACCTGCTTTGACGTGACGATGTTAATCATCAGCGTAATTATGAGCCTGTGCTTCTTTAAAGGCTTCACCGGAATCGGTGTCGGAACCATAGTTCTTGCCGTCTTTAACGGAACACTCATCGGTTTCTTTTCAAAGCAGCTTGACAGATATTTCGTATTTAAACCTATTTTCAGGCCTTTTTCAAAGAGATTCGATCTTAAAGTTTAATCAAATAATTGTATTGTAAAATTGTGTAAAAAAGAATTTTGCTTGCGAAACTCTCACGCGCCGTCCTCGCCCTCTCCGTCCTCGCCCTCTCCGTCCTCGCTTCGCTC